>CAYOAV010000004.1:24995-59472 GCA_964402055.1 uncultured Ruminococcus sp. | reverse complement strand
GGATTTCGTGGAGATATTATGCAGATACCTCCGATGTATTCTGCCGTTACAGTGAACGGTCAGCGGCTTTATGACCTCGCCCGAAAGGGGATAGAGGTTGAGCGTGAGCCAAGACCTGTTACGGTGTACAGCCTTGTGATGACTGAATTTGACGAGGAAAAAAGCGAGGGAATATTTGAAATTTCCTGCTCCAAGGGAACATACATCAGAACCATTATCAGCGACATAGGCGATAAGCTCGGTTGCGGTGCGGTTATGACAAGCCTTGTGAGGACTGCCGCTTGCGGTTTTTCGCTTGATGAATGTGTGAGCCTTGAACAGCTGCAGGAAAATGCAGAAAAAGGCTTATCCGCTGAAAAATATCTTCTCCCGATAGAAAAGGTTTTCGGTGATTATCCCGATGTGAAGCTCAATCCTCATCAGGAGAAGCTTTACAGGAACGGCGTTAAGCTCGATATGAACCGAATGTACATTTCCAAGGACGGCATATACCGTGTTTTCGGTGCAAACGGCGGATTTATCGGTCTTGGCAGAGCCGACAGTGAAAAAGCGGAATTTTCCGTATATAAAAATTTCTGATATTCGTGAAGGTGGTTTTACGAAAGATCTGACAGGAACAGAATATACTGCCGAGAGGTTTACGGCGGTTGCGGCAGGTGTTTTTGACGGCATTCATCTCGGACATAGAGCAGTCATAGAAAAAGCCGTTTCTGTCGCAGGAAAAGCTGAAAATACCTCGGCGGCAGTTTTTACCTTTGATACTCCGACAGTTACCTCTAAGGGTGGCTTTGGGTTCATTTTGAACCATGATGATAAGCTTGCGGAGCTTGAACGGCTTGGAGCGGATTATGTTTATTCGCCTGATTTTTCCTTATGCAAAGAGCTTTCCGCAGAATGCTTCGTAAGGGAAGTGCTTGTCGGCAAAATGAGGGCAAGATATATCGTCTGCGGAGAGGATTTCCGCTTCGGCAGGAATGCTTCGGGAAATACAGAGCTTCTGAAAACGCTCGGCAAGGAGCTCGGATTTGATGTTATAACAGTTCCCCCGATTAATGACGTGAACGGCGAGAGAATATCCTCAACGCTTATACGCAGGCTTATTTCCGAGGGTGACATCAGCCGTGCAAATGATTTGCTTGGTTATGATTATTATTTCACGCTCCCTGTTGTCGGCGGCAAAAGGCTTGGACGGACGCTTGGCTTTCCGACAATAAATCAGCCGCTTGAGAGCGAACGTGCCATGCCGAAATTCGGAGTTTATGCTTCAATTGCTGAATTTGACGGCAGGGAATATAAAGGCATTACGAATATCGGCGTTAAGCCTACCGTTTCCGACAGTAAAAAGGTGCTTGCGGAAACATATATTATAGGCTTTGAGGGTGAGCTTTACGGGAAGAATGTCAAGCTTTCGCTTAAAGAATTTATCCGCCCCGAATTGAAGCTTGATAGTATTGACGAGCTTAAAGCACAATTAAAAGTAGATTTGAATTTCCGAAAGGATATGATATAAATGAAAACAGAGAATGTAAGAACAAGATTTGCCCCAAGTCCTACGGGATTTATGCACATAGGAAATCTCAGAACGGCACTTTACACATACCTTATTGCAAAAAAATATGACGGAAAATTTATCCTCCGAATTGAAGATACCGATCAGGGAAGATTTGTTGAGGGTGCAACAGACGTTATATATGATACGCTGCGTGTATGCGGTCTTAACTGGGACGAGGGCCCTGATGTCGGTGGTCCTGTCGGTCCGTATATCCAGTCGGAGCGTATGGGTATCTTTAAGCAGTATGCCGAGGAGCTTGTGAAAAAGGGTAAGGCTTATTACTGCTTCTGTACAAAGGAAAGAATGGATCAGGTTCATGAGGAACAGCGTGCAAAGGGCATTACCCCGACCTATGACAGGCACTGCCGTGACCTTCCTGCTGACGAGGTTCAGAAGCTTCTTGATGCAGGTACGCCTTACGTTATCCGTCAGAGAGTTCCGCTTGACGGCACAACTACCTTCCATGATGAGCTTTACGGCGATATTACCGTTCCGAATGCAGACCTTGACGACCAGATACTCATTAAAGCAGACGGTATGCCAACATATAATTTTGCAAACGTCGTTGACGACCATCTTATGGGTATTACACACGTTGTAAGAGGAAATGAATATCTTTCCTCCGCTCCGAAGTATAACCTCCTTTATGAGGCATTCGGCTGGGAAGTGCCATGCTATATCCATGTTGAGCATATTATGCGTGATGAAACACACAAGCTTTCAAAGCGTGACGGTGACGCTTATTTCGGGGATTTTGTAGAAGCAGGCTATTATATCCCTGCAATACTTAATTATATCGCACTCTTAGGCTGGGCTCCAAAGGGAGAAAATGAGATATTTACTCTTGATGAGCTGGTTGATGAATTTGATATCCACGGACTTTCAAAATCGCCTGCAATATTTGACCCGATGAAGATGAAGGCAATCAATTTTGAATGGATAAAGCGTCTGCCGCTTGAAGAATTTAAAAAAGCGGCTCTGCCTTATATAAGACAGACCTGCAAGAGCGAAAATGTCAACCTTGACGTGCTTGCAAGAGTGCTCCAGCCGAGAACCGAGCTTTTTACACAGATACCAGAACGTGTTGACTTCATTGATGAATTGAGAGAATATGACCTTGACCTTTATTTCAATAAAAAGATGAAAACAACTCCCGAAACAAGCCTTACTGCACTTAAAGAGGCACTTCCTTTGCTTGAAAATATTTCCGAAGAGGATTGGACAGAGGAAAATATCTATAATATCCTTTCCGCAAAGGCTGAACAGCTTGAAGTAAAGGTAGGCTGGATTCTTCTCCCGATAAGAGCCGCTCTTTCGGGCAAGCTTTCTACCCCAGGCGGCGGCGTTGAGCTTGCTGCTATTATGGGCAAGGAAGTAACGCTTGAACGTATCAGAAAGGGAATAGAAAAGCTTTCTGATTGAGTTGATGTTGAGAAAATGTTGAGTTATCGGAAAATTATGCTTTTCTTATCACAGTTTTAACACAGTTATTCATTAAAATAGCATAGGCAGCTTCGGAAAGACATTCGGAGCTGCCTTAAAAAAGTAAAAGGAATGGTGCTGATAAAATGATCGAAGTCAGAAACCTTACGAAGCAGTACGGCTCAAAAAAGGCTGTCGATAATATCTCATTTACCGTCAATGACGGAGAGATACTCGGCTTCCTCGGACCTAACGGAGCAGGAAAATCCACGACAATGAATATGCTCACAGGATATATTTCCTCAACCTCGGGCGAGGCTCTTATCAACGGAATAAATATCCTTGATGAACCTATGAAGGCGAAAAAGGAAATAGGCTATCTTCCCGAAATACCGCCGCTCTATCTTGATATGACGGTAAAGGAATACCTCGGCTTTATTTATGAGCTGAAAAAATGCAAGCTACCAAGAAAGGCTCACCTTGAAGATGTTTGCAGTCTTGTTAAGATAACAGACGTTTACGACCGTGTTATTCGCAACCTTTCAAAGGGATATAAGCAGAGAGTTGGCCTTGCATCGGCTCTTATAGGCAATCCGCCGATACTTATTCTCGATGAACCGACAGTCGGACTTGACCCTAAGCAGATAATCGAGATAAGAACCCTGATAAAGAAGCTCGGAAAGAAGCATACGGTAATTCTTTCATCGCATATTCTTTCAGAAATTCAGGCTGTATGCGACCGTGTTATTATTATCAATAAGGGTAAGCTTGCCGCTGATGATACTACCGAAAATCTTACAAAAAATATCAAGACGGACAGCAGACTTATTATGCGTATAGACGGCAGCCGTGACGAGATCCTCAAGGTGATAAAGGCTATTCCAGGAGTTATTACAGTTACAGCCGATATGGAGCGTGAACCAGGTGTTTACGATTATGAAATAGAGGTAAAAGAGGACTGCGATATAAGACGTGAGCTTTTTAAGCGTATCGTTGCAAGAAACTGGGTAATCCTCGGTATGAAGTCGGACGAAATGTCGCTTGAAGATATTTTCCTTAAGATAACAATGGGCGGAGATGTGAATATCAGCGTTAAAAAGTCTGATGAAAATGCTGAACAGACCGCAGAAACAGCTGATGAGGCGGCAGAAAATCCAGCCGTTGAAGAAGCAGAAGCTGAAAATGAAGATAAAAAGGAGGAGGAAGAATAATGGGTGCAGTTTTCAAGCGTGAGATGAAAACCTATTTCACCTCTCCGATAGCTTATATATTTATTACCGCATTTTTCCTCTATACGGGAAATTATTTCGTAAATATCAATATGGGATACGGTTCAACCGATATGTCCTATGTTTTTACAAGCATTTTTACGCTTATGATGATACTTATTCCTCTTATGACAATGCGTCTTTTTTCCGAGGAAAAGAAACAGCGTACAGATCAGTGCCTGCTTACAGCTCCGATAAGCCTTGCAGGTATAGTTGCAGGAAAATTCTTCGCAGCACTCTGCGTTTTTCTTTGTGCTATCTCAATTTATATCCCGTATATTATCGTTCTTCATACCCTTGCAGGAACTCTTGAATGGGCGACTATATTCGGAACGATAATTGCTCTTATCCTGCTCGGTGCGTCATTTATTTCAATAGGAATTTTCGTATCGTCACTGACCGAAAGCCAGATAGTTTCCGCTATCATAAGCTTTGTTATAATAATGTTCTTCTATATGCTCGACCTTCTTGCAGGAAATGTTTCCAACGAGTTCATCAGCGGCATTATGAAGTCGCTTGCATTCTATACAAGATATACAGAATTTGCATCGGGCATTTTCAATATCGGAAGTATCGTTTTCTTTATCAGCACAATTTTCGTGTTCAACTTCCTTACAGTCCGTGTGCTTGAAAAACGCCGTTGGGCTGATTAAAAGAAGGGAGGATTTTTAAAATGAGCGAAAATGCAAAAAAGAAAATCAATACTAAAAAGCTTAAATACGGCTCTGCCGCAACAGCTATCACGGTCATAGTTATCGCAGCTGTTGTTCTGCTGAACGTTATAATAAGCCTTGTCGGTGAAAGAACCGACCTTACTATAGACCTTACCTCCGCAGGTGCATTTGAAATTTCACAGGAATCCATTGATTATATCAACAGTATAAATGAACCCGTTGAGATAGTTACAATGTCCGATGAGGATACATTCCGTGACGCAGGAAATGTTTATTATAAGCAGGCTTATGAGGTGCTTAAAAAATATGCCCTCAACAGCGATATGATTGACGTTAAGTTTGTCGATATGCAGGCAGACCCGACCTATGCTAACAAGTATTCCGAAATTTATAAGGGTACTATCAGCGGAAATAACATCGTTGTAAGCTCTGGCAGCAGAATAAAGGTTATCACTGTTACCGACCTTTTCAATACGGAGCTTAATTATCAGACCTTCTCCTATAATATCGTTTCATCAAAGGCAGAGCAGGTTCTCACCTCGGCAATTATGTACGTTACAGACCCTTCGCCCAAGACAGCGGCTATTATGGAAACAGGCGATACCGATGTATCAAATGATTCTATTATCTCACTTCTCGAAGATGATGGCTTTGATGTTACAAGCTTTGACCCGAACGGCGAGGATTTCCCATATGACGCTGACCTTATGGTCATAAATGCTCCTATAAACGACCTTTCCGAGGCTGTTATCGATAAGCTTTATAACTATCTTGAAAATGGCGGCAATTATCAGAGAAATCTTATTTACCTTGCAAGCTATTCGCAGAAATCAACCGCAAATATTGACGCTTTCCTTGCAGAATGGGGAATTGAGGTCGGCAGCGGCGTTGTAGGTGATAACGATACCGCAAATCTTGCTACAAATACCACCTATTACGCTATCCGTAACTTTATCGAGGAAAATGATTATTCCGCAAATGTCGCACAGCCTGATCTTCCCGTTATTTCATATTTTGCAAGACCTGTAAATCTGCTCTTTGAGAACAGAGGAAGCGTTTCAACAACAGCTCTCCTTACAACTGCCGATACTGCTTTCGTTCTTACAGATGAAATGCAGGAGCTTGCACAGAGCGGTGTTGAGCCTGAAATTGTGAACGGCACATATAATACTATCGCTCTTGGAACAAAAACATCCTTTGACAGTGATAATAACCGCATTGCTTCGAATCTTCTCGTTTATGGTTCATCTGCAATGCTTGAATCCTCTATTACAGGAACATCCTATTACAATAACGGAGATTATTTCGTTTCTATCGTCAATGCTCTGACAGGCAAGGACAGCGGAATTACTATCGTTGCTAAGGATCTTACAGCTGCAACATTTGATACGACTGTCGAAAAGGCTAATACCGCATTCTGGGTGTTCGTTGTTATTCTCCCTGCGGCAATCCTTATCACAGGTATTGTTATATGGCTCAAAAGGAGACATAAGTAATGAAAGCGAGACTCAAATTTATAATTATTGCGGCAGTGGCTTTGATTATCCTCGGAGGTGTGACGGCGGCTCTTGTGCTGACCGCACCTGAGGAGGAGGCAGAGGTCGAGGAGGAAACGGTTGTCGAATCCAGCCTTATTTTTGATAAAAACCCCGAGGATATCGAAAAGATAACTATTACAAATGAGTTCGGCACATATGACGTTGACCGTGTGGGCAAGGACGGAGTTTATATGTGGACTATCGTTGACTATATCCTTGCTCCGCTTAGCGATACATTTGTAAATACCGCACTGAACGGTGCGGCTACACTTACCGCACAGAAAACCATTATGGAAAATGCGGAGGATATCTCAATTTACGGCCTTGCCGAACCAACCTCGGAATATACAGTCAAGTTTGACGATACCGATAAAACGGAAATAACTGTAAAAATCGGCGATAAGGTCCCTGGTTCATCAATTTACAGCTATATGAGCATAAATGATGAAAATACTGTATATACTGTTAAAACAAGCGATGTTACCTTCGCTTCAGCTGACCCGAGGAACAGCGTTAATAAGATAGTTTTCACGCAGATGACAGCCGAGGACGAGGAGGATACAACTGATTATTCTCTTGTCAATAAGCTTACTGTAAGCAGAAAAGATCTTGACTATGATATCGTGATAAATTACGATACAAGACTTGAGGATCAGGATATAATTATCGCCAATTCGTCAAACTACCGAATGAGCGAGCCTGTTGTACTTGACCTTAATCCTGATAGATGCTCCGAGTATATGAGCGGAATGTTCGGGCTGACAGCTTCAGATTTTGCTGTTATCCGTCCCGAGGAAAGCGACCTTGCAGAATATGGTCTTGACGATCCGCAGCTTGTTGTTACAGCAGATACAGCAAGCGGAGAGTTTAGTCTTAAAATCGGTAATAAGGCGGAGAATGGCGGCTATTATGGTATGGCTTGCGACATCAATATGATTTATATATTCGATGAAGCGTCACTTCCATGGCTTACAAAAATGCCGCTTGACCTGACAACAACCATTATCACAAGTCATTATATCTACAATATCAGCAATATCACTGTGACATCTGATGATACAAATGTAAGCTTCGACCTCACGGGAACAGGTGCAGACGATTTCGGAGTTTCCATAGACGGAGAAGAAGTTGATTCGGATAGGTTTAAAACGCTTTATCAGTTTATGCTTAAAGCACCGTCCGAGGAACTGTATTTTGAGGACGTGAGCAGTGAACCAACGCTGAAAATTGAAATAACCGCAGAGGACGGAAACGATACGGTTGAATTCTATACACTTGAAAACCGCCGTTCGGCAATTGTTCTTAACGGAAAAACAAGCTTCACCTGTGCAACGGCATATGTAGACAGACTTGTTGAAAATGTCGGCAAGTACCTTAACGGTGAGGATATTATCAGCACATATTGATCAATTACGCTGGCAGATAGCTGTCAGCGTAATCTTTTCAGTGATATTTCCAAAGAAAATTTAACATTAACTATTGATTTTATTAATATTATATGATATAATGTATTGGTACGAATTATAAATGACGTTTCAGTTGCACAAAGGAGGATTTACAATGGCTGAAAAAAAAGATTACTTGTCCTATAAAGGACTCCCTCTTGTGAGAAAAGACAACACAATTTATTACGGAAATATGTATGATGATTACGTTGTTATGATGGATATTAAGGACACGGAGAGAATCGGCAACCTTGATGTTGCTAAGAAAATCAAGGTTTATAAAATGGCAACCGATGAAAAGCTTTCTCCAGTGGAGGCTATAGTCAAAACAAGCGAGAAAAACAGTCTTTACGAGGCTCTTGATATCGCTTATGTATGGCTTTCAAGATCAGTTGAGGGATGAGATGCCTTTAAAAAAGCAATCCTGTTTTCGGGGTTGCTTTTTTGTTAAAATATTTTCTTTTAAATCTGTACAAGTGGGATTTTTTGTGATATAATGAATGTGTATGCAAGGAGGTGCTGCGGTTGAACGGCTTGATGGACAGGCTGAATGATATGTTGAAAAAGGATAAATTCGGTTTGGAATTTAAAAATGCTATGAAACGGCATAATTTTGTGATAACCGAGAAAATCGGCGATATTTATGTTATTGCAGACGGATTTACAGTCGATATAAGCAGGGAACGCCGTGAATACGAGGCAGCTCCCGAAAGATTATACGAAATAATTGCAAAAATCGAGCGTGAATGCGATATGGAAAAACGTATGGCGACCTTTAACAATGGACAAGAGTTTTTGCGGCTTGCTGTGATAAGGGAAAAGGATATTGAACCCGATATGATAACAGCCGAATTTGTCGGAGGATTGTATAAAACCATCGTTTATACTTCCGACGATGTGACTTTGCATAAATTCGATGAAAAAATAGCGAAACGCTGGGGTATGCCCCGTGAGGTGCTGTTTTCCGTCGCTGATAGGAATATGTGCAGGCTGCTTGCAAAAACCAAGGTCAAGAAAACCGACCTTTCCGAGGGTGTTACCGCTATGGAATTTGATCTTCCGTGCAGACATCTGGGAGTTTCATTTATGTTATGCAACGATTTCCGCCGTGTGGTCTATGAATATATGGGGGCGAAGTTCCTCGTTGTCGCACCTTCCTGCGAAAGCCTTATCATTCTTGAAAACATTACCAATAATATTCTGGAAAAGCTCGGTAAGGAGATAGTCCGTGAGTATAAAAAATCAGCTTCTCCGCTGACGACCGATGTTTTCCTTTTTACGCCCGATAAAATTCAGATCGCAGGGCATTTTTCCGTTAAAAATCCTACATAAGAAAGGACAGCTAAAGCTATGTCAAAGCAAAAAAAGAATCAAAAACATCCACAGCAGAAAAATTATTCCGCACCACAGAAAAGTCTGCCGTTCAGAATACTTATGATAGTTCTTGCGGCGGCTCTTGCAGTCGGTATACTTATATTGCCTGTACAGTCATCAATACGTTCCTATGCCGAAGAGGACAGCTCCGCAGTTACCGTTAGTGAATTTGAAACAGGTAAGCTCTCCGAAGCTATTTCAGAAGCCGCAGACGGAACTGATTATAACTATATCACCAAAATATGCGTTATGAACGGCACACTTTCCGCCAATGACTGGAATGCTCTTACAACAATTCCAAACCTTGAATATGTCGAGCTTGCCAAGGCTGAAACTGAAAACGGAATTGTTCCCGAAAATGCCCTGATGTCAAGAAATCGCCTGAAATATATCAGCCTGCCCTCAAATACAAAGGAAATAGGCGATAATGCTTTCAGCGGAAACAGAACCTTGGAAAAAATTTCTATGCCGAATACGGTCAAAAAAGTCGGAAAATCTGCATTTGAAGCCTGCGAATCGCTTGCAGAAATGCCTAATAGCATAAATATCACAGAAATGGGCGAGAGTGCGTTCCGTGATTGTAAGGCATTTACAAGCTTTACAGTTTCTCCCGAAATTACCGAGATCCCTGCGAACGCTTTCAGTAAATGCGGATTTTCCGAAATTATTATAGGACCTGCCGTAACAAGTATAGGCGACGGTGCTTTTGCCGATTGCAATAGCCTTAAAGATGTCTACGTCTATGCCGAAAATGCTCCGTCAGTCAATTCATCAAGTGCATTTATGAATGTCGGTGCAAGCGTTCATGTTTATGATGATGAGAGCTATTCCGATTGGGAGTATAATAACCTTAAGGTTGTAGGCGACCTTGACGGAGAATATCCCGTTGAAGCTCCGTTAGAGGAAGAAATAGTTACAACAGCTGAAACAGAAAATACAGAAACAATTGACGAAACAGAAGCACCAGAGGAAACGGAAGTAACCGAGGCTGAACAAACAGAAGCACAGACAGAAGCTACCGCCCAGACTGTTTCACAAAGCGGCGGTGTAAATGTAGTTTTCGTTATTGTTATCGCTGTAATGGCGGCTGTTATCGGAGTGCTTGCAACGATACTTGTTATGAAATCGAAAAAGTAAAGCTTTGTCATTGCTGAAATAAATGGGGCAGAAAATATGAAAGCAAGCATTATTATATCAATATTTGCTTTATTAATATTTTTTTGTTCATGTTCAAATGAAACCAATGTTGAGGTTACAGAAACGACAGTTGAAGAAACAGAAGCGGCGGTGGAAATACAGTTCAAATATGAGGAGCTTTCAGATCATATTTATCTTAAAAAATATATAGGGAGCAGTGACGTTGTATCAATACCATTTGAAATTAATGGAAAGCCTGTAACGGACTATGACGCAGGCTTATTTGACAGCAGATGTGTAAAAGAGGTCGTTTTTTCTGAAGGAATAACAGGTCTGCCTGAAATCATAGCTACAAATAATATTGAGAAGATATTTATTCCGTCCACAATAGAAGAGCTTAACGCAGAGCAGCTTATGAGTTTTTATTATCTGGAAGATATTGAGATAGCTGACGGCGGCAATTTTATTGTTGAAGACGGTGTGGTTTTCACCGCCGATAAGAAAACTATTATTTATGCTTTTGGCTACAATGAAGATTATAATGTGCCTGAGGGAGTAGAAACGCTCGGTGATTATTCATTTTCTCACACGACTATTCGTTCAGTTGGTCTGCCGTCAACTCTGAAAACAATAGGGGAGGGGGCTTTTCAGGGCTGTGAGTGTATCAACTCTGTGGTTATTCCGTCAAGTGTTACTTTGATCGGTAAGGGTGCATTTTATAGTACGTCGCTTGACTATATCACACTTAATGAAGGACTTGAAAGTATAGGTGAAAACGCTTTTCAGCGTACTAAGCTTTCCGAAATACAGCTGCCGAAGAGCATAAAGACAGTAGGAAATTATTTTGTTGATGATAATTGCAATGTCATTGCATATGATCCGATAGAGCCGCTCTTTGATTGTAATGCTTTTTTTATTAATGAAACTCTTTATGAAAGGTCGATGAGGCTTATTCGCCCAATTGACGAATGTACAGAGGGACGTATATTCATTGATTTGAATCATGACGGAGTTCCAGAATGCTTTGAATATTATAGAACAAGTGAAGTAAGTCATTTACTGTGTTTTAATAATTATAATAAGTGGAAATATGAGCTAGGATTATTTGACAATAAAATTTATCATTATTATGATAATAAAAACAATTGTGATTTTTATATTATTGAAAGACATAATGATATGGATAATTATAAGGAAATTTACCGTCTTTCTCCCTTGCAAAAAGGTGTTTCCGTGGATAGTATAGGCTATCTTGATGTTATATCAGAGCTTGTAAGCGGAGTTGTGAACGGAAAATGGTATATGGAATATACAGAGGTTTGTGATATTATATCTGACGCTATGCAGGAATATGAGCTGCTTGAAATTATAGATTTTGATGCAATTGCCGAGGAATACGCAGGAGAATGGGGCTTTAATGCGTATTATAATGACGGGGCAAGTCCCTTATTGAATTCTGCATATCCTACCGCTGAAGAAAATACAGACCTTAATTACGTTGACGTTGAGGGCGAGCTGTATTATAAAAATGCAGGAAGCTTTATTGTTTATGATAAAATAAATCTTTCGGAATTGTCTGTGATCGATAATATTGTGGGGCTTCAACTGGTTGGAAAATGGGCAGACCTCCAATGTATAACAGAATTAAAAAATTTAAAATCACTTTTTGTAAATTATATTGAGGATCCATCTGCATTGGCAGAAATGGACGGAATTGAATGCCTGACAATAGAATATGCTGAAAGCTATGATTTTCTTGAGGATATGGATGGTGTAAGGATGCTTCGTTTATGTGGTGCTGTTGAAAGACCAGATGATTTTTTCAAGGTTATAAAGGATATGAAAAGCCTTGAATATCTGTTAGTTGATAATTATCATGATATTGATATAACTGATGGACAGTTAAAATGGCTGGAAGAAAATATGCCGCAGATAAAAATCCTGTATATGTATTAAGGAGTGAAGGTATGGAAAAACGTGTTGAATTGCTTATTAATAATATTGAAAAGGTAATAGTCGGCAAGCGTGATGTCATAACCAATGCTGTTACCGCACTTATAATGGAGGGTCATATCCTCATAGAGGACGTTCCGGGTGTCGGCAAAACACAGCTTGCGGCGGCTTTGTCACGCTCTGTCGGAGGAAGCTTTAACCGAATACAGCTTACGCCCGATATTATGCCCTCGGATATAACAGGTTTTTCTATGATAAACAAGGCAACAGGGGAGTTTGAGTATAAAAAAGGTGCGGCATTCTGCAGCTTCCTCCTCGCCGATGAAATAAACAGAGCTTCACCCAAGGCTCAGTCAGCTCTGCTGGAGGTTATGGAGGAACGTCAGATAAGCATTGACGGTCAGACGCATAGCCTTGAACGTCCGTTTATGGTTCTTGCAACGCAAAATCCAGTTGAAACCTATGGCACGTATCATCTTCCCGAAGCACAGATGGATCGTTTCGCTATGAGATTGAGTATGGGTTACCCTGCCGAGGCGGAGGAAATCGCTATCCTTGGAAGAAATGAATACGAAAATCCTGTTTCCTCGCTTTCTCCTGTCATTTCTACCGAGGATATCGCAGAAATTCAGAACGAGGTCAAGAATATCCGTGTTGCCGATAATATCAGAAAATATATAGTTGAAATTTCGGAGGCAACAAGAAATGATGAAAATATCAGGCTCGGAGTAAGTCCAAGAGGAAGTATTGCCCTTTTCAAAGCCGCAAAGGCAAGAGCTTTTATCAATGAGCGTGACTTTGTAACTCCCGATGATGTTAAGGAATGTGCGGAGCTTGTGCTTTCGCATAGGATAATTCTTTCGCCAAAGGGAAAGGCTTTGTTCGGAAATTCAGAAGCGGCTATCAATTCAGCCGTTTCAAAGGTAAAAGTACCAACGGAGCAGGGTATATGAGAAAAAAGATTTTTTCTTTAACAGTACGCTTTATAGGATATATTATAGCTTTAGGGTTATCTCTGCTGTTCGCTCTTTTTCTGTCATCGTCAACAGGCTGGACTTTTTTCTATATGCTCTCTGCCGCCTTGGTTTTTTCGTTGATAGTTCAGCTTATGACTTATATTTCCTATAAAAAGGGCAGAATAAAGGTTGAAATGTCCTTTGCACAAACGCTTGTGTATAAACGTGAGCCGCTCATAATTCATATTAAGGTGATAAATAAAAGCTTTCTGCCGCTGTCGAATATCCACATCGCTTTCCCAAAGGCAGATGGTATTGAATACAGCTCCGCCGAGGTTTTTGCTGCAGCTTCAGCAGGTCAGACAGCAAGCTTCGATATAACGCTTACAGCGAATATATGGGGAGCGTTGAATATCGGAGAAGCAAGGGTAAAAATCAGTGATTTTATGCAGCTGACGGATTTTACTGTTAATGTGTCTAAAAATAGTGAAAAGGTTTATGTTTTCCCCGATATTCCCGAAATTTCAGCCGATTGTCCGTTTATCCGTGCGGCGGCTGACGATATCAGGTTTTCCGATGACTGTGAGGATACCCGTGAAAATGACGGTATGAATTTCTTCGGCAGCAACGCAGGCTTTACACACCGTGAATATGTCGAGGGCGACCCGATAAAGCGTATAAATTGGAAATTATCATCAAAAAAGGATATATATTATGTAAGGCTTGATGATGAAGTTGAAGCTATGCGGCAGACTATCGTTATCGACCGCTGTGGAAATGACCGCCGATTATGTGAAAGAGCGGTTGAAGGTACTCTCGGAGTAGTTTTCGCTCTGCTTAAGCTTGGATGTGAAGCAGAGGTTTGGTTTTATACCGAAAACGGCTTCGCTCCTTTTAATGTCAGCGATGAGGGCGAGCTTTCAGAGCTTCGTACAGCCTTGGCATATTATGAATTTTCTGATAAAAAAGTGGATTTAAGGCTTCCCACCGATAAGCTGTGTGAATTGGAAAGAAAAGGAAATATTATGCTTTTTACACCTCTGCCCGATAAAGCACTCGCCGCAGAGCTTGCAGAAGCAGAACAGTATAGCCTGAAATATACAGCGATAACGCATAATGTTTTTCCCGAATTTGATGTGATTATCGATGATTTCATAGAGAAAGGATAAGCGGAATTATGTTTTCAGCAGAAAATTTAAGTAAAAAACTGCTTCCGTTTGTTTTTTCGGGATTGATATGCTCGGCAATAGGCTATATTTATCTGAAAACATATTTTAATGGATATGCTTTTCTGTCATTCCTGCTGACGGCAGTATTTTTTATTGTTTTTGACTATATCAAGGCTCATAAGGTGCTTGGAGGATTTGCTTATATCGCCCTTGCGGCGGTTGTAACAGGATTAACAGGCGGTATATTGATGTCCGCTCCAAGCAGGATAGAATTTATCGAATGGTTTATGACAGGTGCGGCAACTATTGATACAATATGGCAGTATATGCTTTCTCTTATGTTGTTTTTTACCTTTTTTATCAGCTCCGCAGTCTATTATTTCACGCATTGCATATATCGTGTGTCTGTCCTGACGCTGCTTGCATTTATCCCATGTGCAATATTTATCAAAGCGTCCCAGCCTGTGCCGACATTCTATGCCGTTGCACTTTCTGCGGCTGATATCACGCTTTATCTTTACAATTATAAGCTTACCGCTGAAAATAATAAACCAAAATTCGGTAAAGCTTCCTCTTTGGTGGGATATATCGACTTTGCTGTGGCAGTGCTCCTTATCGCCGTGCTTATCCCAAAGCCGCAGGAAACACCTTACTATGAAAAATTCGAGGAGTTTACCTCACGCTTTTCCTTCGGAGGACGTTACGGTCAGATAGACGGCAGCTATACAGAGCATTCAGGCAATGCCGACCTTTTCAATGAAATGGAAAGCCGATTGCTTTTTACCGTCAGATCTCAACGCAGAGAATACTATAAAATACAGGTTTTTGACAGCTATGACAGTGAAAACAGATGGTGGTATTCATCAACTGCCACACCTGAACGTCTTTGCAGATTATATTGGCAGGATAACGCAAGAGCATTGAGCCTGAACAGGCTTGCAAAGGCTTATCTTGAATATTATCAGCTTGGAGGAACACTCCCGAAGGAGTTTGATATTGAAAAGCTGACTTTATTTGCAAATACCGATGAGGAAATTTATTCCTGCGAAATTGAAGTGAATGATTATCCAACATTGTATATACCTGCTCCCCAACGAACCGTGGATGCTGTTCTTTACGGAAGAAATGAGGACTATTCAAAAACATTCAGAACCGACTGGGGCGAGCTTATGACCAATACAAGCCTGCAGTATTCTCATCTGCGTGTGAATGAAAGTGCCGCTCTGCTTTTTTATGGCAAGGATAATGCTTATGAAAGCGGCTTTATTGACGCAGGAATGTGTGATATAAGCAGCTATGATTTTGAAATGCTGTTATATGATATTCTGTTGGAGGATGATATTTCAGAAGAATCAAAGAAAACAGCCAAGGCGTTTCTTACTGTTGTGCAGAATGAAGCTTATGAAGATAAAAGTGATACAGTTTCCGAGGAAATAAAGGCTCTTTCCGATGAGCTTACATCGGGACTTGATTATGATTATGAAAAAGCCGAAGCAATAGAAGCCTTTTTCAATGACGGCAGTTTTTCCTATGACCTTGGATATAAAGCACCCGATGAGCTGGATACTCCCGAATATTTTATCTTTGAAAGCAAAAGGGGAACCTGTTCGGATTTTGCGACAGCTTATTGCCTGCTTGCAAGAGCGGCAGGACTTTCGGTGCGTTATGTCGAGGGCTTTAACAGCGGAGATGAGGTATCGCCAAATGTTTACAGCCTGAAAACAGAAAATGCACACGCTTATCCCGAGGTTTATATTCTGGGGGCTGGCTGGACGATATATGAGCCGACAGTTTCGGGCAGTTCCGATATTTCAGGCGGCGGTTCTGATGAAGATAATCCCGAGGAAGATTATTTATCCGTTTTTGCAACAGCGGTAATTATAGTTACATTTGGCGTGCTGCTGCTTTTGATGATAATATTTATGCCTGCAATAGACGAGTTTATTTTTAAGCTCCGTGTCCGTAACACAAATTCGGGCAGAGCAGTAATACTCATCTACAACAGGCTTTGCAAAAAGCTTAATTCACGTCTTAAAGCAGAAACGGAGCTTTCCGTCCTCACTCCAAGGCAGATACAATCTTTGATACTTGAAAAAACGGGAATTAACGCTGACGTGCTTATCTGCTCCTTTGAGCTTTCCTGCTATGGGGGATATGATATAACATCAGAACAGGTGGAAAAGGCGATGGAGGAATATAAGAGTGTATTAAAAAAGTAAAAAAATAACAGCTTCAGGCTTTTGAAAATACAATAGCCTGAAGCTGTTTTTTATTCTGTAAAGCTGTTTATTTCATCTAAAAAAGCCTGACCATAGCTTTCGCATTTCTTTTGTCCGACACCCGAAACAGAAAGCAGCTCTTCCTTTGATTTCGGGAGCTTTTTGCACATATCACGAAGCGTTGCATCGGTGAAAACAAGATAGGCAGGAACCTTTGATTCAGACGCAATTTTCAGACGTAGCAGTTTAAGCTTTTTGAGAAGCTCTTCATTGATAGGATATTCGGGAGCTTTTTCCTTGCGTATGATAGCAGGCCTCTTTTCCTTGGGCAGCTTCATTTCAAAAAGCTGTCCTGATTTTATTGCAGCCGTGGATAGCTCTGTCGGTACGACAACAGGAAATTCGCCCTCACGCACCGAAAGAAATCCCTTTTCGATAAGATGATCGAGTATAAGACGAATTCTATGAACAGGAGTATCTGACATTATCCCATAGGTTGATAACGTATCATATCCCTTTTTTATCAGCTTTTCAGCCTTTGAGCCATGCAGAATATCGGTAACAGCTGTTTTTCCGAGATATGTTCCGCTGTGATTGTATATTCTGTAAACACAGCTTATGATCTTCTGTGCTTCAATCGTTATATCCGTTGTTTCAAAGCTTGTACAGCAGTTTGAACAGTGTCCGCAGAATGATGATGGCTTTTCGCCAAAATATCGGAGAATGCTTGCACGCAGGCAGTCATTTGTTGTTGAGTAAAATGTCATCTGTTTCAGACGTTCAAAATCACGTTTCTTGATTTCAGCTTTTTCCTTTTCAGTAAGTCCGTCATTGTCCTCATTAGAATTTTCAATAAGGAATCGTGCAAGTGCAACGTCCTGACCGCTGTAAAGCAGAATACAGCTTGCAGGCTCGCCGTCACGTCCTGCTCTGCCTGCCTCCTGATAATAGCTTTCAATATTTTTCGGCATATTATAATGTATGATAAGTGAAACATTGGATTTATCAATGCCCATACCGAACGCATTTGTCGCAACCATTACTGTTGCCTTATCGTAAAGAAAATCGTCCTGATTGCGGCGGCGTTCTTCATCGGTAAGTCCTGCATGGTAAATAGCCGTTGGATAACCCTCTTCGCAAAGCTGGTCATAAACTCGTTTGACTTTTTTTCTTGTAGCACAATATATAATGGTGCTTTTTCCCTTATTTTCTTCAACTATTTTCAGCAATTCATTAAGCTTTTCAGCAGGTCTGCGTACTTCAAAGTAAAGATTCTGTCTGTCAAATCCTGTTGTTATCGTAAATGGATAACGCAGACCGAGAAGCTGTGAAATATCCTCCTTGACATGTTCTGTTGCAGTAGCAGTGAATGCACTTACTATCGGACGGTTGGGCAGCTTTGATATGTATTCGATGATTTTAAGATAGCTCGGACGGAAATCCTGACCCCATTGCGAAACGCAGTGCGATTCATCGACTGTTACCATTGCAATTTTGCATTTTTGTGAAAAATCAAGAAAATCGTCTGTCATAAGCCGCTCAGGTGCAACGTATATCAGCTTGTAGCTCCCGTTTGCCGCTCTTCTTAAGGCTTCGTAATATTGTGAAGCAGTAAGTGAGCTGTTTATATATGCGGCAGGAATACCATTTTGTATAAGGCTCTCAACCTGATCCTTCATAAGAGAAATAAGCGGCGAGATAACAATGGTTATGCCGTCCAGAAGCATTGCAGGAACCTGATAGCATATGGATTTTCCTGCACCTGTCGGCATAATTCCGAGAACATCATTTCCTGATAGTATATTGTCGATTATTTCAGACTGACCATTGCGGAATTCATCATGACCGAAATATTGCCTTAAGACATCAAATTTGTTCATTTCTTATCTCCAATATTGCATTTTCCGATTTTTCCATTTAATGGACATATATTGCATTTCGGGTTTCTTGCCGTGCAGTATTCTCTGCCGAAAATAACTATTCTATGGCAGAAATCGGAGCTTTTATCCTCTGGCAGGAGCTTCTTCATCGCCATTTCGACCTTTTTCGGATCTTTTTCACTAGTAAGTCCGAGCCTGCCGCATATTCTAATAAAATGAGTATCAGTAACAACAGCAGGCTTATGGAAAATATCCCCCATAATAAGATTAGCCGTTTTTCTTCCTATGCCTGAAAGCTTTGTGAGTTCTTCTATTGTATCGGGGATTTTTCCGTCAAGCTCATAGTAAAGCGTTTTTGTCATTTCCGATATGCTTTTCGATTTGGTTTTGTATAATCCGCAGGGCTTGATTATCTCCGCAATTTCGTTTTCGTCAGCCTCGGCAAAGTCTTTAAGCGTTGTAAAGCGTGAAAAAAGCTCCCTTGTGACAAGATTTACCCTTGTGTCAGTGCATTGTGCAGAAAGCCTAGCGGCTATCATAAGCTCATACGGCTCTTTATATTCAAGCGAGCATACCGCTTCGGGATATATTTTTTCAAGCTCCGATACAGCAAGCTCTGCACGTTCCTTTTTAGTCATATTTTAGTCCTTTCGGTTGTTTGCCGTGTGTCTGCGGCGGTAGTCACTCGGCGTAATGTTCATATGCTTTCTGAAAACACGACAAAAGTAATTTCCATCACCGAAACCGCTTTGCTGTGCTGTTTCTTCAATGGAAAGCTCACCCTCTTCAAGCAGTCGGCAGGCACGTCTTAGCCTTAGAGATAGTATGTATTCCTGCGGTGTCTGATGATAGGTTTCGGTAAAAATACGCACAAAATGTCTTGACGAATAGTGTGTAACACTCGCTATCGAATCAAGCGTAAGCCTTTCCGTGAAATTTCTCTCAATAAATTCAGCCGCCGCTGTTATATTTTCAATGCTCCTTGTCTTTCCTGTTTCCTTTGATGTGAAAAGGCGTGAAAGGGTTACCGTCAGAAGCATAAAATAGGAACGCAGTAAGGTTTCTTTTCCGTCAGAGCCTGAAAGATATTCTGTCTGTAAAACCTTGAGCATTTCGCATACACGCAGAAATTCCTCGGGAGGGAGCGTGAGCCTGTTGGGAATTTTGCCGCAGAAAAGCGAGCGAAAGCCCTTTGACGAGCATATATCAGAGCTGCCGCCGAAAAATTCATCGAAAGAAAACATAATATTGCATATCCTGAAATCAACAGCTTCGGAAAAGCCATGCGAAATATCCGTTCCGACAACGAAAACGTCCCCCTTTTTTATTGGAAAGCATTCATCGTCAACAATATGTGTGGCACTTCCTCCGATGACTACAACAAGCTCAAAAAAATCGCTGTGGCTGTGCATAGGAAAGGTGTTTTCGTGAATATCCTGCTGAATATGAAAGGGAAAAGAGCCTTCCCTGATGAAATCATTGAGCTTAAATTCTTTCATAGCTTAATAAATCCTTGCTTTTTTTCGTGATTTTTGACAATGAAAACGGTTTATCTTTTACATAGTTTTGTTTATGTCATTATTGTGCTAAAAAATGTCATTTTTGTTATAGAAAAAGTGATGAAATTGTGATATAATTTATTTACATTGTAGCATATTTATAAGGAATAATCAAGCTGTTTTTGTAAATCGGTTATTCCCAATCTTGGAGGTGCAGTAAAATGTTAGATGCTTTCAGTGCATCACAACGCTTCGGAGCGAGAACGATGGATACACGTTCGCCCCGTGAAAAGCTGTGCGACGTTCTTTTCTGGTTTGTAAGAGCGTCTGTAATAGTTAATATCATTATCCTATTTTTCCCGACCTTCAATGCGGCGAAGATAACGGATCAGATCAATAAGAATATGTCGCTTTTCACCTGCGGTGTTTCTTATGATACCCTTACAACTAATTTGGGACGTTCCTTTTCAAGAGGCTGGGTTCCCGAATCCGCTTTCAAGCTTCTTAACGCAAGCAGCCTTATCATAATACTTGCTGTTGTTATTATGATAATCGGTGCATGTATGTCACTCGGAAATTATAAGCTTAAGAAAATGAGTACACTGTTCGCTATCGGCGGTGCAGTTGTTGAATTCTGCGCTCTTATCGGAATTTATCGTTCCTATCAGATGCTTCTTACATCAGAGAGAATTGAAAAGGTAAATCCGATGTTCCCAAGCATTTTCTGGCTTTATGTCGTGCTTGCAGCGATTACCTTGCTTGTGTCTGTTGCAGAGCTTGTGCTTGTTCCTGTAAATAAGGGCGATAAGCCAAGCATGGCTCCAAAGTACAGACTTTTCCTCATGATGCTCCCTATTCTTGTTCTTGCATTCGTGTTCTGCTATCTGCCGCTTTTCGGCTGGAGATATGCATTCTTCGATTATAAGTCGGGTGAAACCCTTACAATGGACAAGTTTGTAGGACTTAAGTGGTTCAAGTCACTCTTTAATACAGCAGCTACAAGAAAGGACGTTGTAAGAGTTATCAAGAATACCCTCGCAATGAGCGGACTTGGCATCGCAACAAGCTGGATACCTATGGTGTTCGCTATCTTCCTTTCAGAAATCAAGAATACAACCTTCAGAAGAGTAGTTCAGACATTTACAACGATTCCTAACTTTATCAGCTGGGTTCTTGTTTACGCTATCGCTCTTGCTATCTTCTCAACTGACGGCTTTATCAATACCTTCCTTACATCTATCGGTTATCCGACTATGACAAACTACCTTTTGAGCGACTCGCATATGTGGCTTAAAATGCTCGCATGGGGACTTTGGAAGGGACTTGGCTGGAGTGCTATCATCTATATCGCATCTATTTCAGGTATCGATCAGCAGCTTTATGAGGCAGCAACCGTTGACGGTGCAGGAAGATTTGCTAAGATGTGGTTTATAACTATTCCTGAGCTTATTCCTACATATATGGTTCTTCTCCTTATGTCAATTGCGAATATCCTTTCGAACGGTATGGAGCAATACCTCGTATTCTCCAACTCCATTAATAAAAGCTCAATCGAGGTTCTCGACCTTTATGTTTATAACCTCGGTATCACAAGCGGACTTATTCCGATCTCAACAGTTATCGGTATGCTCAAGTCCATTATCAGCGTAATTCTTCTTTTTGCCGCTAACGGCGTTTCCAAGCTTGTTCGTGGCGAGAGCATTGTATAAGGAGGCAGTTTGAAATGACTCGTGAAGAAAAAAAGGCTCAGAGAGCCGAGGATAAATATTTTAAAAAGCATACCACGAAAATCAAGCTGACTCCTGGAGATATCGTGTTCAATATTCTGAATTATCTGTTTTTCATTGTATTCACACTCAGCTGTATTTTCCCATTCTATTATATCTTCATCAATACGATTTCGAATAATGAGCTTGTTAAAAAGGGCGTAATTACGTTCCTTCCCCAGCAGATTACCATTCAGAACTACATTATGATGGCGAATGTAAATGATCTTTGGAATTCCTTTGTCATCACAATTTTAAGAACCCTCATCGGTACGGTCCTTATGGTATTTGCTTCCGCACTCGCAGGTTATCTTATGACTAAGAACGAAATGTGGCATAGAAAGCTGTGGTACAGATTCCTTGTTATCACAATGTATTTCAATGCAGGTCTTATCCCTACATACCTCAACCTTTCAATGCTCGGACTTACAAATTCATTCCTCGTTTATATCATTCCTGCAATCGTTTCTCCTTACAATATTATTCTTGTTAAGACATATGTTGAATCTATCCCGGGAGAGATCGAGGAAAGTGCGTTCATTGACGGTGCAGGCTATTGGAAGATATTCTATAAAATCATCTGGCCGCTTTCAAAGCCTATCCTTGCAACAATTGCAATTTTCGGTGCGGTAGGACATTGGAATTCATTCCAGGATTCACTTATCTATAACTCAAATTCACCTGAGCTTTATACAGTTCAGCATAGACTTTATGTTTATCTTAATCAGTCGTCCAACCTTAGTGCAATGGTAAATGGTGCAACATCAAGCTCCGATACCGCCGCTCTTACGGGTGCGATGAATACGAAGATAATCCAGTATACGATCTCAATGATAACTATCATTCCGATTATGCTTGTATATCCGTTTATGCAAAGATATTTTGAATCGGGTATTATGCTTGGTGCAGTAAAGGGTTAATATTAAAAACGGGGTTTCGTAAAGAGATCCCGTTGCCTTTTTTTGGAGGTATTAATGAAGTTTTTTAGTATTGATAGTCCGCTTTATCAGTTTATGCAAAGGCTTTGGGATATCCTGAAGCTGAATATAATGTGGGTGTTGTTCTGTATCCCAATATTTACCATAGGCGGAAGCACCATTGCCGCATTTTCTGTCCTTCTGCGAATGTCGGAGGATCAGGAGGGCGATGTTATCAAGGATTTCTGGAAAGCCTTTAAGGAAAACTGGAAGCAGGGGATATTGATAGGTCTTTTGCCACCGATATGCTTTGAGGCAGTTTATCTTGATTTTCAGATATATAATGCATCGGAAAACGGAGGAATTGGTCTGTTGATAATGGGCTGTTTCTCGGCATATATTTTCATTTTCTGCCTGTTGTATGTCTTTCCGCTTCTTGCAAGATATGATAATACAGTGATAAATTCCATAAAAAATTCGTTCAGAATTGGAATGAAATTTTTTGGCAGAACTGTTCTTTTGCTTGTAATAATAGTGATAGAACTGCTTATAATTTTCTGGAACGCAACGACAATGTTTATCGGAGCGTTAATCGGACCAGCGTGTATTATGTTCACAATAAGCGGAGTGGCTATGCACATTTTCCGCAAAATTGAAGAAGATCCTTCATCCTTAAGAAGATAAAAAAGACGACCATTTTGGACACCCTCTGTAAGGGAAGGTGTCCAAAGCGACTTTGTATCTCATTCTATTCGAGGTATAATTTACATGAATATTTTTATTTGTGCAAGAGCAATTGTAATTCCTTTAGTGTTCTTTATTGCTGGTCATAAGTATGTAGTCAATCCTTTATTGTTGTTTAGTACATTAATTATGCCTTTTTTATGGTTAATATATTATTCTGAACCTGCTATGACTTTTTTATCTGCATTAGGTGTGCTTGTTTTTTCCTTTTTTTATATTACTTTGCAGAATTTAAAAATACTAATTTGATGAAAGCTTTTAAAATAATTAACAAGATTAATTTGTTTGAACTGATTTTGTTTTATTTCCCATCAGCTTTATTTTCGTCATTTGGATTTTATAGCAGTATGCATCTGTATTTCCTAGGGATAGAATTAATTTAATCATATAGTATGCTATCCTCAATGATGGAATCCGCTCACTAAAATATAACTTAGGCAAGATGTCCCACCTCTAAGATGGGGCATTTACTATTCAGCGAGAGTTCAATCTACAATAAGCTTTGATTTGTACAGCAACTCATAAAAATGTTAAATTTCTGTTTTATCGGGATTTATTTACGCAAAAATTGCGGAGAAATGTCAATAAAGTGTAAAATATTGGTAAATATATGGGTATTTGCTTTGAAAGTTATCGTTTAAGTGGTATAATGTTTGTAATAGCTTTATTACGTTAATATATATCAACGTGATAGGTTATGAGAATAATAACATAAGAGGGAAATTGAAAATGAAGAAATTAAAACAATCGGTAAAGGCACGAATACTTACTATCACGGCAATAGTTCTGCTTGTGATAATCGGTATATGTAATGTTGCTGTTTCTGTTGCAAGCGGCAACCTTGAAGAGGAGCTTGAAAACAAGTACGATCTTTACGTTTACTCCGAAACCTTCAGGAATTCTTCGGAGCTTCTCACAAGAATGGCAAGATCCTATGCTTCTACCGGCGACAGCACCTATCTTAACAGCTACAATGAGGAAATAAACGTTACCAAGGGCAGAGATAATTCTCTTGCAGCTATGCAGGAAATCGGTATTACCGATGATGAGCAGGCTATTATGGACGAAATTTCGCTTCTTTCCGCTGACCTTGCAGCTCTTGAAGAACAGGCTTTTGCTATGACGGAAAAGGGCAATACTTCCTCCGCTATCAATCTTCTTTACGGCTCTGATTACGTTGCAGGTGCGAACAAGATCTCACAGCTCACTGATGATTTCAGCATAAGCGTTGAGGAAAGAATGCAGAAGCAGATCGACAGGAACAATGTTGTATGCAATATTGCTGATATTATTACATATTCGGCAATTGTTGTTGCACTTCTTTTCCAGGTAATGGTTATGAGCTTCGTTCTTAAGGAGCTTATTGTTCCTATCGTTAAGATCAAGGATAAGATGCACGATTTCCTTGAGGGCGAAATGCACAACGAATTTGACGTTGCAGCTGATGATACCGAAATCGGTCAGACTGCCGCTTCCGTAAAGCAGTTCCAGAAGTATCAGTGTGAAATTATTGACGATATCAATTATCTTCTTGGTGAGATGTCCAACGGTAATTTTGTTCTTAAGACTAGATGCGAGGAAAATTACAAGGGCGATTACCGTGATATTATCCTTTCAATAAGACAGATAAATAGAAAGCTCAGTGCAACTCTTTCCGAAATTGCAAATGCGGCTGACCAGGTTGACAGCGGTGCTGTTCAGGTATCTGCGGCTTCCGTTTCACTTTCACAGGGTGCTACCGAGCAGGCTTCTTCTATTGAGGAGCTTTCTTCCACTATCAATGTTATCTCCAAGATGATAAGCGATAACGCAGACAATGCTGTTGTTGCTGATGAAAAGACTTCCAACGCAGGTAATGAGCTTGCAAGAGCAAATGAAAAGATAACCGAGCTTGTAACTGCTATGAATGAGATCAGCACTTCTTCAGATGAAACTAAGAAGATCATCAAGACAATTGAAGATATCGCATTCCAGACAAATATCCTTGCACTTAATGCGGCTGTTGAGGCGGCAAGAGCAGGTGCGGCAGGCAAGGGCTTCGCAGTCGTTGCTGACGAGGTAAGAAACCTTGCAGGAAAATCCGCAGAGGCGGCAACACAGACAACAGCTCTTATCGAAAGCACTGTTGCGGCAATCGAAAAGGGCAGTGAAATTGTGAACGAGGTTGCCGAGGATATGACTAACGTTGCCAAGGGTGCTGGCGAGGTTGCAGAGATCAATGTCAAGATAGCTAACGATTCCAGAGAGGCGGCTGAATCAGTTCGTCAGGTTACTATCGGAATTGAGCAGATCGCAACCGTTGTTCAGACGAACAGTGCGACCTCCGAGGAAACTGCGGCGGCTTCCGAACAGCTTTCAGCACAGGCTGATACCTGTAAGTCGCTTGTTGAACAGTTTAATCTTCGTACAGATTGCTAATAGTATTACATAAAAAAACCACCCGATTTTCAGGCTTTGTCTGAAGGTCGGGCGGTTTTTTATTGACAAACACTGAATTTTCTGCCAATAACAGTCCGTAGAGCAGTTGTTGAGTACGCACTAAGGAACTGCTGATTAATACGTTTATGCCGTTTTTCAAAATATACTCAAAAACGTAAACTCGTACATTTTTCAAAACGACGAAATGAACGATTTGCTTTAATCAGCGGATTCCTAATTATCATTTTGATTCTTTGGTGACACTTTATATTGCAATTTTCAATAGATAATAGTAATAAAATACGCCGAAAACTCTTAAAAAAGTGCTTTCGACGTTGTTATCTGGCACCCCCTGCGAGAATCGAACTCACAACTAGCCCTTAGGAGGGGCTTATTATATCCATTGAACTAAGGGGGCATCACTTTTTTAGTATATCATATTTTTTCAGATAAATCAAGAGCTTTTTAAAATATTCCGAAAAATTTTGCCCATAAACTCTGATATTTTTGAAAAATAACGTTATACTATCTTATATTAGTGTTTTTGATTTTTATACAACAATGCAGAAAATTATCTGACAAAATTTTTTGAAAAAATTTGTTAAAAGTGCTTGACAAATGGGGAGAATGTGGTTATAATATATAAATGTGTGATGCTGTAAAGGCGTTGCCATAATATTTTTTCGGAAAGGAGATAGATTATGCCTACTTTTAACCAGTTGGTTCGTAAGGGAAGAGAGGTTTCTGAAAAGAAATCAACAGCTCCTGCTCTTCAGAAGGGTTATAACTCCAAGAAGAAGATCCAGATCGACCAGAGTGCACCTCAGAAGAGAGGCGTTTGCACAGCTGTAAGAACTGCTACACCTAAGAAGCCTAACTCAGCTATGAGAAAGATTGCCAGAGTAAAGCTTACAAACGGTACAGAAGTAACAGCTTATATCCCAGGTATCGGTCATAACCTCCAGGAACACTCTGTTGTTCTTATCAGAGGCGGACGTGTAAAGGATCTCCCTGGTGTACGTTACCACATTATCAGAGGCACACTTGACGCACAGGGCGTAGCTAAGAGAAATCAGGCTCGTTCCAAGTACGGTGCAAAGAAGCCTAAGGCTGGTGCAGCTAAGTAATAGCACAAAGAATTAACAATTGGCATATCATTAGTTGTGTAACTCAATGAAACCACATATTAGTGTGGAGTATTCATTTTATATATATTGAATACCTCTGCATTGGAAGTGCGTGTCATCGCAAAATTTGTGGATTGAAACGAGTACCTATGATATCATTTCTATGAAGGAGGGAAGAACTATGCCAAGAAGAGGTAAAATCGCAAAACGTGAGGTTTTGTGTGATCCTGTTTACAATTCTGAAATCGTAACACGTCTTATCAACAACATTATGCTTGACGGTAAGAAGGGTGTTGCTCAGAAGATTGTTTACGGTGCATTTGAAATCGTTGCTGAAAAGACTGGCAAGGACGCTCTTGAAGCTTTCAATGAAGCTCTCGAGAACATTATGCCTGTACTCGAAGTTAAGGCTCGCCGTGTAGGTGGTGCAACATATCAGGTTCCTATGGAGGTACGTCCTGAAAGACGTCAGACTCTCGGACTTAGATGGCTCACAACCTATTCAAGAGCAAGAAATGAAAGAACCATGAAGGAAAGACTTGCAGCTGAGATCATGGACGCTATGAACGGCACAGGCGGTGCTTGCAAGAAGCGTGAAGATACTCATAAGATGGCTGAAGCTAACAAGGCATTTGCACATTACCGTTGGTAAACGGCTGAATGCTGCAATTTATGGAGGTTTAATTTATGCCAAGAGATTGTACACTTGTAGATACAAGAAATATTGGTATAATGGCTCACATTGACGCAGGTAAAACCACCACAACAGAGCGTATCCTTTTTTATACAGGTGTAAACCATAAGATCGGTGAAACTCATGATGGTGCTGCAACAATGGACTGGATGGCACAGGAGCAGGAGAGAGGTATCACAATTACTTCCGCTGCTACTACTGCACACTGGGCAGGCCATAGAATCAATATTATCGATACCCCCGGCCACGTTGACTTTACAGTTGAGGTTGAGCGTTCACTTCGTGTTCTCGACGGTTCTGTAACTGTTCTTTGTGCAAAGGGCGGTGTTGAGCCCCAGACTGAAACAGTTTGGAGACAGGCAAACAAATATCAGGTTCCTAGAATGGTTTACGTTAATAAGATGGATATTATGGGTGCTAACTTCTACCACGTTGTAGAAATGATGCACGACCGTCTTAAATGTAACCCTGTTCCTATCCAGCTCCCTATCGGTGCTGAGGACGATTTTAAGGGAATCATCGACCTCGTTGAGATGAAGGCATATTGCTATTACGATGATCTTGGAAAGGATATCAGAGTTGAAGATATCCCTGCTGATATGGTTGACAAGGCTAAAGAATATCGTGAGGCTATGCTCGAAGCTGTTGCGGAGCAGGACGACGAGATCATGGAAAAATATCTTGGTGGTGAGGAGATCACTATCGAGGAAATCAAGAAATGTATCCGTAGGGGTACTATCGCAAATACAATGGTTCCTGTTGTTTGCGGTACCTCTTACAGAAATAAGGGTGTTCAGAAGCTTCTCGACGCTATCGTTGACTATATGCCTTCTCCTCTTGATATCCCGCATATCAAGGGCGTGAACCCCGATACAGGTGCTGAAGAAGAAAGACCTTCCGATGATAACGAGCCTTTTGCAGCTCTTGCATTCAAGATCGCTACAGACCCGTTTGTTGGTAAGCTTTGCTACTTCCGTGTATATTCTGGCAGCGTTGACGCAGGTGCAACTGTTCTTAACGCAACTAAGGATAATAACGAAAGAATGGGTCGTATCCTTCAGATGCACTCCAACCACAGAAAGGATATCGATACTGTTTATGCAGGCGATATCGCTGCTTGCGTTGGTCTTAAGAATACAACCACAGGTGATACACTTTGCGATCCTAAGCATCCTGTAATCCTTGAGTCTATGGAATTCCCAGAGCCTGTTATCCAGCTCGCTATCGAGCCTAAGACAAAGGCTGGTCAGGAAAAGATGGGCGTTGGTCTTTCAAAGCTTGCTGAAGAAGACCCGACCTTCAAGACATGGACTGATGAAGAAACAGGTCAGACTATCATCGCAGGTATGGGTGAGCTTCACCTCGATATCATCGTTGACCGTCTTCTCCGTGAATTCAAGGTTGAGGCTAACGTTGGTGCACCTCAGGTTGCATATAAGGAAACTGTTAAGACTCTTGCTGATGTTGATCACAAGTACGCTCGTCAGTCGGGTGGTAAGGGTCAGTACGGTCACGTTAAGATCAAGCTTGAGCCTAATGAGTCTGGTAAGGGCTATGAGTTTGTAAATGCCGTTGTCGGCGGTGCTATTCCTAAGGAATACATTCCTGCTGTTGACAAGGGTATTCAGGGTGCTATGAAGTCAGGTATCCTCGCAGGATATCCTGTTGTTGACGTAAAGGTTACACTTTATGATGGTTCTTATCATGAAGTTGACTCGTCTGAAATGGCATTCTCCATCGCAGGTTCTATGGCTTTCAAGGAAGCTATGAAGAAGGCAAATCCTTGCATTCTCGAACCTATCATGAAGGTTTCCGCTATCGTTCCTGAGGACTTTATGGGAACTGTAATCGGCGATCTTAACTCCAGAAGAGGACAGATCCTCGGTCAGGAGATCAATAACGGAACAGCTCAGGTTGACGCTCTCGTTCCGCTTTCTGAAATGTTCGGTTACTCCAACGACCTCCGTTCCAAGACACAGGGTCGTGGTCAGTATACAATGGAACCACATAGCTACGTTGAAGTTCCTAAGAACGTTGCAGAAAAGATTATGACTGCAAGAGGCAAGGCTGAATAAGTTTTTTGGAAAATTTAAAAAAAGACTTGCAATTTATGCAGAAATCTGTTATTATATATAATATAAATCCTATTATAAATTACTAAGGAGGAAATTCCAATGGCAAAGGCACATTTTGAACGTACCAAGCCCCACGTTAATATTGGTACTATCGGTCACGTTGACCACGGTAAGACAACTCTTACAGCTGCAATCACAAAGACTCTTGCTATCCAGGGTCTTGCAGAAAAGAAGGATTACGCAAATATCGACTCTGCTCCTGAAGAGAGAGAGAGAGGTATTACAATCAATACAGCTCACGTTGAGTATGAGACAAAGAACCGTCACTATGCTCACGTTGACTGCCCAGGCCACGCAGACTATGTTAAGAACATGATCACTGGTGCTGCTCAGATGGACGGTGCTATCCTCGTTGTTGCTGCAACAGATGGTCCTATGGCTCAGACTAAGGAGCATCTCCTTCTTGCTCGTCAGGTTGGCGTTCCTTACATCGTTGTATTCATGAACAAGTGCGATCAGGTTGACGATCCTGAGCTTCTTGAGCTCGTTGAGATGGATATCCGTGAAACACTTGATAAGTATGAATTCCCTGGCGATGATACTCCTATCATCAAGGGTTCTGCTTACCAGGCTCTTCAGGCTCCTGAGGATATCAGCGATCCTGCATACGCTCCTATTCTTGAACTTATGGATGCTGTTGACTCCTATATTCCTACTCCTGACCGTAAGGCAGATCTTCCTTTCATTATGCCTGTTGAGGACGTATTCACAATCACTGGTCGTGGTACTGTTGCTACAGGTAGAGTTGAAAGAGGTCAGCTCAAGACAGGTGACGAAGTTGAGATCATCGGTCTTACAACTGAAAGAGCTAAGACAGTTGTTACTGGTATCGAAATGTTCAGAAAGATCCTTGACTACGCTGAGGCAGGCGATAACATCGGTGCTCTTCTCCGTGGTATCCAGAGAAATGAAATCGAAAGAGGACAGGTTCTCTGTAAGCCAGGCTCCATCAACCCACACACTAAGTTCAAGGGTCAGGTTTACGTTCTTAAGAAGGAAGAGGGCGGCCGTCATACTCCTTTCTTTAACAACTACAGACCTCAGTTCTATTTCAGAACAACTGACGTTACTGGCGTAATCACACTTCCTGCTGATAAGGAAATGTGTATGCCTGGTGATAACGTTTCTATGGACGTTGAGCTTATCACTCCTATCGCTATTGAAGAAGGCCTCCGTTTCGCTATCCGTGAGGGTGGTAGAACAGTTGGTTCAGGCGTTGTTACAGGTATCAACGCTTAATCATAGCTTTTGATTAAACGATAATAATAAATCCCCTGCCCAGAACGGACAGGGGATTTTTGTTTAAAAAGAAAAAGCTGTACAGATTGAACCGTACAGCTTTTGATTATGCGTTCATTATTCAGCGGAGGGAGCTCCAACAGGGCAAGTTCCTGCACAAGCACCACAGTCAATGCACTTTTCAGCGTCGATAACATATTTGCCATCGCCCTCTGTAATTGCACCAACAGGACAGCCGTCTGCACAAGCGCCGCACATAATGCATTCATCTGAAATTTTGTATGCCATAAAAGACACCTCCAATAAGTATTAGGTTACTACCTTATTCGTCATTATAACATATCTGAACGCAAAATGCAAGAAGTAATTTGTAATTATTATAAAATTTAAAATATTTTCGATTAGGACTTGAAATAGTCATTAAAATAAAGTAAAATATAAGTAGTTGGTTTTGCGTGAAAAAGTGAAAAAGCGTTGAATTAAAAGGGGAGATTGATTGTGTTTAGTTTTATTTTATCAGCTTCTTTGTCTAAGTTCGCTCTTTTACACTATAATTGTATGTTTTTATCGCTGTGAATATATATTTCGCAGCTTTAATTTTTTTACAGGAGGTCATTATGAAAAAGGTTGCTATTATTATGGGCAGCGACAGCGATCTGCCCGTTGTAAGAAAGGCGATCGATGAACTGAAGGCTTACGGCGTTCCTTACGAATGCCACGTTATGTCAGCACATCGTTCTCCCCAGCTTGCAAGTGAGTTCGCTTCTTCAGCAAAAGAGAATGGTTTCGGCGTGATTATCTGTGCCGCAGGTATGGCGGCTCATCTCGCAGGTGTTGTTGCAGGACATACAACACTTCCTGTCATCGGTATTCCCTGTAAATCATCCGTCCTTGATGGTATGGACGCTCTGCTTGCTACTGTTATGATGCCAAGCGGAATCCCCGTGGCGACAGTTGCTGTTGACGGTGCAAAAAATGCGGCAATTCTTGCAGTTCAGATGCTCGCTATTTCAGAGCCAACTCTCGCAGAAAAGCTTGAAAAGGCTAAGCTCGATATGCTCGAGGGTGTGAAAGAAAAGGATAAAAAGCTTCAGCAGGAGCTTAATAATTTGTAATTTTTGGAGGAAAGTATTATGGAAAACATTGTAAAGGCAGAACAGCTCTATGAGGGAAAGGCAAAGAAGGTTTTTGCTACAAATAACCCCGATTACGTTATCGTTGATTATAAGGACGATGCAACCGCTTTCAACGGCGAAAAGAAAGGCACTATCCGCGGTAAGGGCGTTGTAAATAATAAGATGACTAACTTTATGTTCAAGCAGCTTGAGAAAGCAGGTGTTCCTACACATCTCGTTGAAGAAATTTCCGACAGAGAAACTGTTGTTAAGCACGTTGAGATCGTTCCTCTTGAGGTTATCGTAAGAAATGTTGCCGCAGGCAGCTTCTCAAAGAAGCTCGGAATTGAGGAAGGTACTCCTCTTAAAGCTCCAACTCTTGAATTTTCTTATAAGAATGACGACCTTGGCGATCCTTTCATCAATTCATATTACGCTCTCGGTCTTGGACTTGCAACTCAGGAGGAAATTGACGATATCACTAAGTATGCTTTCAAGGTAAATGAGTTTATGCTCGGCTTCTTTAAGAATATCGGCATTGATCTTATCGATTTCAAGATCGAATTTGGCAGATATCACGGCAAAATCATCCTCGCTGATGAAATTTCTCCCGATACTTGCCGTTTTTGGGACAGCAAGACCCACGAAAAGCTCGATAAGGACAGATTCCGTCGTGATATGGGCGGCGTTGAAGAAGCATATCAGGAAATGATGAAGCGTATCTTCGGAGAATAAAAAATGGGCGGTTTTTTTGGAGCAGTTTCACATAACGACTGCATCAGTGACGTTTTTTTCGGCACGGATTATCATTCACATCTCGGAACTCGCAGAGGCGGTATGACTGCTTATGCTCCTGAACTCGGTTTTCAGCGTAGTATTCACTCGATAGAAAATTCTCCGTTCAGAACTAAGTTTGAGAGCGATATTGAGGGTATGAGAGGCAACATCTGTATCGGTTGTATAAGCGATTCTGACCCTCAGCCTATACTCGTCCGCTCAAAGCTTGGCTTGTATGCGATCTGCACGGTCGGAATTATCAGGAACAGTGCGGAGCTTTGCAAGGAGATTTTAAACAGCTGCTCTGAAAGCTTTGAAGTAATGAGCAGCGGAAACGTTAATTCCAGCGCACTTATAGGCGCTCTTATCGCACAAAAGGGTTCTATCGTTGAGGGTATAAGATACGCTCAGGATAAGGTCGAAGGCTCAATGTCGCTTATGCTTATGACAAGCGAGGGCATTATTGCCGCAAGGGACAAGCTCGGCAGACTTCCTGTTATTATAGGAAAGAGAAGTGACGGCTTCTGCCTTTCACTTGAATCCTTTGCTTTCCAGAAGCTCGGATATGAAACCTACCGTGAGCTTCTCCCGGGCGAGATCGTTAAGCTTACCTCCGATAGCTGCGAGGTGCTTTACGGCGGCGGAAATGATATGAAGATATGTTCATTTTTATGGACATATTACGGTTATCCTAACTCCGTGTATGAGGGCGTGACCGTTGAAACAATGAGAACACGCAATGGTGAAATTATGGCGGAGCATGATATTGCCAACGGTAAGCTCCCCGATGTTGACTATGTATGCGGTGTTCCTGATTCGGGTATTCCTCACGCTATCGGTTATGCAAACAGAAGCGGTATACCGTTCGCACGTCCTTTTATAAAGTATACTCCGACATGGCCGAGAAGCTTTATGCCGACAAGCCAGTCAATGAGAAATAAAGTCGCAAAGATGAAGCTTATCCCTGTCCATGAGCTTATCGAGGGTAAAAAGCTACTCTTTGTTGACGATAGTATCGTAAGAGGTACTCAGATGCGTGAAACTGTTGAATTTCTTTATGCAAACGGTGCAAAAGAGGTTCATATGCGTTCTGCTTGTCCTCCGATTATGTATGGTTGCAAGTATTTGAATTTTTCTCGCAGTACCTCCGAGCTTGAGCTTATCGCAAGGCAGATAATCGATGAATATGAGGGTGCAGAGGGTGTTAAATACATCGAGGAATACAGCGATACAAACACCGAAAGAGGCAAAAAGCTCCGTGAGGAGATCTGCCGCAGATTGAAGCTTACTTCACTTGAATTCCAGTCGCTTGACGGAACAATGAAGGCTATCGGTCTTGACAGCTGTAAGCTTTGCACCTATTGCTGGAACGGCAAGGAATGATTTTGGAATTTTTTGCAGACCTTTAAGGGGAGGGTCCTCGGAAGCTCCACCTTTGCCAATGGTTGATTTTGGTCTG
>CAYOAV010000004.1:21285-24895 GCA_964402055.1 uncultured Ruminococcus sp. | reverse complement strand
GGAGTTGACGTTACCGCAGGCTATAAGGCTGTTGAATTGATGAAATCACACGTTGCAAAAACTATGACAAGCGGTGTTCTTTCAGGCCTTGGCGGCTTCGGCGGTCTTTTTGAGCTTGATATGACAGGTATCAGTAAGCCTGTACTCGTTTCAGGCACAGACGGAGTTGGTACTAAGCTTAAAATCGCATTCCTTATGGATAAGCATAATACCGTAGGTATCGACTGCGTTGCAATGTGCGTGAACGATGTTATCTGCTGCGGTGCAAAGCCTCAGTTTTTCCTCGATTATATCGCAGTAGGAAAGAATGTACCTGAAAAAATCGCAGATATCGTATCAGGTGTTGCTGAGGGCTGCGTTCAGTCGGAATGTGCTCTTATCGGCGGCGAAACTGCTGAAATGCCTGGTTTCTATCCTGTTGATGAGTATGACCTTGCAGGCTTCTCTGTCGGTGTTGTTGATAAGGATAAAATTCTTAAGCCTGATACACAAAAGGCCGGAGATGTAATGATCGGCATCAAGTCGAGCGGCGTTCATTCAAACGGATTCTCGCTTGTAAGAAAGGTTTTCACCGTCAGCGAACAGAACCTTGCACGTCATTACAGCGAGCTTGGTTCAACACTTGGCGAATGTCTGCTTACACCTACAAAAATTTATGTCAAGGCTGTTATGAAGCTTCTTGACGCTGTTAATGTAAAGTCTATCAGCCATATCACAGGCGGCGGCTTCTATGAGAATATCCCACGTTCACTTCCAAACGGAATTTCTGTTAAAATTGAGAGAAATGCCGTTCAGGTGCTTCCTATATTCAATGTTATTCAGGCAACAGGAAATATCCCTGAAAGAGATATGTTCAACACATTCAATATGGGTGTTGGTATGACCGTTGTTGTTGATAAAAATGACGTTGATAAGGCAATTTCCGCAATTAAGTCGGCAGGCGAGGAAGCTTATGTTCTCGGTGAGCTTGTTGACGGAGATGACGGTGTAATTATACTCTGAACACTATTCATATTCGGAGTCGGAGTTGACCGATTCCGAATATTTGTATAGTAAAAAAACGCCTAAGAAAGGATATAATAAATGAAAAATATAGTTGTACTCGTTTCGGGCGGAGGTACTAATTTACAGGCACTTATCGACGCTGAAAATAGGGGAGATATAAAGGGCGGAAAAATCACCTGCGTTATTTCCTCAAAATCAGACGCATATGCTCTTGAACGTGCCGCAAAAGCCGATATTCCGACAAGAGTTATCGCAAGAAAGCAGTTCCCTGACAGCCTTTCCTACAGTAAAGCTTTGCTTGAAGCTCTTGACAGTGAAAAGGCTGACCTTGTTGTCCTTGCAGGATTTATGACAATACTCGACGAGTGCGTTACAAAAAAATATGCGTACAGGATAATAAATGTCCACCCTGCACTTATTCCGTCTTTCTGCGGAGAGGGCTTTTATGGACTTAAGGTTCACGAAAAAGCATTGGAATATGGTGTAAAAATAAGCGGTGCAACTATTCATTTCGTAAATGAAAAGGCTGACGCAGGCGCTATAATTATGCAGGGTGCTGTCGCAGTGGAAAATGATGATACCCCCGAAATTCTCCAGAGAAGAATTATGGAGAATGTTGAATGGAAGCTTCTCCCGAAGGCTGTTTCCCTTTTCTGTGAGGATAAGATAACAGTTAAAAACGGAAAAGCTTACGTTACAGAATGAATATTTGGAGGCTGAATGATGAAAAAACTTGCTATTGAAAATGAGCTTAAAGCAAACGCTTACCCAGGCAGAGGAATTATAATAGGAAAATCCGCTGACGGTGAAAATGCCGTTATCGCATATTTCATTATGGGAAGAAGCGAAAACAGCAGAAACAGAGTATTTCTTCCAACCTCTGACGGAATCCGTACAGAAGCCTTTGATCCGTCAAAAATGGTTGATCCGCACCTTATAATTTATTCACCTGTCCGTGTGCTTGACGGTATGACTATCGTTACAAACGGCGACCAGACAGATACTATTTACGACCTTATGCAGAGCGGAAAAACCTTTGAGGAATCGCTCCGCACAAGAGAATATGAAGACGATGCTCCTAACTTCACTCCGAGAATTTCAGGAATAGTATGCAATAAGTGCGGAGATTATTCAATGTCCATTCTTAAATCCGCAGACGGAAATCCCGATTGCCGTGAGCGTTTCACATATTCATATGAAAAGCCGCTCAACGGTACAGGTCATTTCATTCATACATATATGGGTGACGGAAATCCGCTCCCAAGCTTCGAGGGCGAGCCTAAGCTTGTTGAAATGCCCGATATGGATATCGACAGCTTCACCGATATGGTATGGAACGCACTTAACGAGGATAATAAGGTATCGCTTTTTGTACGTTATATCAAGCTTGCAAACGGCGAATCGGATACAAGAATCGTAAATAAAAACGGCTGAAAGGAAAGATAATTATGAAAGAAATGCAACTCAAATACGGCTGCAACCCCAATCAGAAGCCATCAAGAATTTTTATGGAGAACGGTTCCGAGCTTCCTATCGAGGTTCTGAACGGTAAGCCAGGATATATCAATCTTCTTGACGCTTTTAACGGCTGGCAGCTTGTCCGTGAGCTTAAAGCTGCAACAGGTCTTTGTGCGGCTACATCATTCAAGCATGTTTCACCAGCAGGTGCGGCAGTTGGACTTCCTCTTTCCGATACGCTTAAGAAAATTTACTGGGTGGACGATCTTGGCGAGCTTTCCCCCCTCGCTTGTGCATATGCAAGAGCAAGAGGTGCGGACAGAATGTCCTCCTACGGCGATTTTATTGCACTTTCCGATGTTTGTGACGCTTGCACGGCTAAAATGATACAGCGTGAGGTTTCTGACGGTGTTATCGCTCCTGGTTATACCGATGAAGCTCTTGAAATACTTAAATCCAAGCGTAAGGGTACATATAATATCATTAAAATTGATGAGAATTATAAGCCTGAACCTATCGAAACAAAGCAGGTTTTCGGTGTTTCCTTTGAGCAGGGCAGAAATGAGCTTCCTATAGATAATGCTCTCCTTGAAAATATTGTTACAAATAATAAGGATATTCCCGATGATAAAAAGCGTGATCTTCTTATATCCCTTATTGTCCTCAAATATACGCAGTCGAACAGCGTTTGCTATGTCAAGGACGGTCAGGCTGTCGGAATAGGTGCAGGCCAGCAGTCAAGAATACACTGCACACGTCTTGCAGGTCAGAAGGCTGATAACTGGTGGCTTCGTCAGTCGCCCAAGGTTCTCGGACTTGATTTTATTGACGGTATCCGTCGTGCTGACAGAGATAACGCAATTGACGTATATATGTCCCCCGATGAATATATGGACGTTCTTGCTGACGGTGCATGGCAGAATATCTTCAAGACAAAGCCAGAGGTTTTCACAGCAGAGGAAAAGCGTGCATGGCTTGATGAAAATAAGGGCGTTTGCCTTGGCTCGGACGCATTCTTCCCATTCGGCGATAATATCGAAAGAGCAAAGAAGAGCGGTGTTGAATATATAGCACAGCCAGGCGGCTCTATCCGTGATGATAATGTTATCGATACCTGTAATAAATACGATATTGCAATGGCATTCAC
>CAYOAV010000004.1:0-21185 GCA_964402055.1 uncultured Ruminococcus sp. | reverse complement strand
GTTTCAGATGATTTCAATGAAATGCTTGATTCTATCGTGATAAAATAAGGAGCTTGATAATGAAAACAACAGGAATACAGAAAGCGGCTGTTATTACGGCGAATATTTTCGGAATATGGTTGATTCTGACAGGTGTTTCGTGTGCCTGTCAGGATCAGCTGGTGAAGCTGTTTTATTCATCGGAGGTTTCAGATACTACCGAGGCTGTTCTGCCTTGGAGCGTTTATACTCATTTTATTCTTGGAATGATTGTTTTTATGTCATGTTTACAGATCTGGAAAGGTAAAAAGGGCATTGCACCGTTGATTTTTACAGCAGTACCTACGGTAATTATGCCTGTTGCATCAGGAATTGCAGGAGTTATGCAGAATATGTATGTTTCCCGTGCTATGGGTATTAATTCTCTTGTAAGATATTCAGCGGCAGGAAATGCTGCAGATTTTCTGTATTATCTGTTGAATGCGGCTTGCGTTGTTGCAACGGTGGCTGCGGCTGTTAATTATTATGCAGGCAAGCATAATGGTAACGAGGAGGAAGATTATTGATGAAAATTTTAGTTGTCGGCGGCGGCGGACGTGAACACGCTATTATAATGAAGTTAGCCGAAAGCAAACGTGTAAAAAAGCTTTACTGTACTCCAGGTAACGGCGGTATTTCGTGCTATGCTGAATGCTTTGACGTTGCCGCAACGGATATTGACGGAGTTGTTGCTCTTGCAAAGAAGCTTTCTGTTGATATGGTCGTTGTTGCTCCCGATGATCCGCTTGTTCTTGGTATGGTTGACGCACTCAATGCGGAAGGATTTATGACATTCGGCCCTGATAAGGCGGCGGCTATCATTGAGGGAAGTAAGGTTTTTTCCAAAAATCTTATGAAGAAGTATAATATCCCAACTGCAGGCTATGAAACCTTTACAGACAGTGCTTCTGCTATTGCATATCTTAAAGAGCAGAACAGCTATCCTGCCGTTATAAAGGCTGACGGTCTTGCACTTGGAAAAGGTGTTATTATCGCACAAAATGAGGAAGAAGCTGTTGAAGCCGTTAAATCTATGATAGACGAAAAGCAGTTCGGCGAGAGCAGTTCTACCGTTGTTATAGAGGAATTCCTTACAGGACCTGAAATATCCGTCCTTTCCTTTACAGACGGAAAAACCGTTGTTCCGATGATGTCCTCAATGGATCATAAGAGAGCGCTTGACGGTGATAAGGGACTTAATACAGGAGGAATGGGAACAATTGCCCCAAATCCGTTCTATACCGAAGAAATTGCCAAGGAATGTATGGAAAAAATCTTCCTGCCAACAATAAATGCTATGAGATCCGAGGGAAGAACCTTTAAAGGCTGCCTTTATTTCGGACTTATGGCAACACCTAAGGGAGTTAAGGTCATAGAATACAACTGCCGTTTCGGCGATCCTGAAACTCAGGTAGTTCTTCCATTGCTTGACAGTGATCTTGTTGATATATTTGAAGCAGTGTATAACGAAAAGCTTTCCGAATTGGATATTAAGTGGAAGAAAGAATGCTGCTCATGTGTTATTATGGCAAGCGGCGGTTATCCGCAGAGCTATAAAAAGGGTATTGAAATGTTCGGAATGGACGAAAATGGTCAGGTTGACGGAGTTTTCGTTTATCACGCAGGAACAAAGCTTGAAAACGGACATTTTCTCACCAATGGCGGACGTGTTATCGGCGTTACCGCAACAGGAGAAACTCTTGAAAAGGCTCTTGAAAAATCCTATGACGGCGTGAAGAAAATAAGCTTTGAAAATGCTCATTACAGAAATGATATTGGTAAAAGAGCGTTAGAAAAGTAAGAAAATGAAAAATCAAACGGTGCAGGCTCCGAATTAGTGGAGTTTGCACCGTTTTTGGTTATTTCAAAAGTTTTTTTAGATATTGTCCAGTGTAGGATTTTTGGCATTTTGCAATTTCCTCGGGAGTTCCGCATTTAACAAGCGTGCCGCCGCCTGTACCACCCTCAGGACCTAAATCTATGATATAATCAGCAGTTTTTATAACATCAAGATTATGCTCAATTACAAGCACCGTGTTTCCACCGTCCGTAAGCCGTTGTAAAACCTCGATAAGCTTGTGAACGTCTGCCGTATGAAGTCCTGTTGTCGGTTCATCAAGGATATAGAAGGTCTTTCCTGTTGAACGTTTGGAAAGCTCGGTCGCAAGCTTAACTCTTTGTGCTTCGCCGCCCGAAAGGGTAGTGGAGGACTGCCCGATTTTGATATAGCCCAAGCCAACCTCCTGCAAGGTTTTCAGTTTCCTTGAAATTTTCGGTATATTCGAGAAAAATTCCACGCCCTCGTCAACCGTCATTTCAAGAACATCGTAAATGTTTTTCGCTTTGTAGTAAACGTCAAGCGTTTCACGGTTATAGCGTTTTCCCTTGCATATTTCACACGGAACATAGACATCTGGGAGGAAGTGCATTTCAATTTTCTTGATTCCGTCACCCTCGCAGGCTTCGCATCGTCCACCCTTTGTGTTGAAGGAAAATCTGCCCGGACCATAGCCTTTCATCTTAGCGTCATTTGTTTCGGCGAAAAGCTCACGAATATCACCGAAAACTCCCGTATAAGTCGCAGGATTGGAGCGTGGGGTTCTGCCAATCGGGGATTGATCTATTGAAATAACCTTGTCAAGATTTTCCAACCCCTCCATACGCTCGAATTTTCCCGCACGAACCTTTGCACGGTTAAGCTTTGCTGAAAGATGCTTGCATATAATTTCATTCACAAGCGATGATTTTCCGCTTCCCGAAACTCCTGTTACGCAGGTCAGTATCCCAAGCGGAATTTCAACGTCAATTTTTTTCAGATTATTTTCCGCAGCACCGAAAACCTTTAAATAATTTCCGTTCCCTTTTTTGCGTTCCTCAGGAACAGGTATAAAACGTTTGCCGCAAAGATATTGCCCTGTAATAGAACGCTCGCAGCTTTCTATATCCTCTACCGTACCTGCGGCGATTATTTCACCGCCGTGAACACCTGCATAAGGACCAACGTCAACAATATAATCTGCACTTCGTATAGTGTCCTCGTCATGCTCAACAACAATTACGGAATTGCCCGAATCACGAAGCCTTTTCAGCGTTGCAATAAGCTTGTTATTATCACGCTGATGAAGTCCGATCGATGGCTCATCAAGAATGTACAGAACACCCATAAGAGATGAGCCTATCTGCGTTGCAAGCCTTATTCTCTGACTTTCGCCGCCTGAAAGCGTTGCGGCGGAGCGTGAAAGGGTGAGATATTCCAGTCCGACGCTCTTTAAGAAGCCAAGGCGGCTGTTTATTTCCTTTATAATACGTTCGCCGATAAGCTGTTGAGTTTCCGTAAGGTCAAGCTTGTCAAAAAATTCCGAACATTCCGTTACAGACATTTCCGTAAGCTCTGAAATATTCTTTCCGCCGACTGTAACAGCAATACTTTCGGGTTTAAGACGCTTTCCGTGGCAATCGGGGCAAAGCACTTCACTCATACAATCCTCAATTTCAGCACGGCTGTATTCGGAGCTTGTTTCATTGTAACGTCTGTTAAGGTTGTTGATAATTCCCTCGAATGGCTGATAGTACGTTCCGCCGCCGTAAGCATTTGAGCGGACTATTTTCAGCTTTTTTTCGCCTGTGCCGTATAAAAGTACATCAACAGCCTCCTTGGGAAGCTCTTTTATCGGAGTGTCAAGTGAAAAACCATATTCATCAGCAATTGCCTGATAGTACATTATAGCAATTGAATCCTCGTTCAAGGTATTCCAGCCCGAAGCCTTTATAGCTCCCTGTCTTACAGAAAGCTCTTTATTTGGGATAACAAGCTCGGGGTCAATCCTGCGGAACATTCCAAGACCTGTACATTTCGGGCAGGCACCGAATGGATTATTGAAAGAGAACATTCTCGGATTAAGCTCTTCTATTGAAATATTATGCTCTGGGCAGGCGTAATTCTGCGAAAATACGATTTCCTTATCATCAATTATATCAGCAATTATAATACCGCCCGAAATTGAAGAAGCTGTTTCTATGCTATCGGTAAGACGTGAAAGAATGCCATCCTTGATGACAAGTCTGTCAACAACTATCTCAATATTATGCTTTTTATTTTTTTCAAGCTTTATTTCCTCGCTTAAATCGTATATGATACCGTCACAGCGAACTCTTACATAGCCTGATTTTTTTGCACGTTCAAGCTCCTTGATATGTTCGCCCTTTCGTCCTCTTATTATTGGAGCAAGAAGCTGGAGCTTAGTACCCTGCGGAAGAGCCATAATTGTATCGGCAATCTGATCAACAGTCTGTTGGGATATCTCACGTCCGCATACAGGACAATGAGGAATACCTATTCTTGCATAAAGCAGACGGAGATAATCGTAAATTTCCGTAACCGTTCCGACCGTTGAACGAGGGTTGTTTGAGGTGCTTTTCTGGTCGATTGAAATGGCAGGGGAAAGTCCCTCAATGCTGTCAACATCAGGCTTTTCCATCTGACCGAGGAACATTCTTGCGTATGAGGAAAGGCTTTCCATATATCGGCGCTGACCATCCGCATATATCGTGTCAAAAGCCAGCGAGGATTTTCCGCTTCCCGAAAGACCAGTCATAACAACAAGCTTGTCACGGGGGATTTCGAGGTCTACATTTTTCAGATTATGTTCTCTTGCGCCTTTGATTATAATTTTATCTGTCGGCATTTTTTTACCTTCTTATTTTTTTCCTTTTAATTCATTTATCCTGTCACGCAGATAAGCAGCGTGTTCAAATTCAAGCAGCTTGGCGGCATTCTTCATTTCCGCTGTTAGCTTTTCGATAAGTGCATATTTTTCCTCGGCAGTCATATGCTTCTGCTTTGATTTTGAGGTTTTGCTGTCTGTTTCACTCTTTGAGGATATCTTAATAACGTCACGGACATCTTTAATAATGGTTTTAGGCTTGATACCGTGCTTTTCATTGTATTCAAGCTGTATTTTGCGTCGTCGCTCCGTTTCGTTTATAGCGTTTTCCATAGAGCGTGTTACGCTGTCGGCATACATTATTACCTGACCGCCTGCATTTCGTGCGGCACGGCCTATCGTCTGTATAAGCGAGCTTTCGGAACGCAGGAATCCTTCCTTGTCTGCGTCAAGAATTGCTACAAGTGAAACCTCTGGAATATCAAGACCTTCACGAAGCAGGTTAATTCCGACCAGCACATCAAATTCGCCAAGACGAAGATCCCTTATTATCTCCATTCTTTCAATAGTATCAATATCATAGTGCATATAACGAACCTTTACGTCCATTTTTTCAAGATATGCGGTAAGATCCTCCGCCATTTTTTTGGTAAGAGTTGTAACAAGCACACGTTCGCCCTTTGCCGTCCGTGCATTTATTTCAAGCAGGAGATCTTCTATCTGACCTTCAACAGGCTTGACTATTATTTCAGGATCAACAAGACCTGTCGGACGAATGACCTGCTCAACGATCTGCTCCGATTTTTCACGTTCAAACGGCCCTGGGGTTGCCGAAACGAAAATAGCCTGATTTACCTTATCGTAAAATTCATTAAAGGTAAGCGGTCTGTTATCAAAAGCCGAGGGCAGACGGAAACCATAATCAACAAGCGTCTGCTTTCTGCCCCTGTCGCCAGCACTCATTGAGCGTATCTGCGGAAGTGAAACGTGGCTTTCATCAACAAAAAGCAGAAAATCCTCGGGAAAGTGGTCTAAAAGCGTATATGGTATGCTACCTGGTTCACGTCCTGCAAGTATTCGTGAGTAGTTTTCAATTCCCTTGCAGAAGCCTATTTCCTCAAGCATTTCAATATCATATCGTGTACGCTGTTCAATTCTCTGTGCTTCAATAAGCTTGTCATTATCCTTGAAGTATTTTATTCTTTCTTCAAGCTCACGTTCTATCTCCTCAATAGCTCCGCTCATTTTATCACGGGAAATAACATAATGCGAAGCAGGATAAATAGCCACATGGGAAATAACCGCAGTAACATTTCCCGTAAGAGCAGTAAATTCAGAGATACGGTCTACCTCATCACCGAAAAATTCAACACGAATAGCCGTGTCAGTCGCTCCTGCGGGGAAAATCTCAACAACATCGCCCCGTACACGGAATTTATTTCTTGTAAAGCTAAGGTCATTTCGTTCATATTGGATTGAAACAAGCTTTGCAAGTAATTCCTCCCGTGACATTTCCGCACCCTGACGGATAGAAACAACCATTGTTCGGTAATCAATAGGCGAGCCGAGAGTATAAATGCAGGAAACGGACGCAACGATAATAACATCTCGCCGTTCAGCAAGTGCAAGAGTTGCACTATGCCTTAATCGATCAATTTCGTCATTAATTGCTGAATCCTTTTCAATATAGCTGTCCGTTGACGGAACATAGGCTTCAGGCTGATAATAATCATAGTATGAAACGAAGTATTCAACGGCATTTTCGGGAAAAAATTCCTTGAATTCAGAGCAAAGCTGTGCAGCGAGAGTTTTATTGTGTGCGAACACAAGAGCAGGTCGGTTAAGCTGTGCGATAACATTAGCCATTGTAAAGGTTTTGCCCGAGCCTGTAACGCCGAGCAAGGTTTGTTCATGAAAACCGTTTTTTACGCCGTCAACGAGCTGTTTTATAGCCTTAGGCTGATCGCCTGACGGAGTATAATCAGAATGAAGCTTAAAATCCATATTAAGGCCTTTCTTTTGTCAAAGCTATATCTTAAAATGGCCGCTTTTGCACATTGAATAAGAGCCATCTGTTCCTATAATAACATGATCAAGCAAAATCACACCCAATGATCTTAAAACGCTCAGGATACCATTTGTAATTATGATATCCTCATCGGAGGGTCTTGCCGATGAATTCGGGTGATTATGTGCAATTGCAGCATAGCTTGAATTATTGTTAAGAACAGCGTATGCAATTTTTCTCGTCTGCATTGGAACAAAAGCGATCGTGCCTTTTGTGATAAGAACAGTTTTCTTAAGCCGAAGCTCATCATCAAAAACGGAAATATAAACCTTTTCCTCAGTTTCACCCTTATAAATGCCCTCAAAATGCGTAGTGATTCTTTGAGTTGTATTAAAAACATAATCCGAGCTTTCATTTTGACTATATTCACGGATTATATTTGTAAACAGCTTTAGAAGAACAGCACAATTTTTTGTAAGTCCTCCACTTTGGATAAGATCTTCAATGCTTGCGTTTAAAACTTCGTTAAGCCCACCGAACTGGTTTATTAATTTATGTGCAAGTTCGTTGGTATCTATTCTTGGATAGCCGTAAAAAAGAACAAGCTCAAGTATCTGATGTTCATTAAAGCCTTGAAAACCATTTTCAATGAAGTTGTCCTTAACTCTGTCTCTGTGACCGGCATGAAGATTTATCGTTTCCTTTTTTGGTGATTTTTGCTTTTTTGAGGTTTTTTGCTCCTTGGACATAGTAAGATAAGCTCCTGAATTTATTTCTGAATATAATTCAAGGCAATACCATACGAAGCTGCAATTACTTATTATTAATCAAAAAATTTGAAAGCTATGTTTTTGATTAAAACAGTATAAGCCATATAAAGTATTGCCCCGGATTTATTTAAATAATCAAAGATGAAATATATTCAAGCCTTGAATTCTTCTTCCTTATTATCAAGGAGATAGCCTATTACATTTGAGTAAAAAAGTTCAGGATTAAGACGTATCTTATCGCTTATAAGCTCAGCCTGAGCCTTGTCAGGGGCATAAAGTGAAAGACGCATAAGCTCCAGCTCGCCGCCGCCTAATATACAATTGACGCAGAATCCTGTTTCAGCTTCTGTTATATCAATTTTAACTTCTTTTTCACGCTTTTGCTTCGAGAAAAAGAGAAATGCCGATTTTAATAAACGCTTACGAAAATGATATGGAACATAGTCGTTATAACATTCCGAGCTTTGTCTGCCTTTTTCCTCAATACGGATAAATTTTTCGCCGTTTTCGGAAATCTGCGTAACAGCTCCGCTTTTCATAAGCTCTTCAAGTGCTTGATTATAGTGAAAATAATTCACAGCTTCGCTTTTCATCACGATTTCGTACAGCTCGCTCTCCGATATCGGCTTGTCGATTTCATCAAGCAGAAAGCAAATAGCTATCTTGACTGAATGCAGAGTGGCGATCTGTGTTTTAAAATCCTGCAAAATCTAACACTCCTTTTATCAGAAGTTAGGGTAGTCAAGCATATGTGACAGAATTGCGATATTTGCCGCAGCCTCAACGCAGGGAACAGCTCTCGGAACAACGCAGGGATCATGTCTGCCCTTGATTTCGATTATCTCATTTGTGAGGTTGCTGTAATCGATGGTGTGCTGTGGCTGTGCAATGGATGGGGTTGGCTTGAAAGCAACACGGAATATTATCGGCATACCTGATGAAATTCCACCGAGAATACCACCGTGGTTGTTGGTCTTAGTGAGAACGTGGCCGACCTCGTTTACATAAAATTCGTCATTGTTCTGGCTTCCGAGCATTGAAGCGACCTGAAAGCCTGCACCGAATTCAATGCCCTTAACGGCTGGAATACCAAAGATTATCTGTGCAATGCTGTTTTCAAGTCCCTCAAAAATCGGGGAACCAACACCTGCGGGAACATTTGTTACTGCACATTCAACGATTCCACCAAGGCTGTCAAGCGATCTCCTTGCAAGGTCGATATCGTCATACATTGCCTGTCCCTTTTTATCGCTTATTGTTGGAAATTTCTTATGACGGAGAGAAATTATCTGCTCTCTTGAAATTTCAAGCGGATTGAATTTTGTATCTTTTATATTATGGATCTGGGCAATATGTGTGCCTGTATAAATTCCACGTCTTTCGAGTATCTGACCGCAGACTGCTCCTGCGAAACAGAGCGGAGCGGTAAGTCTGCCCGAAAAATGGCCGCCGCCTCTTACATCATTGAAGCCTTTGTAACGCAAAGCTCCCGTGTAATCAGCATGGCCAGGCCTTGCAAGCTTGGAAATATTCCCATAATCCTGCGAATGCTGATCTGTATTATTAATAAAAGCAGCAAGAGGAGTGCCTGTTGTATAGCCGTTATGAACACCCGACATTATATTTGGGAGATCCTTTTCATTACGCTGTGTTGAGGTTGCGTCTTTTTTCGGAGCTCTTCTTGCCATAAAATTACGCAGCTCTTCAACGTCTATATGCTCTCCTGGAGGAAGATTATCAATGACAACTCCGATAGCAGGTCCATGTGACTCACCGAAGATTGAAACAGTGATATTATGATTCCAAAAAGATGACATCATTTTCAGTCCTTTCTTAACCGTTTAACTCTCCGAAAAAGGGGAGGCAAGTTAAAGGTCAGCTGTAGTATTTCCGCCAAGCTTTTCAAAATCCTGCCAGAAATCGGGGTAGCTTTTTGCAACAGCCTCGCTGTCCGTTATGATAATTTCATTTTCGGACATTGTTGACGCTATAGCAGAAGCCATAACGATACGATGATCGTTGTAGCCCTCAATTTTTCCGCCTTTAAAAGAACGGACAGGGCGTATTTCAAGAAAGTCTTCACCGCAGATGACATTTCCACCGATAGCGTTTATAGCGTCAGCAATTGCCTTTAAGCGGTCGCTTTCCTTTATCTTTAATCTTTTAGCATTTATAATTCTGCAAACTCCCTTTGTAAAAGAGCCGAGAACCGTAAGTATCGGAACAAGGTCGGGAATATCCGAAGCGTCAGCTGTAAAAGGCTCATATTCGCCGCAGGAAACCTTGCCAAAGCCGATTTTATCAAGTATTGAGCAAATTTCCTTATCTCCCTGTACCGAATCAGAGTTGAGGTTATCGATCTCAATTTCCGAGCCGAGAGCATTTGCCGTGTAGAAAAAAGCCGCCTGTGAATAGTCGCCCTCAACTGTGCAGTCTGCGGACTTATATTGTTGATTTCCCTTTATTATGTATACAGGGAAACCATTTTCAGAAATTTCCTCGTCAATTTTTATTCCAAATACCTTAAGAGCGGAAATAGTCATATCCGCATAAGGCTTTGATTCAAGAGCAGATGTAAGAATTATTCTGCTATCTTCACTGCAAAGCGGCAAAGCGAACAGAAGCCCTGTAATAAACTGAGATGAAATATCACCCTCAATAAAAAAATCACCGCCGCAGAGCTTGCCCTTAATAGAAAAGGGCATAACTCCGTCCGTATGGTTGAACACTACTCCTTTTTCAGAAAGCTCACGCTTATATGGAGTTATAGGACGGGTAGGAAGCTTGCCGCCACCGTTAAATTCAGTCTTACAGCCGAGTGCCGCAGCCACAGGAATGAGAAAACGCAGAGTTGAACCACTTTCACGGCAGTTTATTTTTGCTTCGTTTACAGCATTTCCGATGCCTTTTATTGTATATACATCGCCATCGCTGATAATTTTTGCACCAAGAGCAGTCATTGCATCAACAGTAGCATCAATATCCTCTGAATGATTGACTGCGCTTATTTCGGAAACTCCGTCAGCGAGTGCCGCCGCAATTATCATACGATGCGAAAGGCTTTTTGATGACGGAGCTTTTACTCTGCCGATAAGCTTTGACGGTTTTATTGTTCTGTTCATAAATTCTCCTGTTATTGCTCCAGAAAATGTAAAAAATCCTCTATTTTCATTTTCACAGCAGATGATTTGCCGACTTCACTGCAAATTATAACGCTTATGCTGTCACTTTCACGCTTTTTATCGTTTAAGCAAGCATTTCCAAGCTGTTTTTCGGTTGGTTCGACTGACACATTCAGCTTGTAGCGTTCAAGGCAGCTGATAAGCCTTTCTGTAAGACCTTTTTCAGCCATATTGCTCTTTTCTGCAAGCTGTGTTATCATACGCATACCAACCGCAACAGCTTTTCCATGCGTAATTCCTGTATAATTATAGTATTGCTCAATGGAATGTGCAAGTGTGTGACCGAAATTCAGAAGCATTCTTTCGCCCTTGTCAAATTCATCTGCTTCTACAACATCACGCTTTATCGAAACGCACTGCGTAATGACTTCCGCTGAAATTTCTTTGATATTATCGAGCGAACGACCTTCAAGCAGAGTGAAAAGTTCTTCGGATTTTATCATTCCGTATTTTACGACTTCGCCCATTCCGTCAATAAGAAATTCCTCGGGGAGCGTGTCAAGCGTGTCCGTATCGCATATAACGAGCCTTGGCTGCTTGAAAGCTCCGACAAGGTTTTTACCCTCGGGAAGATCTATTGCGGTTTTCCCACCGACAGAGGAATCAACCTGTGCAAGCAGGGTAGTAGGTATCTGAATAAAGTCAAGACCTCTTAAAAAGGTTGCCGCAGCATAGCCTGTAATATCGCCGACAACACCGCCGCCGAGTGCTATAAGTGCGTCCGTTCTGGAAATATGATTTTCACACAAAAAGCTGTATATATCGAGCAGTGTTTTGGTTGATTTTGAAGCTTCTCCGTGAGGAAAAACAAACATAAATGCTTCAAGGCCGCTGTTTTCAAGGCTTTTCATTATCCGTTCGCCGTAAATCGAGCCAACGGTATCATCGGTTATAACAGCGAATTTCTTTGCCTTTACAGCCTTTGATATATAATCTCCGCAACTGTCAAGCAAGCTGTTTCCAACGATTACCTCATATTTGGTTGAAGCATTGACAGGTATTCTTGTGTGTTCCATATTGCACGCTCTTTTCTATCAGCCTATGTTTCTTCCGAGATAGCCGCACATACCGCTTATCTTCTTCATTGTTTCCTTGAACATATCAGGTGTGAGCTGCTGACCGCCGTCTGAAAGAGCAGATTTCGGGTCGCAGTGAACCTCAATTTCAAGTGCGTCAGCTCCTGCAACAACTGCGGAGAGAGCCATAGGTTCAATAAGAGATATGATACCTGTTGCGTGAGATGGATCTGCACAAACAGGGAGATGTGATTTCTGCTTAAGGAGAGGAATAGCGGAAACGTCGAAGGTATTTCTTGTCATTGTTTCAAAGGTACGGATTCCTCTTTCGCAGAGGATAACATTTTCATTACCCTCCGACATAATATATTCAGCGGACATAAGAGTTTCTTCGAGTGTATTTGCAAGACCTCTTTTAAGAAGAATAGGCTTGTTAGTCTTGCCGAGAGCCTTAAGAAGCTCGAAATTCTGCATATTTCTTGCACCAACCTGAATAACGTCAATATCTTCAAAAAGGTCGATATCAGACTGGCTCATAATTTCGGTTACGATAGGAAGACCTGTTTCAGCCTTTGCTTTAAGCAGAAGCTTGATTCCCTCTTCACGAAGACCCTGGAAGGAATATGGTGATGTTCTTGGCTTGAATGCACCGCCTCTGAGCATAGTTGCTCCAGCTTCCTTTACAGCATGAGCGGTTGTAAGTATCTGCTTTTCGCTTTCAACAGAGCAAGGGCCTGCGATGATTTGAAGTGAACCGTCACCGATTTTTCTGCCGCCTGCATTGATAACAGTATTATCCGGGTGAAATTTACGGTTAGCCTTTTTGTAAGGCTCCTGAACACGCTTGATTTCCTCAACGCAGTCCTGAGCGTAGAGGTTGTGCATATCAACCGCAGAAGTATCACCGATAAGACCGATGATGTTCTGATTAACACCCTTGATATGGTTTGTTTCAACGCCCTGTGCTTTAAGAAGCTCGTCCAGCTTCTGCACCGATTCAGACGATGCGTTGTTCTTTAAAATAATGATCATAATTTTTTCTCCTTAATTCCTTTTTATGTAACTTCTTTAGTGTACTATTGTGCAATCGGGAAGCTGCTCGGAAAGATATTCCATATCAGCCTCTGGAACATCCATACCCTGCATATAAAGCTTTTTGAGCATAATAAGCGAAGCTGCAGGACGGACATTTGTTATCGGGTTATTGCTTATTTTAAGCCATTGCAATGAAGAAAGCGACATAAGCTGTTCTATCGACGCAACGTTGTTGTTTTCAAGATAAAGCTCGTTAAGCTCCTCCATGGAAACAAGCGGAGCAAGGTCGGAAATATTATTATTCTGCAAATGCAGGCTTATCATTTTGTTCATTCCGCTCAAAGCTGAAATGCTTTCGATGCTATTATCATTTATACGCAGATATTCAAGCTCCTTGATATTCGCAAGCGGTGTTATATCCGATACCCTATTGCAGGAAATATCCAATGCACGCAGATTATAAAGCCCATCAATAGGTGAAAGATCGCTTATATTGTTTGAACGCAGATACAGGCTTTCAAGACCGACAAGACCAGCGATAGGCGAAAGATCCTCGATCTTATTCTTAAAAAGTGACAGATTTTTAAGATTGGTAAGCCCCTTAAGCGGAGAAAGATCGGTAATATTATTCTGATATATCTGAAGCTCGGTAAGATTTACCATATATTTAAGCTCTTTTATATCATCATCGTTAAGCTCCATATTGCTTAAGGTGAGGGTTGTAAGGTCGGTGCTGTATTCCTTGCCCCTAATCATAATTGTTTCGGGCAGATCAGCCATAACCTTTTCCTTTTCAGCGACAGCTTCGCTCACAGCAGGGTTATCCTTGCCATATAAATAGTCATTTTTATTTTTTATTTTAATGTCGGGAACAGTCTGAGCTTTAAGAGATGAAACATCATGCTCAAGAGATTCTATCTGTGAAAGAAGCTCGGCATTATCGGGCTGAATCTCTTCCTCGGCATTTCCGAAAAGTGAGCAGGAACAAAGACTTAAGCTTATAACAGCACAGGAAAAAAGTGCGGTTATTTTGGTTCTATTCATAAAAAAAGCTTCCTTTCTTTCTGAAAATCCCTGATACATACACACTAATTATATACCAGTTTTGCCCCAAAGTCAAGCTATGGGATAAAATTTTAAAGATTTTGTCAAACAAAGCTGATAATTTCGGCTTAACTTGACCTTTTTGCATAATTTGAGAAGAATTCTGTTTCGTCAGATATGCTATTAATAAGGTATATAAAAAAATATATGAATAACGGTTTATTGATTTTATACAAAAAGTGCTTTGCGAATAAAATATTTCTATGCAGATAAACAAAATCGCAAAAATGAAATGAAATGAGAGAACTGTAGAGAAAAAGAGCAAAACAAAGAGAAATCGAGAGATTGAGTGATATATTTTAAAAATTCGGCAAAATGACTATTGACAAAAGGATTTTTGGCGGTTATAATAAATAACGTTGTGTCCGACGTGTATCAGAATGTAAGTAGAGTTGCCTGCATTGAATGATATCAGATCGGCAATATCTACAAAATATAAAGGAGAATGACTATGTCAACTTATATGCCTAAGGCTAACGAAATCAGCCGTAAGTGGTATGTTATTGATGCAGAGGGCAAATCCCTCGGTCGTGTAGCAGCAGCTGCAGCAGCAATCCTCAGAGGTAAGAACAAGCCTACATTCGCACCTCACGCAGATTGCGGAGATCATGTTATAATCATTAATTGTGCAAAGGCAGTGCTTACAGGCAAGAAGCTTGAGCAGAAGACCTACAAGTGGCACACAGGCTGGATTGGCGGACTTAAGGAAACCAAGTACAGCGATATGATGAAGAATAATCCCGAAAAGGCAATGACAATTGCTGTAAACGGAATGCTTCCGAACAACACACTTGGCAGAGCAGCACTTACAAGACTCAGAACTTATGCAGGTGCAGAGCATGAAAATGCAGCTCAGAAGCCTGAAATGATTGAAATATAAGGAGGAAGCTTAAATGTACGAATCTAAACAGCCTTATTTTTACGGCACAGGCAGAAGAAAAAGCTCCGTTGCAAGAGTAAGAGTATACGCAGGTAGCGGTAATGTTACTATCAACGGCAGAGATATTGATGACTATTTTGGACTTGAAACACTCAAGCTCATCGTTAGACAGCCCCTCACACTTACTGAAACATCAGATAAGTTTGATATTGTCTGCACAGTAGCAGGCGGCGGTGTAACAGGCCAGGCAGGCGCTATCCGTCACGGCCTTTCCAGAGCTCTCCTCCAGTATGACGCAGAGCTTCGTCCTGCACTCAAGAAGGCAGGTTTCCTCACAAGAGATCCAAGAATGAAGGAAAGAAAGAAGTACGGCTTGAAAGCAGCTCGTCGTGCTCCACAGTTCTCAAAGAGATAATTTTATCCCTGTTGGGAGTGCTAAAAACCATGTGCTTGCGTTGTTTTGTTCAGTTTGGTTTTATCTGGAAAATGGTGAGATTCAGACGGCAGCTAATGCGTAATTAATGGTTGACTAACAAGATTTAAAGGCATTTGCCCCTGTGGTGAATGCCTTTTTTACATAAGGAGGGGTATAATGTCAGATAAAGCAAAAAATATTCAAGAAGCGGCTATGGAAAGTGCCGCAAGTATTACTGACGATGATAAGCGGTATATTCAACTCCATATAGGTTATTCATATCATCATTTTGGTTATGGGTTGTATCTTAGAAATCAGTATTCTTATCTGCTGGATAACGTTTCTGATTGGTCGAGAGATGAATTGGGTGAGGATATATATTATCGTATACTTTTAATACTGTTCCCTGAATTCAAAGAATATGAAAAATATATTAGCAGAATTACCAGAGGAATATTTGACGATTTAAATGCAAATTATTATTTAAAATTCGGGAAAAATTTTATAGCTGATGTTACTCCAGATGAATTTTTCTTATTTGAACGCAGTTCAGAAATTAAAACCGATGATATTTTTTATTTCTGTAAAAAGTATGGCGCTGAAAATAAGGAGTATGCCCTAGCTATTGCTGAAAAAATATGGGAAATTGATAAATTTACAGATAAAGCCCGTCTGTTAGGCTACAGTACTGGTGAAATAAATAAAACACATCGTTTTTGTAGACGCATTTTGAAAACGAATAATCTGTTTGTTCCGTTAGAAATTCTATTTGCCAAAAACGCTACCCCTGATTCTATTGCAGCTGTTATGGAACTCAGGGATATGTTTGAGCTTTTATTTCGTAAATCATCGGATATCAAAGCTTTGCCGTCATATTTTTTTGAAAACAGGGAAATTGTGCGGTTCATGCTGTCCTGTAAAGGTTCGCTGTTAGAATTTGCTAAGAAATTCAGCGGGGATCGTGAGCTTGTTATGATTGCATTAAGAAATTCAGTTAATGCGTGTAATTTTATGTCTAAATCGTTATGGGGCGATTATGAGATTGCTGAAGAAACAGCTAAAAATAGTAAGTATGATCATATGTTCAGCTATGAAGCGTTTGAACAATTCAATGACGATGATCATATCGTAAGGCTTGCGTTAGAAGCCAATGGAGCAAATATCTGTTATGCTTCCGAACGTATCAGAGCTGACTATGATATGGCAGTATTTGCTTTGACGCATCAAAAAGATATATACCCTAATTCGGCGTTTCCGTCACTTTCGCCAGAGCTTCGTAACCGCAAGGATCTTGCTATGCTTGAATTAAAGTCACCGAAACCTTTTTTAGACGGCTTTGGTGACGTATTGTTTGATGATGACGATATAGCTATGGAGCTTATCAGAAATGAAAATTTAACCTGGATGTTCTATAAAATGAGTAAACGTATCAAACTCAAATATCTTGATAAGCTGCCTGAAAGAATTCGTAATAACGTAAAAGCGGATTTACAGTACAACTCCAGTATACAGGAAGATGATAACATATAAAAAATAACTCAGGCAGGATGTCTCCTTGCCTGAGTTATATTCCATCGCCGTGTTGTTAGCTTTTATCGTCAAATTTATATTCCGGCGGCAGAACGAGCTTTCCGAGTGCCTTTTGATGTATACGGTGGATGTGCTGTTCACTGTAAAGCAGCTCCTCGGCAAGCTCGCTCCATTTTTTTCCGTCAATATATCGAAGCGTTAATACTTCTCTTTCTTTTTTATCCGATATCCGATCGATCGTGCGTTCGATATCAGCCATTATTTTTGCAAGTCCTTCATTTTCCTCCCAAAGCCTGTCCTCATAATCGGCGGAATATTCAAAATAGCTTCTGCTGTAAATTTCCCAGGCTCTGCGTTCCGTTTTTATCATCTGTTGCCTGTTGAGAAGAATCTGATTTTCAGCTTTTTTGTACAATGCTAAAAAATCCTTGGCAGTCATTCAACCACCTCTGTTTAAAGCTCGCCCACTCGCACCCTCTGACTGTCATGCTTTTTCATAAGGAAATCTGAAAATTCAGCTTCAAATTCGGCGGCGAAATTTTCAAATTCTTCCTCCTCAATTTCTTCCCTGAAGCATTCAAAGCAAAGCGTCCTTCCACATAGCTCAAAGAACGCCCCGTCCTTGCAGCCGCATTCGGAACAGGAAATATCTGCACGCCTGCAATCCATGCAGTCATAGGTACACTCGTCAAATTCATCAAATATACATTTTGCCATAAAAAGCTCCTTTCTGAAGGAAATAAGTTTATTTCCTTAATATACCATCTTAAAATCGCACGAATGTTTTGGTTGCATATTTATAATAGCACAAATGTTTATTTTTGTCAAGAGCATTTTTATTTATTTTTTAAAAAGTCCCCTTATTTGTACAGTAACTAAGGAACCGCTGATTAATACGTTTCTGTCGTTTTTCAAAATGACGAAAAGAACGCTTGCTTTAATCAGCTGATTCTTAAAAAATGTCATAAATTTTTCAAAGCCCTTTACGGAATGAAAAAAATGTGCTATAATAAATGTATGTAAGGTTCTGACCTTGATCAAAATAAAGGGGCTTTATAAGTGATTTGTATTACAGGCGATATGCACGGCGATCTCAGCCGTTTTAAGGATAAAAAAATCAAAGCTTTGCGAAAAAATGACGTTCTCATCGTCTGCGGAGATTTTGGATTTATATGGGACGGCTCAAAGCAGGAAAAGAAGATCCTGAAAAAAATCGGTAAAAAGCGTTTTTATACGCTTTTTGTTGATGGCTGTCACGAAAATTTTAAGCTGCTAGAAGAATATCCCGAGCGTGATTTCTGCGGCGGAACGGTTCGTCAGATATCAGATAATCTTATGTATATAAAAAGAGGTTCAGTCCTCTCAATTCAAGGCTATAAATTTTTCGGCTTCGGCGGTGGGCAGACAAAGGAAATGGAGATCCGCAGAGAGTCCAATACTTGGTATGAAGCCGAGCTTCCGACTAATTCCGAAATTGACCTTGCGGCGGAAAATCTCCGTAATAACGATAATTCCGTCGATTATATCATAACTCATGAACCGCCTGCGTCAATGAAGGAATTTCTGTCATTTGAAGTTAATCAGATTTCATATATGCATACCTTTTTCGATAAAATTAAGGACGAGTGCAAATTTAAAATGTGGTTTTTTGGTAAGGCTCATATCAATAAGCTTGTTCCCCCGAAATATCGTTGCCTTTTCGATGAAACCATTGTGCTGAAAAATGAAAAATGGGACGCTGAACAAAAACAGCTTAAGAAGAAAAGAAAATAAAGGAGAATTACTATGCCGCATATTTCAGTTAAAATGTTAAAGGGAAGAACTAACGAGCAGAAAAAGCTTGCCGCAGATAAGGTTGCTGAGGCCCTTTATGAGGCTATCGGCTGTTCAAAGGATCATATTACCGTTACAGTCGAGGATTATACCCCCGAGGAGTGGCAGGACGTTTACGCTGAGGACGTTTCCGCAAAGCGTGACGTTCTTTTCCGTGACGCAGATTATGACCCGAAAAGCCTGTTGAAGTAATGGAATATATCGTTAAGGGCAGGGATATTCATCTTTTCCAGCCCGATCTTGACCTTGATGAAACCTTGGATTGCGGACAGGCTTTCCGCTGGGAGAGAACTGCGAACGGTGCGTATCACGGTGCAATTTACAAAGAAATGCTTGATAAAGAGCTAACCTTGTATAAAAATAAGGATCATTTCGTGCTTGAAAATACTTCTGAAAAGGATTTTCTTGATGTATGGTTCGATTATTTCGACTTAGGAACAGATTATGGCGAGTTGAAACGGATTTATTCCGAGGACGAAACTCTTGCAAAGGCTTGTGAGTATGCAAAGGGGATACGTCTGCTTAAACAGGATTCCTGGGAAGCTCTTGTTTCGTTCATAATTTCGCAGAATAACAATATCCCAAGGATAAAGGGCATAATTTCACGTCTTTGCGAAAAAAATAACGGCTTTCCATCAGTTGAACAGCTTAAAGGCTCAACAGCGGACGATTTTTCATATCTTCGTGCAGGCTTCAGGGTGAAATACCTTGAAAGCTGCGTGAAGCTCACCGCAGAGGGCGAAATTTCCCTCCAAAAAATAAAGGAAATGCCGTCAGATGAGGCAAGAAAAGAGCTTTTGAAAATAAAAGGCGTAGGTCCTAAGGTAGCCGATTGCACTATGCTTTATGGAATGTATAAAATCGACTGTTTCCCTGTCGATGTGTGGATAAAGCGTGTTATAGAGCGTTTTTATCCTAATGGTCTGCCCGAATATATCAAGCCGACTGCGGGTATAGCCCAGCAGTTTTTATTTCATTATATCAGAACGAGCGGAGTGTATGAATTATGAGAGAAAGTATTCTGACAATACCTATCAGCGAGGTTCTTGAACCGAAATGCGGCTGCCCGATATGCCGTATGAGGGATATGCTTGAACAGCGTACAGTTGAATATATTATGGGTGCGGCGATGATGGAGCCTGATGTACGCATTGAAACAAACCGTGCAGGCTTCTGCTATACGCATTTAAGCCAGATGATGAAGCAGAAAAACAGGCTTTCGCTTGCGTTGATGCTGCAAACTCACCTTGCCGCCGCAGATAACCAGCTTTTTGAAAGAAAACGTCTTTTTGAACCGAAAAATGCAAAAAAACAGCGGCTTTCAAAGATAAATGAAAACTGCTTTGTATGCGAAAAAATTGATTGGGGAATGGAACGCCTTATGCGTACCTTCTTTGAAATGTTCGGGCATAACGATGTGCGAAGCCTTATGAATGAGCAGGAGTTTATCTGCCTGCCGCATTATGACTTGCTTATGTCATTAGCTCCCGTGTATCTGCAGAAAAATGAGCTTAAAGCCTTTGAGCAAATGGCTGAAAGGCTTGTCAGAGCTTACCTCGATACGCTTATCGGCGATGTTACCCATTATTGCAATATGTACGATTACCGCAACAGCGGAGCTGACGCAGATTGGGGAAATTCCAAGGACAGCATCGAGCGTGCGGTAAAATTCCTTACATCAAGAGATGTATAACATCATCTTGTCAGGAAATAATAAATCAGTCCGTAAATGACCGAGGCGGCTGTGCCGTAAAGTATAACAGGACCTGATATGATGAATATTTTCGCACCAAGTCCGAGTATAAATCCCTCCGCCTTGAATTCAAGAGCAGGGGAAACGACTGCGTTAGCAAAGCCTGTTATAGGTACTAATGTACCCGCACCGCCGTGCTTTGCAAGCTTTTCATATAATCCAAGGCTTGTCAGAACGGCACTTATGAAAACAAGCGTTATAGATGTCCAGGTTGCCGCACTCTGCGTATCGAAGCCATTCGAGGAGTAAATATCATTTATTGCCTGACCGATACAGCAGATTATTCCGCCGATAAGGAATGCCTTTGGAATATCAATAAAGCTTTTCGAGTTTGGCGAAGCCTTTTTTACCATTTCATCATAATGCTTGGGTGGTATGCCTTGTATGCTCATAAATAAAACCTCTTTTTCTGATTTTTAATATTAATATACAGTTTTGGCTGAAATATTCAAAGGAGAAAAAATAATGCTGAAAAATATCCTTTCGGGTGAAAGCTGTGCAAAGTGTCAGCTTTGTTGTATTTTTGATAAATATGATATATGGGAAACTCCGACCGTGAACGATGAGCTTGCCGAAAAAATAAAAACACGTTTCCCAAGGGTCGAGTTTATCGAAAAGGAAAACGGTGCAAGAATACTCAAATGTATTCCCGATGGCGAGCTTTTCAATTGCCCTCTGCTCGATAAAAAAAGCGGCTGTATGTTAGGCGATGAAAAGCCTTTCGATTGCAGAATATGGCCGTATAGAATTATGGAGCTTGGCGGCAGACGTGTCATTTCCATAGCGTCTATCTGCCCCGAAATGTATAATAAACCTCTTTCAGAGCTTGTAAGCGAGCTTGAAAGGAATGACCTTGCTAAAAAAATATTCGCCGAAGCGGATATCCACCCCGAAATGGTGAAGCCTTATCAAAAAGGCTATCCGATATTACTTTTGGAATAAAAGGAGATAATCAGCTTGAAAAGTCTTTCATCAAA
>CAYOAV010000003.1:72896-77257 GCA_964402055.1 uncultured Ruminococcus sp. | reverse complement strand
TTATCAGCTTTAAGAAGAATATCGCCAGCCATCCAAAGATGAAGGTCAAGATATTGCATTTTTGTAATCTGATCCTTATCCTTGACTTTATCATAAAAAGGAGCTGTAATAGCTGTCGGGTCGGGAGCGTTTGTTTTTATTTTCAACAACTGCTTGCGTTCCTTTGGCGTGAACATATAAGCATTGCCGATAAAGCGTTCTTCAAGGTCTTTTCCGTTACGCACAAGGAAGTTTATGCCACGTTTTTGCGGAAGATGTGAAGCAACAGAACCGATACCCTTTCGGATAAATTTCGGGAGCGATTTATAAGCGTGTGAGCCAAGCGGTTCTTTGTAAATATTATAACCGCCGAAGATCTCATCAGCGCCCTCGCCCGAAAGAACGACCTTGACATATTCAGAAGCCTTGTTACATACAAAATATAGTGCAATGCAGGATGGATCTGCAAGAGGTTCGTCCATATGATATTGAATTTTCCTTATATTATCCCAGTATTCCTCGGGAGTTATCACCTTGCTTATATTTTCCTTGCCGATATATTGTGAAAATTCCTTTGCCCAACCGATCTCGTTGTATTTTTCGTCTTCACCGAAGCCAACGGTAAAGGTTTTGTCAACATTTGCAACTGAAGCAGCATAGCTTGAATCAACGCCGCTTGAAAGGAAGCTTCCGACCTCGACATCTGCGATTTTATGAGCCTCGACAGAGTTTTTAAAGGTATCGGAAATTCTTTCCACCCATTCGTCCATTTCAGGCTTTTCATCTGCGTTGAAATTCACGTCCCAATAACGTTTTATTTCAAGCTTTCCGTTATTAAACTTAAAGAAATGAGCGGGAGGGAGCTTATAAACATTTTTGAAAAAGGTTTCATTTGTCGGTGAATACTGGAATGTGAGATAATTTTCCAACGCTGTTTCGTTAAGCTCCTTTTTAAAGGACGGATGAGCAAGAAACGCCTTTATTTCTGAACCGAATATAAAGGTATCGCCCATAGTGGCATAATACAACGGCTTTATTCCAAAGAAATCTCTTGCTCCGAAAAGCTCCTTGGTATTTTTATCCCATATCACAAATGCAAACATTCCACGGAGCTTATCGAGCAGCTTTTCGCCATATTCCTCATAGCCGTGGAGAAGAACCTCTGAGTCTGTGTTCGTTGTAAAGGTATGACCCTTTGCAAGCAGTTCCTCACGAATAGACTGATAATTGTAAATTTCACCATTAAAAAGAAGAACCTTGCTTTTATCCTCGTTATAGATAGGCTGATCTCCCGATTCGGAAATATCTATAATACTTAATCTGCGAAAGCCGAGAGCTATATCCTCATCTGTATATTTACCGCCCGAATCAGGGCCTCTATGACGTATTTTATCCATCATATCCTCAATGATTCGGTTTGAATTATCCTTTGTAGTTGTAAAGCCAACAAAACCGCACATATATTGATCCTCCAAAAAAACATATACATATATTATACTTTATTAAAAAAGATATTGCAATATGAAGATTTAACAAAAAGAAAGGGAAACGGTTGGAATTTTCCGCCGTTTCCCGAATTTTTTATGCGTTCCGTGTGGCTTCAAGCTTATTTCTGTAATCCTGTTTGAGTGCTTCAAGACGTTTTGAATCCTCTGCACGCTTGATTTTTGCATCCTCTTGAATCTGACGTGTTTCTTCAATACCGCTTACGATGGTCTGCCATGTTTCTTCAAGTGTTTCTATCTTTATAGAGCTGCCCGAAGACAATCTCGCGATAGCCTTTGACTGTTCAACCGTGTTTTTAGCATTTTTTACAAGCAACTCGTTAGTTTTTTCATCAAGAGCTGACATTGCGTCCGCCTGAACCTTCTGACGCTTGAGCATAACAGCCTGTGCAAGTGACTGCTTAAATACAGGCATAGTTATAATGAACGCAGAATTTATCTTTCTTATAAGATTAAGGTTAGAATACTGCATTGATTTAAGCATAGGAACGGTCTGCATAGCGACATTTTCCGCAATTTTGAGATCCATTACTCGCTGATTGAAAATCTCTCTTACATTTTCAAGATTCTGTAAATCCATTGCAACAGCACCTGAATCGGGGTTCTGCTGGAGCTTTAATCTGTATTCTTCAATGTACTGATCAATTTCAACGCAAGCCTGCTCGCCAGCCATAATATAAAGCAGAAGCTCCTTGTAATAATTGATATTCGCATTATACATCTGTTCAAGCTTTACATTGGACTGCTCAATTTCCTTTTCGTAGCTTTTGAGCTGGACATAAATTCGGTCAACATTTTCACCCATTGTGTGATATTTTTCGAGAAGCTTGTCGATTTGCTTGCGGAGGTTTACAAAAAGACCCTTTTTAGGTTCTTCGGTAAGCTCCTTAGCATCAAATTGCTCCATAACAGCGGCAAGAGCTGTCAGCATTTCACCCGAATCGTTGATCTGCTTCATATTCATTGAATTAAGAACCTGATCGGATGCCTTGGATATTTCGTCAGCGGCATCGTTACCGAATTTTACGATAGAATTAACATCGTTGATATTAATGGTATCAACAAGCTTCTGTACAGCCTCATTTTTAACAAGATCATTCTTGATATTCTGCTGAACGTCAGTCATCGAAAAGCTTTCAGGTGTTGCTTCGATAACAGGAGCTGTTTGAGCCTCCTCAACGGCAGTAGCCTGAACTACAACCTCCTGTTCAGATGTTGGTGTAAATTTTAATCCCATATTACTTGCGTCCTTTCTTAAATAATTTATCAAATAATCCGCCTTTTTCCTTTGGTTTAGGCACTGTATCGGGAATTTTCAGCTTTTGGGGTCGGATATTATACTTAAATTCATTCATAGTGAAGGTCGTAAAAGCGTCCGCCGAAAGGAATGTTTCAAGGTTTTTATATCCTGTTGGGGTGTAAACAGCAATATCAAAGCCAAGCAGATTGTAAAGCAGAAGCTGTATGCACTCTACTTTTGTGAAGGTACTTTCCACGGAATCGATAACGATGATTTTAGGTATGTCCTTGGTGAAATCAAATTTTTGCAAAATTTTAAGTATTTCACGGTCAAGTGAAAGTCCGACATAAATTATAAGAGGTGCAAATTCGTGTTCTTCAAGCATAAGCAGACCGCTGTCAATGGCCTCCTGCATTTTATTGAAGATAAGTATTTGCAAATCGTCTGACAGAAATTTATAAGAGTTGATTTCAGAGTTCTTCAGCTTTTGAATATCAATCCTTTTTCCGTCATAATATTTTCTGTATGCGGTGAAAACCGACGGTGGAAATTTATTGTATGTAGGGGCTTTATACATAATCCTTGAAAGGGGAGAAAGCTTATTTCGTATATCGTCCCAATAATCGTCCAGATCTCCATCGGCAACGCCGCTTATTTTTACAAACATATTCGGGATAACCGCTGTTTTGTTATTGATAATATCAAATCCGGGACGATATTTTGCCTCCTGATGCCAGAGAATTTCGATTTCCTCATAAGTTGTTCTCAATGTTAGCGAACGCATATCGTCAAATTGAAAATCACGGAAAATTGAGGTATTGCTGTACATAAAGCTGTTAAGTTCCTGCTCGGCACTGTATGCGGCGGTGGCTCTTACGGTTTTTACAGGCTTATCGGGGAACGGAAATTCTTCACCATCGGAAGAAAACTCAAATATCTGCATACGGCCGTCAATGTTGTTCATTTTAAGCGTATCAAGAGAAGCCTTTGATGCAGAAATCACAAGCACGTCAAAACCCAAAGCAGAAAGAAAATGTAGAAATTCAGTTTCATTCTCATTGGCACTACCATAAAAAATCACAGTAGGTATCTCATTTTTAATTGAATTTTTAAACTGCTCCGAAGAAATACAGCGGTTCAGCCAGGTTATAGTCCGTACACCGTAAGAAAAAACATCATCAAAGCCTCTACTTGCATATTTATTGGCATTTTCTGTAAAAATTTGACGAGCTTCTGCTGTTCTGCGTTTGTCGTTGCCGATATTGATAAGATTCACAAAATCAGCAACTGCTTCATCAACATTTCCTCTTGTAACAGCGTCAAAAAAAGATGTTTCATCTTCATTGGGCAAACGCATTTTACTAGGAATAAAAATAAGAAATTTCGGTGAATTAATGAGATCCTCACGAAGCGAAAAAAGAGCGTTTTTATAGCCTGAAAGATTTTCCTCCGCAGGCGATCCTATTATAGCACAGAAATATACAGGAATAATGTTGTCACTATTAAGAGCCATTCCGAGAGAGGATAAACGCTCCTCACGAGGCTTTTTTATATCGGTGATTATACTTTCCGCACTTGAAGTAACACATCTGGAAATTCGTTTATTTTCGGTTGAAAAGCCTTCAAATTTCATAGCG
>CAYOAV010000003.1:0-72796 GCA_964402055.1 uncultured Ruminococcus sp. | reverse complement strand
AACACATCTGGAAATTCGTTTATTTTCGGTTGAAAAGCCTTCAAATTTCATAGCGATTGCCTTTCGTAAAATCAGCAGTTTTATACATATATTATACAATAAATAATATATATTGTCAACGATTTTTTACAAAATTATTTTTTCGGCAAAAGTGCTTGACAAAGTGTGGTTGAATGTGATAAAATATCATAAAAGCAGTGAAGAGAATCAAATAAGCGGAAGAAAAAGCGGTTAAAGAGAGTCTCTGGCAGGTGGAAAGGGATGCCGTCCTTGCGTGAATTACATCTTGGAGCTTGTATTCTGAAATCAACAGTAGGAATATGCGGTTTACGCCCGTTACAGCGTCCTAAAGGTCTGCAATTTTGCGGATAAACTGAGGTGGTACAGCGATAATTCGCCCTCTTGAAGCTTTGGCTTTCAAGGGGGATTTTTATTTATCATTGAAGGGTTGTGATATCCGTTTTTTGATTTCATCGTTTATTAAGAATATTAATGTTACAATAGTAATACTAAACACCAATAAAATACTGGAAAAAATATGCACCGAAATCCATATATTCCGGATTGTCGGCTTGATTTTTTCCGAATTTTAAATGGCGTTTAGTATAAGACCGTCAATGCGGTTGATATAAATAATATATAAGGAGAAGTAAAAATGACTTTATATGAAGAACTTGTAAGAAGAGGACTTATTGCACAGGTTACCGATGAAAAGGAAATCAGTACAATGATAAATAACGGAAAGGCTACCTTTTATATCGGCTTTGACCCGACAGCAGACAGCCTCCACGTTGGACATTTTATGGCACTCTGCCTTATGAAGCGTTTGCAGATGGCAGGAAATAAGCCTATCGCACTTATCGGCGGCGGTACTGCTATGATAGGTGATCCGTCAGGTAAGACTGATATGAGAAAAATGATGACAAAGGAAACCATTGACCACAATGTTGAATGCTTTAAAAAGCAGATGAGTAGGTTTATTGATTTTTCCGAGGATAAGGCAATCGTTGTAAACAACGGTGACTGGCTTCTTGACCTTAATTATGTTGATGTTCTGCGTGAAGTAGGTGCTTGCTTCAGCGTAAATAAAATGCTCACCTTTGAATGCTATAAGCAGCGTATGGAGAGGGGACTTACCTTCCTTGAATTTAACTATATGATAATGCAGAGCTATGATTTCTATATGCTTTATCAGAAATACGGCTGTAATATGCAGTTCGGCGGAGATGACCAGTGGGCAAATATGCTTGGAGGTACGGAGCTTATCCGCAAAAAGCTTGGTAAGGACGCTCATGCAATGACGATAACTCTTCTCCTCAACAGCGAGGGTAAGAAAATGGGTAAGACCGTCAGCGGTGCTGTATGGCTTGACCCTGAAAAAACATCACCTTATGACTTCTTCCAGTATTGGAGAAACGTTGATGATGCAGACGTTATTAAGTGCCTGAAAATGCTTACCTTTGTTCCTATCGAGCAGATCGAGGAAATGGAAAAAACAATGCAGGGTGCAGAGCTTAACAAGGCTAAGGAGCTTCTTGCTTATGAGCTTACAAAGCTTGTACATGGCGATGAAGAGGCTGACAAGGCACTTGCTGCAGCGAAGGCTATTTTTGCAAACGGTGGAGCTTCCGATGATATGCCGTCAACAGAGATTCCTGCCGCTGAGCTTGAAGGTGGAATCAATATTCTTGAGCTTCTTGTTAAGACTGGTCTTTGTCCGTCTAAGAGCGAGGGAAGACGACTTGTTCAGCAGAACGGCATTGCAGTTGACGATGTAAAGGTAACAGATCCGAACGCTGTTATTGCAATTGATGATTCTGTTGTTATCAAAAAGGGCAAAAAGATTTTCCATAAGGCTGTAAGGGCATAAAATTTAAAGCTGTGCGATTTTATCTTAATTGAAATCGCACAGCTTTTTCATAAATTGCTTATTCGGGATAAAATAAAAAGGACGCTCTCATAACGAAAGCGTCCTCATTATTGCGGCAATTATACAGCACGGGTAACCTTATTGGAACGAAGACATCTGGAACATACATAAATATGTGTAGGAGTTCCGTTAACGATTGCCTTTACGCGCTTAACATTAGGCTTCCAAGTTCTGTTATTACGACGGTGAGAATGGGAAACCTTTATACCGAAAGTAACACCCTTTCCGCAAATTTCGCACTTTGCCATAGGGTTACACCTCCTTTTCATAGTCGTTACATAATCAACATATCGATTATACCATAAGTAAAAGAAAAAAGCAAGTGTTTTTCAAAAAAAAATAAAAAATTTCAATTTTTTTGCTTTTGTACAGAAAAAAAGATAAGATTTCCTGCTTTTTGTTGTAAAAAATGGCGATAATTTAATTTTGATAAAAAAAGTGTACAGCGGAATATCCACCGTACACTTTTATTGTATCAAGATTATTCAGAAATAGCTGCCTGGAGCTTTTCATCAACCTCTTCAACGAGCATGATAAGTGTATCAGCTGTTGATTCTCTGACTGTAGCCCAGTCTGTGCCGTGGAAAGGAGCTCTTGTGCCGACATTAGCACCGCCATCAGTTGTAATGGAAGCGATATCAGCGGAGCAGCCTGCTGCAAGGTCAAGTACAGGGTACTGATATGCAAGCTCTGTGATCTCATCGATTCTTTCAATCATCTCATCTGTCCACTTGCTGTCATCCTTAGACTTTCTGTGGTTGATTTCGATTGTCGAAGGATCGTTATTTGCAAGAATAGTACATTCTGCAAAGAGAGCAACACCCTGAGGATTCTGAGCGCCTTCACAAAGAGCATAGCCCTGAACTGATACAGACTGATAAGGATCCGAGCCTTCAGGAGAAGGAACAGGTGCAATTCCGATATTTTCAGGATCGACCTGAATTGACCATGTTGAAGGATCGCCTTCAATTCCCCATGTACCGTTAAGCCAGAAAAGCTCTTTGCCTTCACCCATAAACTGAGGCTGGATAGACCAGTTGAAAAGCTCTGTGTTAAGAACAAGTCCATTCTGATAAAGCTCATACTGGAAATTCATAGCCTTTTCAATTGTAGGATCATTGATGTTACATACAACGTGACCGTCAACTGCGGAAACTGTGGGAACGCCTGCGGAGAGGTGAAGAGCCTTTTCATTGAACCAGTTGTCAAGGCCGTACTGATCAGCATCAGGATCAACGAATTCAAGAAGCATAGACTTGAATGTTTCCCAGTTCCAGTTGCCTGCCTCATAAAGCTCCCAAGGATCGTCAAGACCGTTTGATTCAATTGTTTCCTTGTTGTAGATGAGTACCTGTTCAGGTGTAACAGCTGTTACGAATGTCCAGTGCTTACCACCGAAGTTGTAAAGCTCCATTGCATTTGAAACATTCTGCCAGATTGCAGAATCAAGGTCGATATAATCATCAACAGGTTGGAACATACCCTTTACGATACCGCTCGGTAGATTGTTTGCATCGTTGCCAGGGTAGAAGTCAATGCCTTCGCCGCCGAGAAGATATGTAGAAAGCTTGTCATATCTGTCAGCCCATTCAGTAGGATAGTACTTGATAGTACCGCCGTACTTCTGCTCGAACATTTCAACCTCAACCTTTTTTGAAGCACCGTTGGTTGTAGGGTTAAGATCGTAGTTAGCAAACCACTTGATTTCCTTGTTTTCAAGTTCCACATCCTGAAGCTGATCCATAACAGTGTTGAGAGCTTCCTGCTCCTCATCTTTAAGCTCCTCGGTGTTTACTTCTACAGTAACACCTGTGGTTGTGGTTGCTTCTGTAGTTGTTGTAGCGTCGCCGTCATTTGTGCTGCCGCCATTATCGCCACAGGCGGTAAGAGCAGCTGTCATGGAGAGTGCCATAACTGCGGCAAGCATCTTTTTTGTGTTCATTCTATTTTTCTCCAATATTATTATTCTGAAATATCACAAATTATTCAGCAATAGCAGCCTGGAGCTTTTCATTAACTTCAGCAACGAGAAGTTCAACTGTATCGCCGATCTGATCCTTCATCGTAGCCCATTCAATACCATAAAGTGCAGATCTCATACCCATTTCATCGCCGCCGTCTGTTGTAAGTGAAGCAATATCGGAGGATGAACCTGTGGAGTAGTCAATAACAGGGTACTGTCTTGCAAGCTCGTGAATTGCCTTAACCTTGTCAAGTGTTTCCTGTGTCCACTGGTTATCATCAAGAGCCTTTCTATCGGAAATAGCAATAGTATCAGGATCAACCTTAGAGAGTGTTTCGCATTCAGCGAAGAGAGCAGCACCCTCAGGGTTAGCAGCACCCTTACAGAGAGCATAACCAGTAAGAGATACGCTCTGATAAGGATCAGAACCAGCAGGGGAAGGAACAGGTGCGATACCAAGATTTTCAGGTGAAGATACTGCAGCTCTCCATGTTGAAGGATCGCCTTTGAAGCCCCATTCACCGATTATGTAGAACAATTCCTTGCCTTCGCCGAGGTATTCAGGATGCTCGCTCCAGCTGAATTCAGCCATTGGGAATCTGCATCCATTCTGATTAAGCTCATACTGGAAGTTCATAGCCTTTTCAACGGTTGCATCGTAAATATTGCTCTGGATACCGCCGTCTTCGCTAAGACCAACGAGAGGAACGCCTGCGGACATAAAGAGGGACTTTTCGTTCCACCAGCCGTCAAGACCATACTGATCAGCATCAGGATCAACGAACTCATAGAGCATTGACTTGAAGCTATCCCAGTTCCATTCGCCCTTTTCATAAAGCTCCCATGGATCATCAAAGCCGAATGCTTCGATAGTAGACTTATCATAAATAACAAACTGTTCAGCTGATACAGATGTTACGAATTCATAGTGCTTACCACCGAACTTAAACATTTCAAGTCCCTGTGAAACATTCTGCCAGATAGCAGAATTGATATCAATATAATCATCGATAGGCTGGAACATACCGCTTATAATTCCCTTAGGGAAGTTGGAAGTATCTGCACCATCAAAAAGATCAACTCCGCCGCCGCTGAGGATCTGAGTGGAAAGGTTATCAAAACGGTCTTCCCAGGTTGTAGGAATGTATGCGATGTTTCCGCCGTATTTCTGTTCGAACATTTCAAGTCCAACAGATTTACTTGCACCGTCAGTTGAAGGGTTGATATCTGTCTGTCCAAGGTAGGTAACAGTCTTGTTTTCAAGATCAACGTCCTGGAGCTGTTCCATAACTCCTTCAAGAGCAGTCTGCTCATCATCCTTAAGTCCTTCGGTGTTAATTGCAACAGTCTTTGCGGTAGTGGTGGTTGCTTCTGTAGTAGTAGTGGTTTCACCTCCGTCATTAGTGCTGCTGCTGTCATCTCCGCCACAAGCGGTGAGTGCAGCTGTCATGGTGAGTGCCATAACTGCGGCGAGCATCTTTTTTGTGTTCATTCTTATTTCCTCCAATAAAAATATTGTTGAAAAACCTTATTTTCGGCGGTTTTTCGTTTATCTATCATAAGGGACACTGCCCATTACGATCATACATTAAAGCGAAAAAGAACAATATCTCCGTCACGGACAACATATTCCTTTCCTTCAAGACGTACAAGCCCCTTTTCTTTTGCAGCAGCCATTGTTCCGCAAGCCATAAGATCCTCAAAGGAAACAACCTCTGCTCTGATAAAGCCCTTTTCAAAATCGGTATGTATTTTACCTGCGGCTTTGGGAGCTTTTGTGCCGTTGGTGATAGTCCATGCTCTTACTTCGTCCTTACCTGCTGTAAGGAATGAGATAAGACCAAGCAGAGCATAACCCTCCTTGATTATTCTGTCAAGCCCCGAAACTTCAAGACCAAGCTCGGAAAGAAACATTGCCTTGTCCTCGTCGCCCATATCGGATATTTCGGCTTCAAGCTGAGCACATATCGGGAAAACGGATGCCTTTTCTTCTGCGGCTATTTCGCACACCGTTTTATAATGCACAGAATTTTCAATATTATTTTTGAAATCCTCCTCGGAGAGGTTGGCCGCAAAAATTACAGGCTTCGCAGAGAGGAGGGGAGTGCTTTTAATTGCTTCTGCTTCTTCCTCGGTGAAGTCAAAGGAACGTGCGGAGTGACCTGCTTCAAGGTGAGCCTTAAGCTTTTCAAGAAATTCCACTTCAGCGATATATTTTTTATCACCCTTGACAAGCTTTTTAGTGCGGTCGATTCTTCTGTCGAGCATTTCAATATCCGAGAAAATAAGCTCAAGGTCTATTGTTTCGATATCTCTTCTCGGGTTGATATTACCATCAACGTGAATAACGTCCGTACCTTCAAAGCAACGTACAACGTGAACGATAGCATCAACCTCACGGATATTTGCAAGGAATTTATTTCCAAGACCTTCACCCTTTGAAGCACCCTTTACAAGACCTGCAATATCAACAAATTCAAGAGTTGCAGGGGTAAATTTATTCGGCTCATACATTTCCTTGAGCTTCAAAAGACGCTCATCGGGAACGGAAACAACTCCGACATTTGGTTCAATTGTGCAGAAAGGGTAGTTAGCGGATTCTGCACCTGCGTTTGTGAGTGCGTTAAAAAGTGTACTTTTTCCGACATTCGGAAGACCAACCATACCAAGCTTCATATTTCATAATTCCTTTTTTATTTTATTCAAGATTAAGACTGCGGATATATTCGTCAGCGTCAAATTTTTCGTTGTTATGCTTATTGCGGAGCTTATCCAGCTTTTTCCAAGAGCATACGCCGAGGACAAATCCGAGAATAAATGACAATATACCTGTTACCCATAAAAGTATATGCAGGATATCGGATGAATTTTTTTCTGAATATTCGTTCATAGCATCATATCCTTTCAAAAGTATCTAAGGAACCGCTGATTAATATGTTTCTGTCGTTTTTCAAAATGTACTCAAAGACGTAAATTCGTACATTTTCAAAATGACGAAACGAACGCTTTACTTTAATCGGTTGCTTCCTGATACTAAATACCATCAGAATACAGGAAAAATTTGTGCCAAAATCCAATATATCCGAGATTGTCGGCTTGATTTTTTCCGATTTAAATGGTGTTTAGTATATTTTACATAGATACTTTAATTCATTATACACTTTTTTTGAAAAAAATGCAATAGTTATTTGAAAAAAACAGAAAAAAACCGCTCCGAAGAGCGGTAAAACACATAAAATTTACAAAAAGAAGGTTTCGTTTAATATTGAAACGCTTCCGTCAATATCCTTTAAATCGACAAGATACATGTTCTTTTGCAATCCTTCAAGCTCACGATTTAGAACCTCTGTAACGGGAAAAACAACAGCAGTATCGTCTGTATCCTTTCCGTGATAGCTCTTGAAATCGTAGAATTTGAATATAATATTTATATATGAATCGTCCTGCTTGTTTTTAACATAAAAATTGGAAACAGGCTCCATATTAAGGTCGAGTGAAACGTTGTTGACAGAATTTGTCATTTTTTCAGGGGTCAGGAAGTTGTATTTTGAGCGGTCTATCTGACGGCGAAGGCTTGTAGCGATACAGCCGCAAAAAAGCTTGTCAATTGGGAAGAGCATTGCATAAGCAACCTTTCCACCGCAAAAAAAAGCTGTTGTTCCCTTGTTTAAGAGAAAAAGCCTGCACCAACCCATAGCTCTTGAATATCTTGCCATGCTTCTGTCGTCAACGACATTTTTGAAATCACGCTTAAGATTTGTGGAAAAATCCACTCCATCGAAATCCATTAGTAACGTTCTTATCCTTTTAAGGTTAAGTCCGTTTGTGGAAAGCTTTGAAAGTGCGGAGAGAGTAGTCTTTATAAGCTTATTTTCCGAACGGTTTATGCTGAAAACATCGTATTCAACGAAAAACTTTTCTTTATGTGCATAATTTTTCTTAGCGTGTTCGGAATAAATCGTTTTTCCTTTTACAAACGGTTCATTTCCTCTGTATGGAACATAAGTCTGTTTCAGACCGCCTCTTACAACGTTTTCTACCTCGTCAAGAAACATTCTGACGCATATTTCGAATATATTCAGCTGTTCTTTTTTGAAGTATTTTTCGGTTACTCTTTTTACAGGGACTTCGATCATAGCTTCAAGCATACGAAGAATCAGCATTTTTGAAACGATAGTATTTTCGTTTTTATCAGCGGATATCTGCGGCATCAGCTCGATTTGTGTGCCGTCACGAAGTGTTATTATACCTGCATAACGTGCAGGATGAATGGACATTCTTCCATCGGGCAGCTGTATTTCGTGCATAACAGGATAGCGGTTATTTTCTGTAAAATCGGCAAGACGATCAAAATTATGCTCGGGAATCGGGATGATATGAGGATCGTCAGATGTGCCGCCTCTTACAAAGGAATCAGCGTCCGTGATAACAAAGCGTTTTACTTTATTCATTGAAATTTATCCTTAAATTTTAAGATATGCGTTGATGTTGCCGAAAGCGGCGTTGTTTATCGTATAAATATCGTCATTTTCAAGGTAAAGCTCTGCATTAGCACCGAATATCTGTGCATAATCAACGTCTGTTTTTACAACAAACTGCTCGTTCTTTTCCTTGTTAGCGTCACCGAGAACAAGACGGATCTTTTCATAATCATCGTAAAAATAATCCTGAAGCAAGGGAACGATTGAGTTTTTGAATATATGTGCAAGCACCGCAAGGCTTGGACGGCTTCTCAGCGGCATAAAATAAGCATGTCCTATGGTATGATCTCTGTCAAGAAGTATCTCAACACGCTTATTGATTTTATACATCAGCTCGCAAACGTCAATTCCCTCTATAACAACACCTCGGAGTAGCTCGGGATTTGGCATCATTTCAACAAAGTCAAAGCGTCGCCTTAAAGCGGAGTCAAGCATTGCGATCGAACGGTCGGCGGTGTTCATAGTTCCGATTATGTAAACATTATCAGGCACACCGAATGCTTCCTGCGAATATGCAAGCTTAACAGTTGCTTCCTCTGCTTGCCCAAGACGCTTTGTAGGCTCGATAATAGTGATCATTTCACCGAATATCTTGGAAACATTGCCTCGGTTGATTTCATCTATTACGAATACATATTTTTCGCCCGGATTTTTTGCGGCTTCATCACAGAAACGCTTGAAAACACCCTGATTTACCTTGTAAACCATCTCTTCCTTACGGGAACGCTCGCCCTTTTCGTTCATAACCTGAATAAAAACAGGCTTGATACCCTCGACAAATTCCTCGTATCCAAAGGACTGGTGGAAGGTGGTGAATTCTATCTGACCATAGAGCGTTTTAAGAGCATTATATTTTTCAAGAAGCTCTCCGTAATCCTCACTCATAACCTCACGGATAGGTCTGCCGTAGATAATAGATATCGCATAAGCGATTGTATTATAGGTTTTACCTGTTCCCGGAGGGCCGTAAAGAATGATATTTGAACCCATAGCTATGAAAATTCCTTTCTTCCTATAAATGTTTTTGTCAATTTTGGTTTATACCATTTTATGGCATAAATAGTTTTATAGTTTTTGATAATGTGTATTCGGTATGATAATGATACAGAAAACGTTTAACATACACACTTAATATTTTAACTCATTGCCCCAAAAATTTCAATAGTAATTTTTAATAGAAAAAATTTTCTGTATAAATAGTGAAAATATAGCACATCTGACTGTTTATTTTTGCTAAATTCGCATTAAAAAATGCACAAAAAAGCTTTAATAAACTTGTGCAGGATTTTAAAATCGTAAAAATTTATAAAAGTGCTTGACTTTTTTTGTGAATTATGATATTATGTTCAAGTAAGCCAAACGGAGGAGTGAATATGCTGTTTGGTGTATAACGTTTATCTGTAGATTGGAATTATCCGATATATAGGTGTGTGGGCCCTGTGCAACAGAACACCGTGAACCATGTCAGGCGGGGAACCGAGCAGCATTAAGCGGTTCGCTCTGTGTGCCGCAGCAAGCCTGCACACCTATGTATCGGATTTTTTTATTTTAAAAAGTCAGGAAGTTTTTGATGGATCGTTGGTTTTTCTTTAAAAAAGTGAAGCGTAATTTGTTGAATGTCTTTCCAATAATGCTGCTTTTATGCTATCCGTTCTTTGCAATAGAATTTGATAGCGTTTTGAGAATATTTTATTTTATTATTTCTGAAATAGCAGTCGCAGGTGCGGCTGTCGTGACTGCATATGACAGCTCAAAGGAAGCGTTAAGACGTGGTATGGATCACTACATAGCAAGAGATCTTTTTAAAGGCTTTTCAAAAAAAGCACGTCTTTTCAGCGAGGGTATGGAGTGCGTAAGATGCGGCGAAATTGCAGATTCTGTTGAGTATTTCAAGGATATACTTGAGCTGGAGCTTACTGACAGGGAAAGGGCTGTTGTGGATTTTTATCTTGGAAATTCCTATCGCCTTATGGGATATGATACCAATGCGATAAATTATTTCCGTGAAGCTATCGAGCTTGGTGTTGAGGATAGAACAAGAACAGTTGATGTCCTGCTTGCAAGATGCTATGTTGAAACACGTTCCTATGATAAAGCAATTGAGATATATGATAACCTTATGGAAACAAATGCACGTTTTGATTTTATTTATACCGATTACGGAATGTGCTATCTTGCAAAAGGCGATTATGATGAAGCATTGACTTGGTTTGAAAAATCTGTTATTGAACATAAAAATACTGTTTTTGCACTTGGCGGCTGTTCGCTTGCTCTTCTTGGAATGAAGCAGCTTGCCGCAAGCAGTGAAATGTATAAAAAAGCACTTATCTCAAATCTTTCCGATATTGAGGGCTTTAAACAGTATTATTGTAAAATTGCGGAAAGCGTCGGCTTATATGATAAGATAAGCGATGAAATGAAGAATGATTAATGATCAAAAAGGGAGTGTAAGCGTTGTATCAGGCTTTGTACAGAAAATATCGTCCGTTGAGCTTTGCTGATGTAGTATCTCAGCCGCAGGTCACACAAACGCTTGCCAACCAGCTTATTTCGGGCAGAACTGCTCATGCGTATATTTTTACAGGCTCAAGAGGTACGGGAAAAACTACTTGTGCGAGAATACTCGCAAAGGCTATGAACTGCCTGCACCCCGTGGACGGAAACCCCTGCCTTGAATGTGAAATATGCCGTGACGCTGACGATGGTTCGCTTGGTGATATTATTGAAATAGACGCAGCTTCTAACAGCGGTGTTGAGGATATAAGAGATCTGCGTGAGGGTACTGTCTATATGCCCGAACGCTGTAAATATAAGGTCTATATCATTGACGAGGTTCATATGCTTTCGCCGGCGGCGTTCAATGCCTTGCTGAAAATTATGGAAGAACCTCCTGCTCACGTCAAGTTTATTCTTGCAACTACAGAAATTCACAAGGTTCTGCCCACAATCCTTTCACGTTGCCAGCGTTTTGATTTTCATAGGATAAAGCCCCGTGATATTGCGGACAGGCTTAAATGGGTCGCTGAACAGGAAAAGCTTGCAATAACTGATGAAGCGGCTATGCTTATTGCAAAGGCTTCGGACGGTGGTATGAGAGATGCATTGTCACTGCTGGATAGATGTACAGCTTATTCTGAAAATATAACCGAGGAAATTGCCGCAGGAGCGGCAGGAATAGCAGGAAGTGGTCCTGTTTTCCGCATTCTCAGAGCTGTTGCCGAGCATAATACAGCCGAAGCGGTGAAAACAGTCGGTGAGCTTTACGATTCCTCAAAGGATATGCAGCAGCTTTGCTCTGAAATAATCAGTCAGTTAAGAAATGTTATGCTTGCCAAAGCCGTTCCAGATGATGAAGCTGTACTGAATTGTCTGCCGAGCGAAGTGGAACAGGTCAGAGAGCTTTCGCAGAAAATGTCCGAGGACGAAATTTTTTCAGCCTTGGAAATCCTGCAAGCAACAGGAAATCGTATCGGCAGAGTGCCGTCAAAGCGTGTTGAAATAGAAATGTGTATGATAAAGCTCTGCACAAAAAGAGCAGATTCGTCTAATTCTATTGACAATTCTGAAATTTATGCTAAAATTGATATGTTGGAGCGGAAATTGGCAAACGCACAAGTTCCGCAGGTTCAAAACCGTCCGACAGCTTCATCTGCACCTCGTTCTTCACAGTCTGTAAAAACAGCAGAACCGCAGGAAAAAGCAGATACACAGAGCTTCAAACCTGTTGATAGATGGCTGGATATTCTTGATGAGTATAAAGCGGCTTGCCCGTCAGGTTCGGCGGCACTTGTCGGTTCTTATGCACTGGAAAGCGGAGATATTATGCTAATTTTTTCGGAAAATTCCTTCTTTATGTCCGTTCTTAAAGCGGGGGATAATGCCGAAAAGCTTAAGGGTGCTATTTTTAAGGTTACTGGTAAGGTTTATAATATCCGTGCAAAATGTACAGCAAAAAAGGAAAGTGCAGAGGCAGGTCCTTCAATTGAAGCAATATTAAAAAAAGCAAAGGATAACGGGATACCGACTGAACAGTCGTAGCTCCTGTTCCGATATAGAAAATCTATACCGTGAACTGCGGTGTAATTACAATTAAAAGGAGTTTTTTATTATGAAAGCAAGATTGCCACAGGGTATGGGCGGCGGAGCTCAGAATATGCAGGGAATGATCAAGCAGGCACAGAAAATGCAGGAGCAGATCACTTCTCTTCAGGAGGATATCGAAAACAGAGAGTTTACCGCAACCTCGGGCGGTGGTGCAGTTGAGGTCGTTATGAACGGCAAAAAGGAGATAAAAGCACTTACAATTAAGCCTGATGTTGTTGATAAGGACGATATTGAGATGCTTCAGGATCTTGTTATTAGTGCATTTAATGACGCTGTTCATCAGATTGAAGCTACATCTGAAACAGAAATGGGAGCTATTACAGGCGGAGTTTCCTTCCCTGGACTTTTCTGATTTTTTTGAAAACAAACGGGAATCCGAGCTTTTTGGATTCCCGTTATTCAATGATATTAGGAGGATAGCTTTATGTCAAAAACAGCACTTCCGCTTGTCTTGCTTGCAGAGCAGTTTGCAAGGCTTCCTGGTATAGGTATGAAATCAGCTCAAAGGCTTGCCTATTATGTTATGACAATGACGGACGAGGAAGCACAGGCTTTTTCTGATGCGATAATGAATGCTCATAATAAGGTCAAGTATTGCACTGTGTGTGCGAATTTTACCGAAAAGGAGCTTTGTCCGATATGTGACGATGATATGAGAGATCAAAGTACTGTATGCGTTGTTGAAGCTCCGAAGGATATAGAAGCGTTTGAACGTACAAATGAGTATAACGGAGTTTATCATGTTCTTCACGGCTTGCTTTCTCCAATGGACGGTATAACACCCGATATGCTTCGTCTTAAAGAATTGCTTGCAAGAGTTAATAACGGCGGCATAAGAGAGGTCATAATGGCAACAAATCCCACGGTCGAGGGCGAGGCAACTGCTGTCTATGTTTCAAAGCTCCTTAAACCGCTTGGAGTTAAGGTTACAAGGCTTGCTTTTGGTTTGCCTGTTGGTGCAATGGTCGAATATGCAGATAAAACGACCCTTTTTAAAGCGTTGGAAAATAGAAGCGAAATGTAAAAATGCACAAAGGATAAAAAAACTTTTGTACAAAATGCCGAAAATACAAAAAAGGTATTGCCAAGATGAGATTATGGTGCTATAATAACATAGTCGCTTGACGATAAGCTTGATTATCTTCCAGAACAACATTGGGATATAGCCAAGCGGCTAAGGCAACGGACTTTGACTCCGTCATTTCGTTGGTTCAAATCCAACTATCCCAACCAAGGTAAGTTGCCGTTATTACATCGCCGTAATCGGCGGCTTATACTGGGGTGTAGCCAAGCGGTAAGGCACCTGACTCTGACTCAGGCATTTCCGGGGTTCAAATCCCTGCACCCCAACCAGTAAAGACCCGTTTCTTTTAGAAGAAACGGGTTTGTTTTTTAATGAGGAAAAAATTATGAAATTTTCAAGAGAATCTATAGATATACTTTTTGAGCTTAAATTGCGTGATAGCAAGGAATATTATGAGGAACGAAAGCTAGAGTATAAAAAGTTTGTAACAGAGCCGTTTGCAGAGCTTGCCGCCGAGCTTGAACCAGTTTTCAAGAATATAGACAGCGAGCTTGTATGCACTCCGAAATGCGTTTCAAGAGTTCGCCGTGATACAAGGTTTACGCACGATAAGTCGCTTTTCAGAGATCATATCTGGCTTAACGTCAGCAGACCGAGAGAGCGTATGGGCAATACATTATCCTTTTATTTCTGTATAATGCAGACTGGATTTTCTTACGGTTGCGGTTATTACCAGACGCCGACAAAGGTTATGGAAGGTCTGCGGAAAATGATTCTTGATGATGAAAAAGAGTATATTGATGTGATAAATATGCTTGAAATCTCGCCGCAGTATCATCTTGACGGAGAAATGTATAAGAAAAACAGATTTCCAAACGAAAATGAGGATAAACAAGGCTGGCTGAACAGAAAATCGGTTTCGGTCAATGCTTCAAGCAATGATTATGAGCTTCTTTTCAGTGACAGGCTTATTCCGTTCATAAAAAATGAATTTGAACAGCTTGCACCTGTCTATAAGCTTTTACTTAAAGCAGAAAAAATGTCAGAAGAGGCGGAAATATGAAGAAGCTTATTGATAAATTTCTTAATACCAATATAAAAACAAAGCTTATTGCGATGTTTATAGTCGTTATAGTGCCTGTTTTTGTTGCAGGAGTTTATCTTATAAGCAACACGATAGGCGTTCTTCAGGAAAGCACAGTAAGAGAAGCCTATAAGGACGTTGAAAGCTTGAAGCTAAGACTTTCCGATACGCTTTTCACTACCTCTGCGGCGGCTGATGTTATATATAACGACGAAAATATAAATTATATCCTTAACAGCGGTATGACGCATAACGAATATCTCGAATATTATGCCGAGCATAGCATTATTAAGAATTATACCAACGTGTATTCACAGATCTCAGATATAACCTTTTTTGTTGATATGGGCGAAGATCCGAACGGCTTTTTGTATAATATTTCGTTCCAGCGTATAACCTCGCAGATAAGAGGTTCCAATTGGTTCAATGAAGCAATGTCTTCCGATGTGCCTGTGTGGAGCGTGCTTAAAAATCCATCGGACGGAGAATTTTATCTTAGCTATATAAGAAAAAAATATTCCGAAAGCGGAGAACCTCTCGGAGTTATGGTTGTATATATAAACCGTGACTGGATAGAAACGCTTATGGAGGAAGAGGTTTTTAACGTAATTTTCGCCGTAAAGAACGGAATGGTTTTTTACAGTAATATGGCGGAATATGACCTCGGAAAGGTTTTTACAACTCCGGAATTTGAGCTTGACGGAAAGGAGGTTGAAGCTGTTGAGCTTACGGAAAGCTCGCCCTTAACGGAAAAGGGTTATACCGTTGCGGCTAATTTTAATTACAAAGGAAGCTTTTTTCAGATATATCTTGTCAAGCCCTATGCTATTGTAACAGGTGCGACAAAGCAGCTTTCGTTCGGATATACGTTTTATATTACATCATGCTTCTTGTTGTCGATGCTTATAGCGGTGCTTTTTACATCTTATTTTGTCCGCAGAATAAAGTTTCTTAAAGATCAGATGCATAAGGTCGCTGTCGGGGATTTTGACCTTGATGAAAATATAAGCGGCGAGGATGAAATAAATGAGCTGTACGGCGATTTGCAGGTAATGGTAAAAAGTATGCAGGAGCTTATGAACGAAGCATATGAGGCTAAGATACAAACAGAAACATTCAGACTTAATCAGGTGGAAGCCGAGTTCAAAACCCTTGCAAGCCAGATAAATCCACATTTTCTCTATAATACGCTTGAAACAATAAGAATGAAGGCTTATGTGAATAACGATAAGGAAACAGCTGACCTTGTAAAAAAGCTCGGAAAATTTATGCGCCGTTGCCTTGAAGTGAAAAACAGTATGGTTTCGCTTGAATCGGAGCTGGAATTTACAAAAAGCTATCTTGAATTGCAGTCTGCACGCTTTGGCGACAGAGTTTCCTATTCAATTGAAAATGAAATTGACGGCAGCTATCCCGTTTTGCCGCTGATAATACAGCCGATAGTTGAAAATGCATTCGTTCATGGTATCGAGGGTATCAAGGGCAACGGCAGGATAGATATAAGCATTAAATATTCGGGCGAAAATGTAATTATCGAGGTAGATGATAACGGACAAGGCATTCCCGATGATAAGATGTCAGAGCTTCGTTGGAAGCTGGAGGAAAATGATACCTCGTCAGGAAAAAGCATTGGTCTTACAAATGTAAACAAGCGAATAAAAATGTTTCACGGTGAAAGCTATGGATTGACTTTCAGCAGTAAGCCTGGCAAGGGAACAAAAGTAAGGATAACACTTCCGAAAAATGCAAGTGATGAGGAGTAAAATATTATGAAAAAGCTTTTTAAAAGAGCGGTTGCATTAACGACGGCTGTTGTTATGATGTTATCATCAATGAGTATGGTTGCATATGCAAAAAGTTCTAAAAAGCTAAAAGCAGCTGATTTTGTGCATACGGACGGTACGAAAATTATTGGAACGGACGGAAACAAGATGCTTTTGAAGGGAATAGCGTTTACTAATGATATACTTGCATATTCGCCGTATCCTGATATGACGTATAGCAATGAAAAATCATACAAAGAGCTTGCTGAAATGGGTTTTAACTGCGTTCGTTTCCATATAAGCTATCAGGCATTTGAAGACGACAGTAAGCCTTATTCATACAAGAAAAGCGGCTTTGACTGGCTCGATAAGAATATAAAATGGGCAAAAAAATACAATATCGGCATAATTATCAATATGCACTGCCCTCAGGGCGGTTTTCAGTCGCTTGGAGAGGGATTGAAGCTTTGGACGGATAAAAGCTGTCAGGACAGGCTTACCGCATTATGGAAGAAAATAGCTAAACGGTATGCGAATGAACCGACAGTGCTTGGTTATGGTCTTATAAATGAACCTAACGTTCCCACGCTGGAAACAGAGAAGAAAACCCTTGAGCAATATAATAAGCTTATGAACAGGCTTGCAAAGGCTGTAAGAAAGGTTGCACCTTATCAGATGATTTTTGTTGAACCGATAGGCTACAGCATTGATGATAACGGCGAAACGACATATTATTCTCCCGATTCTGCTTATGCAAAAATAGATGATGATAATGTAGTCTATGAATTTCATAAATATGATACTTATTCATACACACATCAGAATCAGGAATGGGCAGGCACGGCAGGCAGGACTATGAGTTATCCGTCAAGAGAGATTATAGGCGGCGATTATATTAAATGGATCGGACTTACTCAGGGAAATAAGAAATCCCGGAGCGACGGTTGGACTTATTACGAGAGCAATGCCTTTACAGCTGCAGATGATGCAAACGTGCTTAACGCTGTCGTTATGGCTTCAGCACTCGGCAACGGAAAATCCGCATATTTCGATGATATAACCGTGACGGAAATATCGAAAAACGGCAAGAAGCAGGTCATTTTCAAGGCTGATTTCAGTGACGGAGCATTAAACGGCAGTTCATGGAGTGCAGACGGAAGCGGTACAACGGTGTATTACGCAGAAGATGGGTACAATGAAAAGGGTTGCTTAAAAATAAGCGGTTCAAAAGCAGATTATGTTCATAATTTCAGTCCTGTTGAAATGAAAAAAGGCTGTAAATATATCGTTTCGGGATATGTCAAATCAGAAGGTGGAAATATTCAGATAAGAATGGACAGAGCTTTGTATGAGAATTATGACACGTTTGATAAGGAATATCTCGAATCAGGCTTTGAAGCTTATATAAAGCTTTCCAAGGAGCGGAATGCTCCTCTTTACCTTGGCGAATTTGGACTTATACAGAGCTGCTTTGAGGACGGCAGAGGCGGTATCGAATGGGTAAGCGATATGATATCCATATGTGAAAAATACGGTATCAGCTACGACTATTTCGGATATAGTACAGAAACGTTCGGACTTTATACAGATTATCCTGACGGACTTAATAAGGAGCTTAAAAAGGCTTTTAAAAGAATACAAAAATAAAAGATAAGGGAATGCTTTTTGTGGCATTCCCTTTATTGCGTGGAATATACAGTTATAAAACCACGATTGTCGCTGAATAGCTTCTTTCCAAGCTCGTATATAGTAATAAAGATTATCGAAGCTATACAGATGAAAATTATCGCTTCAAGCATAGCATTAACAGGCGAAATAAGCTTGGTCAGTGCGGAAGCTGTTATACAGGCAGAGAAGCTGTATAAAAACGGAATAAGGATAAAAAGCTTTGGCGAAAATCTGACATTTGTTGCTTTGCATACAACTATAATGCGGATTATGTTGCTGTAAATATTGCTTGCATAATATGATATCAGTACACCTGTAAACCCATATAGCTTTACAAATATTACAACGCAGGCTATTCTGATAATATATTCACAAAGGGAATTGATAGTTGAAAAATTCTGCTTGCCAAGTCCCTTTAAAATGCATTCAAGCACTATTTCAAGATATATAAACGGAATAACAGGGAACATTTTTACAAGCGTTTCTCCGACAAGGGGATCACTGCAGCAGACAACATTTCCGATAGCCCTGCCAGCGCATAAAAAAATTCCACCGATGAAAAAAGAATATATGAACGAGCTTGTCAGAGCTTTGGTAACAAGACTTTTTATCCGTTCGGAGCAGTTAGAAGAATTTGCACGGGCAATTTCGGGCAAAAGAACGTTTGAAAGAGAGGTCAGTATCGCAGTCGGGAAGAAAAGAGTTGGAATTATCATCGCTTCAAACATTCCATATTCGCTCATTCCACGTTCAGCAGAGGAATTGAACCTGACAAGTGCTATAGGAACGAGCAGGTCGTTGGCAGTTGATAAAATCATCTGAACATAACCGCTTGCAAGTATCGGCAATGAAAGCTTAATATATTTTCCGAATGAATCAAGCTTCGGAACGGTATGCTCTTTGCGGCAGAATATACGATGTTCAGGAATGAAATTTGCCAGATAATAGAAAAAGCTTATTGCTTCGCCTGTAAAAATTGAAAAGGCTATTAGGTTGTAAATGCTAATATCCTTGTTTATGAGGAAAACAACGGATATTAGAAGAAAACACCATTTTGCTGTAAATTCTATAATTTCACCAAGGCAGGCTTTTCCAACCTTTCCGATTGCGTTAAGATATCCCTTTATACATGAACCGACTGCGGCAAAGGGGAGCGAAAGTGATATTATTCTTATCGGTTGTGAAAGGTCAATGCCGCTTCCTGAAATAACAGACAGCTTTTTCGCAAGAAGTATTGACGCAACGGAAAAAAAGCAGGAAAGACATATCGAAAAGCTAAGAGAATACCGCATTATTTTTGAATGGTTGCAGTTCCCGAAGCCAATTTCCTCCGAAACAAGTCTACTTGTGGATAAAAAGATATTTCCGTTGGCGAGAACCATAATAAAACCGAAAACGGTAAATATGAGCGTCATTATGCCCACGGAGGCAGTTCCAAGCCTTTCGGAGATAACAGAATTAAGAAATATGCCGAGCAGGTCCAGTATAAGTGTAACAAATGTCAGACGAAAGGTATCCTTTGCCATTTTATTTATATAAATTTTCATTTTGTTTACCTCATTTCTTGGTTAAATTTATGAAAATAAACCCAATTCTATGCAAAAACTTGATATTTCGGAAAAATTTGTATATAATTATTTGTGTATGATTGTATAGAAAAGACGGTGTTGATAATGAATACTGCAGAAGCTTTTTTTGCAGATCTGAAAAATAAAAGGGTGGCTCTTATCGGTACGGGCGTAAGCCATATGGAATTGATAGAGCTGCTGCTTAAAAAGGGAATTTCAGTTACTGTATGCGATAAGAAATCCCGTGATGAAATGGGGGAGCTTGCCGACAGACTGGAAAGCGAGGGAGCAAGGCTTTCACTCGGAGAAAATTATCTTGATGAAATTTATAATTCCGATATTGTGTTCAGAACTCCCGGAATGTATTTCCTTTCGCCTGAGCTGAAAAAAGCAAGAGATATGGGTATCGCAGTAACCTCTGAAATGGAAGTGTTCTTCGATTTATGTCCGTGTAAAATATATGGCATAACAGGAACTGACGGTAAGACCACTACAACCACCATAATTTCCGAAATACTTGAACGAAGTGGAAAAAAAGTGCATAAGGGAGGGAATATTGGCCGTGCATTATTGCCGATAATAGAGAGCATTTCCCCCGACGATATTGCAGTTGTCGAGCTGTCAAGCTTTCAGCTGATCAGTATGCGGCATTCGCCTGATACCGCAATAATCACAAATATCTATCCCGATCATCTGAATGTGCATAAAAATATGGAAGAGTATATTGGTGCAAAGAAAAATCTTATTCTTCATCAGAATGCTTTTTCCAAGACTGTACTTAACCTTGATAATGAAAAGGTAAATGCTCTTTCCGATGAGGTAAGAGGTCATCTTGTTAAATTCAGCAGAATCACAAAGCCTGAATATGGTTCGTTTCTCGATGAAAGCGGTTGGTTATGCTTTAATGACGGAAAGAAAACGGAAAGAATTATCCATAAGGACAGCATAAAGATCCCTGGTTTGCATAATGTTGAGAATTATCTTGCGGCTATTGCGGCTGTTTATGGTGACGTTCCAACAGAGGCTATAAAGCAGACTGCTGAGAGCTTTGGCGGAGTTGAGCATAGAATAGAATTTGTCCGTGAGCTTGACGGAGTAAAATATTATAATGACAGTATTGCTACAAGCCCAGTGAGTGTAATTGCCGGTCTTAATGCGTTTGAGCAAAGGCTTATCGTTATCGCAGGGGGTTCGGATAAAAAGCTTGATTACAGTACAATGTCCGAAGCTATCAATAAAAAGGTAAGGTCGCTTATATTGCTCGGTGCGACTGCTGATAAGATAGAAGCGGCTGTCCGTGCTTACGGTGGATATGACGAGGATAATTGCCGTATTTATCGTGTTAAAACAATGGAAGAAGCTGTAAAAACTGCTTGCAGTATTGCGGAAAATGGCGATATTGTAACGCTTTCGCCTGCAAGTGCAAGCTTTGACAGCTATAAAAACTTTGAGGAACGTGGAAAGCATTACAAGAATATAGTAAATGCTCTCTGATAGGGTAGAAATATGGATTTAAAAGAAACTATAAAAAAGCTTGCAGACTGCAGTGGTGTTTCGGGTGACGAATATCCTGCGGCAGAGCTTGCACTTGATTATCTTAAGGAATATACTGACGATTGTTATATCAAAAATAACTGCGTGTTCGGTAATTTCGGAGTAAGAAGCGAGGGGAAACCTCATATCCTGCTTGACGCTCATATTGATAGGGTAGGCTTTGTTGTAACCTATATCACAGATGACGGCTTTCTGAAAATTGCAAACTGCGGCGGTATAGACAGGCGGCTTTTGCTTGCTCAACAGGTCAGAATACTCGGAAAAAAGGAGATTTACGGAGTGATTTGCTCTATTCCTCCGCATCTTGAAAAAAAATCCGATGAAAGCAAGGTCCCGTCCTATTCCGATATATCTATTGATGTAGGTATGACAAAGGAAGAAGCAGAAAAGGTTATTCCACTCGGCTCAAAGGTTGAATTTCTTCAGAATTGCCGTGATTTGCAGGGTGATAGAATCGCAGGAGCGGCTCTTGACGACAGATGCGGTGTTGCCTGCCTGCTTCGTGTGGCAGAAATGCTTAAGGATAAGAAAACAGATTGTTCATATACAATAATGTTTTCATCGCAGGAAGAGGTCGGTGAAAGAGGAGCTAAGATCGGTGTTTATGATGTTTCGCCAGATATTGCCATTGCGGTAGACGTGAGCTTTGCTCTTACATCGGACGATTCCGAGCTGAAATGCGGAAAAATGGGCAAGGGTGCTATGATAGGCCTTGCACCAACGCTTGACCGTGAGCTTTCGGACGACTTTAAAAGGCTTGCCAAGGAAAAGGAAATTCCGTATCAGCTTGAAATTATGAATGATGAAACGGGAACGAATGCCGATAGGTTTTCTGTGAATGCAGGCGGTGTCAAGGCTGTTACCTTGTCAATGCCTCTGAAATATATGCACACGCCTGTTGAGGTTATTTCCGTTCAGGACGTTGAAAATACGGCAAAACTTATTGCGGAATATATTATGGAGGTGCGTTGATATGGAGTTTGTAACGCTTTTAAAGGAGCTTTGTTCAATTAACGGCACTTCGGGAGATGAAAAGAACGTCCGTGAATATATCATTGAGCGTATAAAGGATAAATGCGAGTATAAGACAGATAATCTCGGAAATATAATAGCTTTTGTCAAGGGAAAAAAAACACCGCCAAAAAAGCTTATGATTTCCGCTCATATGGACGAGGTTGGAATGATAATCACATCGGTGAAATCTGACGGTACGCTTACGTTTTCGCCTGTTGGAGGAATAGATCCAAGAGTAGTTATAGGCAGGAATGTCAAGGCCGGAAATGTCAGAGGAGTTATCGGCTCAAAGGCAGTGCATAACCTTTCATCATCGGAAAGAGAAAAGGCGGCTGAATTTTCGGGGCTTTATATTGATATAGGCACGCAGTCTGCCGAAGAAACTGAAAAGCTTGTTTCTCTAGGTGATTACGCATATTTCGACTCTGAAATAATCAAGCTTGGTGAGGATCTGCTTTGTTCAAAGGCTATTGACGATCGTTTTGGCTGTGCTATAATGATAATGCTCATAAACAGTGAGCTTGAATATGATACAACATTCACCTTTGTTGTTCAGGAAGAGGTTGGTCTTAGAGGTGCAAGGGCAGCGGCGTTTACAGTTGATCCCGATTTTGCACTTGTTCTTGAAGCGACAACAGCGGCTGATATTCCGTCTGTGAGCGGTGCTGAACGTTGCTGTGAGCTTGGGAAAGGCCCTGTTGTTTCTTATATGGATCGTTCAACTATATATGACCGTGAAATGTATGAGCTTTCAAAACAGCTTGCAGAGGAAAACAATATCCCATGGCAGACGAAAACAATGGTCGCAGGCGGTAATGACAGCGGAGCTATTCATATTTCAAGAGGTGGCGTAAGAACTCTTGCGGTTTCAGTGCCTTGCAGATACCTTCATTCACCTGCAAGTGCGGCGAGAATTTCGGATATGGAAAATTCATTGAAGCTTGTAAGCCTTATGATGAATCGGGTGTGTGAGCTTTGATAAGCAGGAGCTTTTGTACTGACGTAAGGCTTTCTGACAGCTATTATGGTTACAAAATACGTTCGTATTTGAATGCTTACGGTACATCGTATGATTTTTGCAGATTTTATGAAAATGAGATCGGCGGTGCTGTTCTGATTTATAACGGCACAATGATAGTTGACGGGAAATTTGATAATGAAGAGCTTGACAGCTTTATCGGAATGCTTTCACCTGTGACTGTTGAAATACCTGCTGAAATCGGCTTTGTTCCAAGCGGAGATTATCTTCCTTGCGAAAGAACACTTTTCAAGGCAACAGATAAATTATGCTGTAACGAAGCTTTAGATGTAAAGCACAATACCTTTATAGCAGATAATTTCCCGATTTTGTCCGAAGCTTTCGGAATAGATGAGTTTGATGCCTGGTATGTTGATATTTCGCATAGAATACGTCATGGTGTTTCGGATATTTACCTTTATGAAACAACGACTGTACAAAAAGCATTTGATATTGACGGCTTTGCTTTTTTATCACATATCGCAACAGCGAAAGCCGACAGGGGAAAAGGAAATGCGGCAAGGCTATTGAATTGGCTTTGCTGTGAATTAAGGAAAGAGTGTAAAGAAATTTATCTTTACAGTAAAAAGGAAAGATACACATTCTACCGTTCGCTCGGATTTGAAGAAGTAACGGCAGATATTGTTTATGAAAGAGGTTTGGATAATGGCAGAAATTTTTGATCCGAAGCCTGTCGTACAGAAAGGCTTTGAATTTGATGAAAGAATACTTAAGCTTGCGGAAAAGGCTGAAGCGGAGTGCAGTGAAGTATTCGCTCTTGCAGAGAAAATCGCACGCAAAAACAGTGAAAAGGTGCTTTATGCGTTTATTAATAACAAGGTAAGCTCCTCATGTATGGTCGGAACTACTGGTTATGGTTATGACGATGTGGGCAGAGATACGCTTGATAAGGTGTATGCGGAGGTTTTCGGTGCGGAGGACGCTCTTGTGCGTCATTCCTTTGTATCGGGTACTCATGCTCTTACAGTCGCTCTTTTCGGCGTGTTGAGAACAGGTGACAAAATTGTCAGCCTTACAGGTAAGCCTTATGATACTCTTGACGAGGTTATCGGCATAAGAGGAAGCGGCAATGGTTCTCTCAAGGATTTCGGGATAGAATACGATCAGGTCGATTTTCTTCCCGATGGCAAGGTTAATCTTGCGGATATATTTAAAAAAGTCAAGGACGCAAAGGTTGCTTATATCCAGCGTTCAAGAGGCTATGCTCTCCGTCCTACGCTTACCGTTGATGATATTGCTGAAATAGTTAAAAGCGTGAAGAATGCAAACCCGAACGCTATCGTTATGGTCGATAACTGCTATGGTGAGTTTGTAGAAGCTTCTGAGCCGCTTTCTGTCGGTGCGGATCTTATTATAGGTTCACTTATCAAGAACCCTGGTGCAGGAATTGCGGAAACAGGCGGATATATTGCGGGAAAAAAGAAGCTTGTTGAGCTTTGTTCCTACAGAATGACCTGCGTTGGAATGGGAAAAGAGGTTGGTTGTACCCTTAACCAGAATAAGCTTATGTATCAGGGTCTGCTTATGGCTCCTGAAGTTGTATGCAGTGCTGTAAAGACTGCCGCTTTTACAGGCAGCCTTATGTCAATGCTCGGATTTGAGTGTCTGCCTGCTTCAGGTCAGAAAAGGGGCGATATTATTACAACTGTACTTATGAAAAATGCAGAAAATCTTGTTGCTTTCTGTCAGGGAATACAGAAAGGCTCGCCTGTTGACAGCTATGTTACACCTGAACCATGGGATATGCCCGGTTATGATTCACAGGTTATTATGGCGGCAGGTGCGTTCAATATGGGAGCTTCAATAGAGCTTTCAGCAGACGCTCCGCTCCGTGAACCATTTGCCGCATATGTTCAGGGTGGATTGACATTCCCTGTTGCAAGGCTTGGCATACTTACAGCTGTTCAGGAAATGTACGACAGACATTGCATCAGAATAAATATTTCATAAAATTTATCGGAAAGTATTGACAATATTTAGTTTTTGGTGTAAAATAATAGTATAGTTATATGAAGCAATGACGCTTCGGCTGACGGGTGAACTGTCTGCCGAAGCGTTTTTTGAATTTAGGAGGATTTTTTATGAATGAGTCAAGCGGTGTAAAATCTGTTCCCGATTATTTCGGCTGTAACGTATTCAATGAGGAGATCATGAAGGCACGTTTGCCGAAAAATGTCTATAAATCCCTGCTTAAAACCAAGCAGTTGGGCATTCCTCTTGAAACAGATGCGGCTGAGGTTGTTGCTTCTGCAATGAAGGAATGGGCGATAGAAAAGGGTGCAACGCATTATACGCATTGGTTCCACCCTATGACAGGCGTTACTGCGGAAAAGCACGATTCCTTTATTTCTCCGACGGCGGACGGAAAAATTATAATGGAATTTTCAGGCAAGGAGCTTATCAAGGGTGAGCCTGATGCTTCTTCGTTCCCGTCAGGCGGTTTGCGTACTACCTTTGAGGCAAGGGGATATACCGCTTGGGATCCAACCTCGCCTGTTTTTGTAAAAGACGGCTCACTTTATATCCCGACAGCATTCTGTTCATATACGGGCGAGATACTTGATAAGAAAACGCCTTTGCTCCGTTCAATGGACGTTCTTTCCGAGCAGGCACTCCGTATCGTAAGACTTTTTGGTAATACGACCGCTACAAGAGTTACTACCACCGTAGGCCCTGAACAGGAATATTTCCTTGTTGATAAAAAGCTCTATGATAAGCGTGAGGATCTTATTCTTACGGGAAGAACTCTTTTCGGTGCAAAAGCTCCCAAAGGTCAGGAGCTTGAGGATCATTATTTCGGCAATATCAAAAAACGTGTTCAGGAATATATGCAGGATCTCGATGAGGAATTATGGAAACTGGGCATTTATTCTAAAACAAAGCATAATGAAGCCGCTCCTGCACAGCATGAAATGGCTCCAATCTTTACGACATCAAATGTTGCCGCAGACCAGAATGCACTGACTATGGAGATTATGAAAAAGGTTGCTCTTCGTCACGGATTTGTGTGTCTGCTTCACGAAAAGCCTTATGCAGGCGTAAATGGTTCGGGTAAGCATAATAACTGGTCTATGTCAACAAACGATGGTCAGAATCTTCTTGAACCAGGGGATAATCCAAAGGAAAATTTCCAGTTCCTTACAGTGCTTTGTGCTGTTATCAAGGCTGTTGACGAGTATGCGGATCTGTTAAGAATATCCACAGCGTCAGCAGGAAACGATCACAGACTTGGTGCAAACGAAGCTCCTCCTGCAATTATTTCGGTGTTCCTCGGCGATGAGCTTCAGCAGATAGTTGACGCACTTGAATCAGGAAAAATGATAAAGGAAAATACCAATAAGGAATTTGTTATCGGCGTTGACGCTCTTCCGAATTTTCCTAAGGATACTACCGACCGCAACAGAACTTCGTCATTCGCTTTCACAGGAAATAAGTTTGAGTTCCGCTCACTTGGTTCGGCAGATACGATTTCCTGCACGAATTATATTATCAATACAAGCGTTGCCAAGGTTCTTAAGGAATTTGCTGACGAGCTTGAAAAATCCGATGATTTTGCCAACGACCTTAATAAGCTTCTTGTGAAAACAATTAAGGAGCATAAGCGTGTTATTTTTAACGGCAACGGCTATGATGACGCTTGGGTAGAGGAGGCAAAACGCAGAGGTCTGCCTAACTATGTTTCAACCGTTGACGCTGTTGAGCATTATAACGATGAGAAAAATATCAAGCTTTTTGAGGAATTCAAGGTTCTTTCAAGAACAGAGGTAGAATCAAGACGTGAAATACTTCTTGAAAATTATTCCAAGATAATAAATATAGAAGCTCTTACAATGCTTGATATGTCCAAAAAGCAGATAATCCCTGCGGCTCTTAAATTTTCAAAGCAGCTTGCAGATGCAATGGTGTCCAAAAAGGCTGTTGACGTAAATTATGACGCAGAAAAAAGGCTCGCCGATAAGGTTTCTTCCCTTACGAATGAGGTCCTTGCGGCTGTAGATGTGCTTGATAAAAAGGTCATCGACAGCAAGGAAAAGACCGATACACTTGAAAATGCAAGATTTTTCCGTGAAGAGGTTTTCAGTGCAATGCAGTCGCTCCGTGCAGTTGTTGATGAGCTTGAAACAATAACTCCGTCTGATATCTGGCCTTATCCTACATATACACAGCTTCTTTTTACAGAATAGCATTAAATCCGTCCGTTGAAAAATGGGCGGATTTTTTGCAATATGATGAAAAATGCGAAATATTTTTGCTTAAAAAAGAGAAATTTTCTCAAAATTAAAATAAATATGCCTAAATGGCTGAAAACACTTGCCAAAATTGTATAAATGTAGTATAATACTGTTATATATTTGTCAGATGAAAGGATGATCACTATGTACGAGAATATTATGGATACAATAGGCTTTGTCAAGAATGCTGATCCCGAGGTCGGCTCTGCTATGGAGCTTGAGCTTGGCAGACAGCGTCGCAATCTTGAGCTTATCGCAAGTGAAAATATCGTTACTCCTGCCGTTATGGCTGCTATGGGAAGCGTGCTTACAAATAAGTATGCCGAGGGCTACCCCGGAAAGCGTTATTACGGCGGCTGTGAGGACGTTGATATCGTTGAAAATATAGCTATCGAAAGAGCTAAAGAGCTTTTCGGTGCAGGCTTTGCAAATGTTCAGGCTCATTCAGGTGCACAGGCTAATACAGCAGTTTATTTCGCTCTGCTTGAACCGGGCGATACTGTAATGGGTATGTCGCTTGCACATGGCGGTCATCTTACACATGGTTCTCCTGTAAATCTTTCGGGTAAGTATTTCAATTTCGTTTCCTATGGACTTGGCGATGATGAAACTATTGATTATGATAAGGTTGAAGCAATGGCTAAGGAATGCAAGCCTAAGCTTATAGTCGCAGGTGCTTCTGCTTATCCGAGAATCATTGATTTCCCAAGACTTCGTGCTATCGCAGATGAAGTCGGTGCTATGCTTATGGTGGATATGGCTCATATCGCTGGTCTTGTTGCCGCTGGTGTTCACCCATCTCCTGTTCCTTATGCTCATATCACAACCACAACTACACATAAAACTCTCCGTGGTCCAAGAGGCGGTCTTATCCTTACAAATGATGAGGAGCTTGCTAAGAAGATAAATAAGGCTATTTTCCCTGGTATTCAGGGCGGCCCTCTTATGCACGTTATCGCAGGTAAGGCTGTATGCTTCGGCGAGGCTCTTAAGCCTGAATTTAAGGAATATGGAAAAAACATCGTTGCAAATGCACAGGCTCTTGCAAAGGGATTGCTTGACAGAGGCTTTGACCTTGTTTCGGGCGGTACGGATAATCACCTTATGCTTGTTGATCTCCGTCCTTTCAAGCTTACAGGTAAGGAATTTGAGCATCGTCTTGACGAGGTTTATATCACCGTAAATAAGAATGCTATTCCTAACGATCCTGAAAAGCCGTTTGTTACAAGCGGAATAAGAGTTGGAACTCCCGCAGTTACAACAAGAGGTCTTGGTGTTGAGGATATGGAAAAGATAGCAGAGTTTATGTATCTCACTGCAACTGATTTTGAAGCTAAGGCTGATGAAATCAGAAATGGCGTTAATGAGATATGTGCTAAGTATCCTCTTTATATGTAAGAAAAAAATGAAATATATCTTTTATCGGGGAACGGTGCTTTCTGTTCCCCGAAAAATGTCGGAAAGGGAGGACTGACATGAATATACCGCTTGCTGACAGAATACGTCCTAAAACCCTTGACGATGTTGTCGGTCAGAAGCATATTCTCGGCGAGGGTAAGCCGCTTCGCAGGATAATTGAGGGCGGTAAAATACCGAATATGATTTTCTATGGCAGTGCAGGTATCGGTAAAACTACTGTTGCACGAATTATCGCCGAAAATGCAGGTATGAAGCTGCATAAGTTAAATGGTACATCTGCTTCAATTGCCGATATTAAGGAAGTCATAGATGATACCAATACTATTGATGGTATCGGCGGAATATTGCTTTATCTCGATGAGATACAGTATCTTAATAAAAAACAGCAGCAGTCACTTCTTGAATATATTGAAAACGGTCAGATAACGCTTATAGCTTCAACTACGGAAAATCCATATTTTTATGTTTATAATGCAATTATAAGCCGTTCAACTGTCTTTGAGTTCAAGCCTGTTTCCGCAGAGGAGCTTGTCCCTGCGGTGAACCGTGCTTTCAGACTGGCGGCTGAACAGCTTGGTATGACAGTAAAGGTGGAAAAGGGTGCGGCTGAATATATCGCAAGAGGCTGCGGCGGTGATGTCCGTAAATCTATAAATACCGCCGAGCTTTGCGTGCTTTCGGGAGAAAATGACGGCTCTGAAATACGTGTTACAATGGAGATCGCTGAGGAGCTTACTCAACGAAGCAATATGAAATATGACCGTGACGGCGACCAGCATTATGATATTCTTTCAGCCTTGCAAAAGTCAATTCGGGGTTCGGATGAGAATGCGGCGATACACTATGCCGCACGTCTTATCGAAACAGGCGATATTATTTCACTTTCAAGGCGGCTTCTTGTTATTGCAAGTGAAGATGTAGGTTTGGCTTATCCACAGGCGGCAGTCATCGTAAAAGCCTGTGTTGATAATGCTATGCAGCTCGGTCTGCCTGAAGCGAGGATACCTCTTGCACAGGCTGTTATCCTGCTTGCGACCGCCCCAAAATCAAATAGTGCCTACCTTGCAATAAATGACGCTTTATCCGATATACAAAACGGTGAGATCGGTGATTTTCCACGTCATCTTCAGAATACGCATTTTGACGGAGAGGGAGCGGCTGTTAGAGGTCAGCATTACCTTTATCCACATGATTATCCCAATCATTATGTAAGACAGCAATATCTTCCTGATCCGCTCAAAAATAAGGTTTATTATAAATTCGGTGAGAATAAAACCGAACAGGCGGCACTTGCTTACAGAAATAAAATACTTGCCGATGAGGAAAAACGTCAGCAAAAATAGCTTTCGATAAGCTTACCCGAATCTGGAGAGGAATATATCCAGTGCGAAATATGTTCGCCGCTGTAAAAATAATTTAACGGTTGTTTTGTTCGCTGTTCCTTGAAAACATCAACTATAATCAGCTTTATCTTCATTTTTTCAGGAATTATGGATTTTATGTATACGCTTGCATTGTCACCTGCACGGATGTTTTCTTTAGGTTCGGCAAGTCCTGCAAGATTAGGTGCAAGCTCAACAAATACACCGTAATCCTCAACGGAACGAACTATTCCCGAAACTGTTTCGCCGCAGTTGAACAGAGTGGCGTTTTCTTCCCATGTTCCGAGAAGCTCTTTGTGTGATAAAAGTAGCTTATTGCCGTTCGTACCCTTGACTATGACTCTTATGTCCTGAAATTGCGAAAAACGGTCAGAGGGGTGTGATATTCTTGAAACGGATATTGAATCAATTGGAATAAGCGACGGAATACCGCATCCTACATCTACAAAAGCACCGAATTGTTCAAGATGAGTAACACGAGCAGGAATTATATCTCCGTTTTGAAGTGACGAGATGTAATTTTCGTAACATTCCTCCTGAGCCGCACGTCTTGAAAGGATCGCAGTAAATATCCCATCGGGATTTTTTATGAGCTTTAATATTTTGAAGCAAACAGGCTTGTTGACCTTGGTTATGAGTGCAATATCCTTTGTTGAGCCGTCCTCAATGCCTATCGCTCCCTCGATTCGGGGGATAATTCCTTTCGGGCATTCGGAACAGGGCAATTCTACAATAAGATTGTGTTCATTATCGCATACAACCGCTCTTGCTTCAAGAATTTTTTCTTGTGACATCGCTGTTCGGAGCGAAAAAATATTTTTTAAAGCGGCGGTGTTTTCGGGTGATGTGATAAGCCAACCCTCAGGGTAATAGTTGTTCATTTTGTACCTCCCATATTTTGGTATCGGATTTTTCTCTTCAAGTTTATGCCGATGTATGGGAATATATGCAATAAGACAAAAACTAAAAAAACGCAGAAGCATAGAAAAATCCGCAGATTGTCATTTTTCTGAAAGTGCGGATTTTTGTGTGGTTCATTGTTGTTGGATCAGTTTTGTTCCGATATTTCATAGCCGCCGCCGTTGATTATTATTGATGATACTTTTTTTCTGTCCTCGGCGGTGCATACTACTTCAAGTATGACCTTGTTATGCTCCTGTTCCGTATCAATTCCTTGCGAATTAAGCGATGTATACGGCAGAGGATAGGTGTACATATTAGGACCTATAGCAGGATTTCCGTTTCCAAAAGCGGCTGTAAGACGGTTGAAGGATATTTCGGAATGATGGCTCAGATTTGTTGTTTTTATATCGGAAAACGGCGATATATTTTTTCGTATGCTTGCGGCGGCAAGGTCTGCGGAGTTTATGGAATTAAATTCAGCTGTGATTTTCATATTTATGATTTTCCTTTCTTTGTTTTTTTAGGAATACGCTGATTAAAGCGAAGCGCTCGTTTCGCCGTTTTGAAAAATGAGCGAGTTTCCGTCTTTGAGGATATTTTGAAAAACGGCAGAAACGTATTAATCAGTGTTTCCTTAGTATTGCCCGATAGGGGTAAAATAATTACGGTAATAATCGGATAAAAGGAGCTTGAAAAATGGATATTCGCCCGAATGATGTACTTACTATGAAAAAAAATCACCCATGCGGCAGTAATAAAATGTTTGTTCTGCGTTCGGGAATGGATTTTAAACTCCGATGTGAGGGCTGTGGACGTGAATTTATGACGCCAAGAAATAAAATTGAAAAAAATATAAAAAAAGTCAGCCGTGATGAAAATACAGAAGAATAAAAGGAGATAGCTATGCTCGAAAAGCTTAAACTTACTGAAGAAAAATATAACGATATTGCTGAAAAGCTTATGAATCCCGATATTATCAGCGATACAAAGGCATATGCCTCTTATATGAAGGAGTATAAGAACCTTACTCCCGTTGTGGAGAAATATCGTGAATATTGTAAGATACTTTCCGATAAAACAGACGCAGAGGAGCTTCTTGCTGATAAAATGACTGACAGCGAGATGAAGGAGCTTGCAGAAGCGGAGCTTGAGGACGCTAAGGCAAAGCTTGAGGAAATTTCCGAGGAGCTTAAAATTATGCTTCTTCCTAAGGATCCAAACGATGACAAAAACGTTATTATTGAGATAAGAGGCGGTGCAGGCGGCGAGGAAGCGGCATTGTTTGCAAATTCGCTTTATAGAATGTATTCAATGTATGCCGAGAGCAAACGCTGGAAAACCGAGGTTCTTAACATTAACGGAACAGAGCTTGGCGGTATAAAGGAAATAAGCTTTAATGTCATCGGTGAGGGTGCATATTCAAGATTAAAATATGAAAGCGGAGTTCATCGTGTTCAGCGAGTTCCCGAAACTGAATCGCAGGGCAGAGTGCATACCTCAACGGTAACTGTCGCTGTCCTTGTCGAAGCTGACGAGGTTGAGCTTGAAATTAATCCGACTGATCTTAAAATAGATGTTTTCCGTGCTTCAGGTGCGGGCGGTCAGCATATCAATAAGACTGAATCTGCTGTCAGAATAACGCATCTTCCGACAGGTGTTGTTGTCGAGTGTCAGGACGAACGCAGTCAGTACAAGAATAAGGACAGAGCTATGAAGATACTTCGTTCAAGGCTTTATGAAGCAATGCTTGAAGAACAGAATGAAAAAATAGCTTCTGAAAGACGTTCGCAGGTCGGAACTGGAAACCGCTCCGAGCGTATCAGAACCTATAATTTTCCAGAAAGCCGTCTTACCGATCATCGTATAGGCTTGACTATTTATCGTCTTGAAAGTATACTTAACGGAAATCTTGACGAGGTAATTGACGCTCTTGCTACGGCAGACGCAGCTGCAAAGCTTTCTGCAAGAGATGAATAAGGAGCTGCACAGAAATGTTTGAAACAAAGCTGCTTTCATCGGATATTGCCGATGTTGAATATGCCGCTGAGCTTATAAAAAATGGCGAGGTTGTCGGTATGCCTACGGAAACCGTTTATGGTCTTGCCGCAGACGCTGAAAATGAGGACGCTGTAAGGAAAATTTTTGCCGCTAAGGGCAGACCTGCCGATAATCCACTTATCGTTCATCTTGCATCGGTGAATGATATGGAAAAATATGTATGTAATGTTCCTGAGCTTGCGTATAAAATTGCGGAAAAATTCTGCCCTGGTCCTATTACTATGATACTTCCGAAGCGTGATAATATCCCATATACCACAAGCGGCGGTCTTGAAACTGTTGGTATTCGTATCCCTTTTCATAAAACAGCACGTCAGCTCATAGAATTAAGCGGTAAGGCTATTGCCGCTCCGTCAGCAAATCTTTCAGGAAGTCCCAGCCCGACAACCGCACGTCACGTTATGGACGATATGAACGGAAGAATACCTGCAATAATTGACGGCGGTGCTTGCGGAGTAGGTGTAGAAAGCACGGTCATTTCCTTTGAAAATAATGGGATAAGACTGCTTCGCCCCGGATATGTTTCCGCCGAGGAGTTAGGATTATTTAATGTTCCTGTTTTTACGGATAAGGGCATTGTTGAGCCTGTCGCCGAGGGCGAAAGAGTGCTTTCTCCAGGAATGAAATATAAGCATTATTCTCCGAAAGCAAATGTAACAATAGTTTGCGGAGATTACGATTCCTTTTGCAAATATGTTGAGGAGCATACAGGCAACGGCGTTTGTGCTATGATATTTGACAGCGATAATCCGTGTGAAAATGTGATAAATATGACTTACGGCGATACCGCAGAGGAACAGGCGGCACAGCTTTTTGCGGCATTGCGGAATGCGGACGAGCAGGGGATCTCACAGCTTTATGTCCGTTGTCCGTCAAGAAGCGGTGTTGGACTTGCTGTTTATAACAGGCTTTTGAGGGCGGCAGGATTCGAGGTGGTGAATGTATGAGTAAAAATGACGATATATTTGTGGTCGGACTTACAGGTCAGAGCGGAGCGGGGAAAACCACCGTATGCAAGGTTTTTTCAGAAAAAGGCTTTGATATTATAAATGCCGATCTTATCGCCCATGAGGTTATGGAAAAAGGAAAGCCATGCCTTAAAGAGGTTGAGGAATGCTTTGGAAGCGGAGTTATCACCGAAAACGGAGAGCTTGATAGAAAGGCTCTTGCCGCAATTGTTTTTACCGATAAAACTAAGCTCAAGCAGCTCAACGCAATTTCTTACCCATACATAATATTTGAAATATTGCAGAAAATAAAGGAATATTCACGGAATGGGAATAAATATGTACTGCTTGATGCACCCACTCTTTTTGAAAGCAGGGCTGACGACTTCTGCGACCTGATAATAAGCGTTACAGCACCCGAGGCTACAAGAATAAGCCGCATTTCAAAGCGTGACGATCTGCCTGCCGAGAGGATAAAGGAGCGTTTTTCATCTCAGCATTCCGAAAGATTTTTTGTAAATCATTCTGATTTTATCATAAAAAACAATAAATCCGTTGATGTTTTGCTTGAAAAGGCAAATGAAGTCGCTGACAAGGTCAAGGAGTATTGCAATAATGCGTAAAAGGCTTGCGTCACTGTTTCTGGTGCTGATTATTGCCGCAGGTGTTTATGTCGGAGTAAATGCCGAGGCACTATGCAGAAAATATATCTATCCGCTGAATTATAATCAGTACGTTGAGAAGTATTCTGCGGCTTACGGTGTGGATAAATATTTGGTTTATGCCGTTATAAAAATTGAAAGCGGATTTGATGAGCAGGCTGTTTCAGATGTCGGTGCAAGAGGTCTTATGCAGCTTATGGAGGACGCTTTCGATTGGGTGGATTACCGTATGAATGATAATGACGGTATAACATATGATGATATGTTTACTGCCGAATCGAATATCAAGTACGGCACTTATCTGCTTTCGCTTCTTTACAGCGAATATAACGATGAGGAAACTGCTCTTGCCGCATATTTTTCAGGAAGAGGAAGCGTAAATAAATGGCTTTCCGAAAAGGAATACAGCCTTGACGGTAAAACTCTTGATAAAATACCCTCTTCCTCATCAGCTCACTATGTTCATAAGGTTATGACTGCCTATCGCAGTTACACCAATTTATACAAATGAAAGGACGATGTTTATGTCAAAAGAAAAATCGCAGGGTCAGCTCCTTAAGGAAAAGCTCTGCATATCAAAAAAGCACGCAGGACTTAGATTGAATGCAGATGAGATCAAGACCTGTTTTGACTTTTGTGAGGATTATAAGAGCTTCCTCAATAAAGCAAAGATTGAAAGAGAAGCAGTTACTGAAACTATAACTCTTGCTGAAAAATGCGGCTTCAAGGCTTTTTCAAACGGTATGAGCCTTAAAGCAGGCGACAAGATTTATTTCAATAACAGAGGAAAGGCAATAATCCTTGCTGTTATCGGCAGTGAGCCAATTGAAAAGGGCGTTCACCTTGCCGCTGCACATATCGACTCGCCAAGACTTGATTTAAAGCAGCTTCCACTTTATGAGGACAGCGAAACAGCTCTCTTTAAAACACATTATTATGGTGGAATTAAAAAATATCAGTGGGCGGCTATCCCTCTTGCTCTCCATGGTGTTATTATCAGAAAGGACGGCACTAAAGTCGATGTAAATATCGGCGAGGACGAAAACGATCCTGTTTTCTGCGTTACAGATCTTCTTCCGCACCTTGCAACAGATCAGATGAAGCGTACCCCTGCAGAGCTTATCAGGGGAGAGGAGCTTAATATTCTTGTCGGCTCAATGCCATTCAAGGACGATGAAGTAAGCGAGAAGGTAAAGCTCAATATTGCGGCTATTCTTAACGAAAAATACGGTATCATTGAAGAGGACTTCCTTTCAGCAGAGCTTGAAGCCGTTCCTGCATTCAAGGCAAAGGACGTTGGCTTCGACAGAAGTATGGTAGGTGCATACGGTCACGATGATAAGGTCTGTGCATATACCGCACTTAAAGCAATTCTTGACTGCACAAACGTAAATAAAACAGCAGTTGTTGTCCTTACCGATAAGGAAGAAACAGGCAGCGACGGTAATACAGGCCTTTGCTCCGATTATCTTGAGCATTTCTTCTATAATCTTGCTGATTGCTTCGGTGCTAACGGCAGAACTGTTATCGCAAATACAGAGTGCCTCTCCGCAGATGTAAATGCCGCATTTGATCCGACTTTCCCCGATGTTATGGATAAGAGAAACTGTGCATTTATGAATTACGGTGTTTGCGTAACAAAATTTACTGGTGCAAGAGGAAAATCGGGTACTTCTGACGCTTCGGCTGAATTTGTTGCAAGAGTACGTTCAATGCTTGATGAAAAAAATGTTATCTGGCAGACAGGAGAGCTTGGTAAGGTTGACGGTGGCGGCGGCGGTACAGTTGCGGCTTATCTTGCGAATATGAATATGGACGTTATTGACGTTGGTGTTCCTGTAATTTCAATGCACGCACCCTTTGAGGTCGTTGCAAAGACTGATGTTTATATGACATACAAGTCATTCTACGTTTTTTTCTGCGAATAATTATTACGGCGGTGCATAACTTGTGCCGCCGATTTTTATTAAAAATAAGCGGAATTTTGTAATTTTATATAAATTAATGAAATATCTCTTGACATTTCCTGCAAATAATTATACAGTTATTATTGTATGTTATTTTGGAGCATTGGGAGGCTTTATTATTATGAGTGAAAATATCGTTACTCTTAGTGACATTGTCGTTGATTTTGACGGCGAAAGAATACTTGATAAAATAAACCTTGAAATAAAGGATAAGGAGTTTGTAACTCTTCTCGGACCTTCGGGTTGCGGAAAAACAACTACACTTCGTATCATCGGAGGCTTTTTAAACCCCGACAGCGGAGATGTTATGTTCGATGGTCAGAGGGTGAACGGACTTCCTCCGTATAAAAGAAATGTAAATACCGTTTTCCAGCGTTATGCACTTTTCCCTCATCTGAATGTTTATGATAATATTGCTTTTGGACTTCGTGTTAAAAAAACTCCCGAAAAGGAGATTTCAAAGCGTGTTGCCGAAATGCTGAAGCTGGTAAATCTTTCAGGTTATGAAAAAAGAAGCATTCACCGTCTTTCAGGCGGTCAGCAGCAACGTGTAGCTATCGCAAGAGCTTTGGTGAATCACCCTAAGGTACTTTTGCTCGATGAACCGCTCGGAGCTTTGGACTTGAAGCTTCGTAAGGAAATGCAGATAGAATTGAAGCGTATTCAGGAACAGCTTGAAATTACATTTATCTATGTTACTCACGATCAGGAAGAGGCTCTTACAATGAGTGATACCGTTGTTGTAATGAATGGCGGTAAAATTCAGCAGATCGGCTCTCCGGTTGATATATATAATGAACCTACCAACGCATTTGTAGCGGATTTTATCGGCGAAAGCAACATTCTCCGAGGACTTATGATAAAGGACAGGCTTGTTGAAATATCAGGTCATCAGTTTGAATGTGTGGATAGCGGATTTGGTGAAAATACTCCTGTTGATATTGTTATCCGCCCAGAGGATATAACACTTGTTCCGCCCGAACAGGCTAAGCTTGGAGGAATAGTTGAATCGGTAATTTTCAAGGGCGTTCATTATGAAATGCTTATAGAAAGCTATGATTTCCGCTGGATAGTTCATTCAACAAAGGCGGCTGAAAAGGGTGCATCGGTAGGAATTTCCTTTACTCCCGATGATATTCATATTATGCACCGTATGAAGGAGAATAACGAAAAGGAGGAAGCAACGGAAAATGAAGAATAAAATAGCCTCCGCTCCGTATCTTGTCTGGATGGTAGTTTTTATCCTTGTGCCGCTTATTATGGTAGGATATTTTGCATTTACTGACAAGGACGGTAACTTTACACTTGATTATGTTTCAAATGTTGCTCAATATACGCCTATTTTCGTGCGTTCGATTTGGCTTGCACTTATCGCTACGGTAATATGCCTGCTGATTGCATATCCGCTTGCATATATCCTTATCGGAATGAAAACAAGCATACAGGGTACAATGCTGATGATAGTTATGCTGCCAATGTGGATGAATTTTCTGTTAAGAACCTATGCCTGGATGACCTTGCTCGGTAATAATGGGCTTATCAATTCGTTGCTTGGACTTATCGGACTTGGACCTTATAAAATGCTTAATACGCAAGGTGCGGTCGTGCTTGGAATGGTGTATAATTATCTGCCGTTTATGATACTTCCGATATATTCGGTTATGGTGAAAATTGATAAAAGCGTCCTCGAAGCTGCCGCTGATCTCGGCTGTAACCCGTCCAAGACTATGCTCAAGGTTGTATTTCCTTTAAGCCTGCCAGGTGTATTTTCAGGGATAACAATGGTTTTTGTGCCTGCAATAAGTACGTTTATTATTTCAAGAATGTTGGGCGGCGGCGGAAATTTGCTGATAGGCGACCTTATCGAAATGCAGTTTTTAGGTAATTCCTATAATATAAACCTCGGTGCGGCAATATCGCTGGTGCTTATGGTTATAGTCCTGCTGATAATGACTATCCTCAACCAGTTCGGAGCTGATGAGGACGGTGTTATGGTAGTTTAAGGGGGAAAGGTCTATGAAAAAGTTTTCTAAGGTGTATCTCGGACTTGTCCTGATGTTTTTGTATGTTCCGATTTTTGTGCTGATAGTATTTTCATTCAATACAACAAAAAGCCGCTCTGTTATGTCGGGATTTACGCTTGATTGGTATATAAAGCTGTTCAAAAACGAGATAATAATGTCCTCGCTTATCAATACTATAATAATTGCGGTGCTGGCATCGATAGCTTCAACTATTCTCGGAACTGCGGCGGCTGTCGGAATCAATAATATGAAAAAGCTGCCGAAATCAATTGTAATGAATATTACCAATTTCCCGATAATAAATCCTGAAATTGTAACAGGTGTTTCTCTTATGCTCCTGTTTGTGTTTTTTGCCGCAAGAATGAATTTCGAGTTCGGTTTTGTAACGCTTCTTATTGCACATATTACATTTGACGTTCCGTATGTGATATTGAATGTTATGCCGAAGCTCAGGCAGCTTGACCCGTTTCTTTATGAAGCGGCTCAGGATCTTGGCTGTAATCCGCTGCACGCCTTTTTTAAGGTGGTTTTGCCTGAAATTATGCCAGGTGTTGTTTCGGGATTTCTGATTTCATTCACATATTCGCTTGATGATTTTATTATCAGCTATTTTACCTGCGGTTCAAGTATGCAAACCCTGCCTGTAACGATATATTCAATGACAAGACGTAAGGTAAGCCCTGAAATAAACGCTCTTTCAACCTTGATTTTCATTGTTGTAGTTATAATCCTTGTCATAAAGAATGTTATTGAGATAAAATCAAGCAAAAAAATCAAGGAGGAAAGATAAAATGAAAAAGCTTTTTCCTTTTGCCATAGCCTTGGCTATCTGTCTTTCCTTTTCAGCCTGTTCGGAGCAGAATTCTGAAATATCAGAGGAATCGGAGGAGGAAACTGCCGCTCTTACCTTGAATATTTCCGATGAGGAGTATTATTCACGCTTCCGTGATAAGGGTATATCAATAAATGTATATAACTGGGGCGAATATATTTCAGATGGTTCGGACGATATTACGCTTAATGTCAATGCTGAATTTACAAAGTTGACTGGTATTAAGGTGAATTATACAAACTATGCTACGAATGAGGAGCTTTATGCAAAGCTGAAAGGCGGCGGAGCAAGCTACGATATAATAATTCCCTCGGATTATATGATATCAAGAATGATACATGAAAATATGCTCCAAAAGCTCGATTTTGACAATATCCCGAATTTTAAATATATCACGGATACCTTTGTTGACCCCGAATATGACCCTGAAAATGAGTATACCGTGCCGTATACATGGGGAACTATCGGAATTATCTATGATAAGACTATGATAGATATTCCGAAAGAGGATATTGACTGGGATCTGCTTTGGAATGAAGACTATACCGATAGAATACTTATGTTTGATAACCCCCGTGACGCTTTTGCAATAGCTGAATTAAGACTTGGATATTCTCTTAATACAGAAAGTGAAGAGGAGCTTGAAAGCTGTGCGGAGCTTCTAAAGGAGCAGAAAAAGGTAATTCAGGCATATGTTATGGACGAAATATTTGACAAAATCGGTGCTGGCGAGGCTCTTATTGCACCGTATTACGCTGGTGACGCTCTTACGCTTATGAGTGAATTTGAGGATCTTGATTTTGTTATCCCGAAAAGCGGAACAAATCTTTTTGTTGACGCAATGTGCATTCCGAGCGGAGCAAAGCAGAAAGAAGCTGCAGAAATGTACATCAATTTTATGTGCGAACCCGATATTGCATATTCCACAACGACCTATATCGGATATTCTACTCCGCATAGTGCGGCACTTGAAATGCTCGGAGAAAAGGCTGAAACGGATAAAATTTCCTATCCTGATAGTGAGTATCTTGATAATTATTCAACTATATATTGCAATCTTTCGGACGAAGCAAATCAGAAGCTTCAGGATCTCTGGACAGACCTTAAATCTGCTCAGGACGAATCAGAGAATAAATGGCTCGTTCCGATTTTCCTGCTCGGTTGTGTTGCTTTGTCAATAGGAATAATAATCAGACGGCATATTGTCAGAAAGAAGGACGTTTTTTAATGGAGATAAGAACTGCTACAACAGCGGATATTGAGCTACTGGTACGCTTCCGTTTTGCATATATTAATGACGATATGGGGCCACTTTCAAAGGAGCAGACCGATAAGCTTAACAGCCAGCTTCCTGATTATTTTAAACGTCATATCGGTAAGGACTTTACCGCATATATCGCCGAGGAAAACGGTATACCTGCGGCTGTTATCTTCTATATTACTGTTGAACGTCCTGCAAATACTCATTTTCTCAACGGAAAAACGGCTCTCTTGATGAATGTTTATACAATGGAGGAATTCCGTAGAAAGGGATTGGCAACTGCTATCCTCCGCAGAATTATTTCGGACGCAAGGGAGCAGGGAGTTACCTGTATTGACCTTTCTGCAACTAAAATGGGTAAACCGCTCTATTTGAAAAATGGATTTATCGAACGAGGAAATACTGAAATGCGTCTTGAACTATGATATGGAAAAAATTACTTGAATAAGAAAAATTACTCACGGCAATAATTATCACATAAGTAATTATTGTCGGGAGTATTTTTTATGTATTACAATAAGGTTGAAATATGCGGAGTTGATACTTCAAAGCTTAAGGTCTTAAAGGAAGCTGAAAAAATGGAGCTTCTGAAAAAATATAAAGCAGGCGATAAAAACGCAAGAAAACAGCTTATAAACGGTAATTTAAGGCTTGTATTGAGCGTTATTCAGAAGTTTTCGGGCAGAAATGAAAATCCTGACGATCTTTTTCAAGTCGGTTGTATCGGGCTTATGAAAGCGATAGATAATTTTAACACGGAACTCGATGTAAGATTTAGCACATATGCTGTTCCCATGATCCAGGGTGAAGTAAGACGCTATATCCGTGATACAGGACCCATACGCATAAGCCGTTCATTGCGTGATATTGCATATAAGGCTATGCAGGCGAAGGAGCATTATATAGCCGAGCATAAAAATGAACCTACTATTGCAGAGCTTGCCCAGATAATTGACGTAAAGGAACGTGATGTAGTCACTGCACTTGAAAGTATTTCAGAACCTATTTCACTTTATGAGCCTGTTTTTTCCGATTCGGGAGATACGCTTTATGTCCTCGACCAGATAGGTGATAAAAGCGATGATTCAAGCTGGATAGATGAAATATCTCTTAAAGAAGCGATAACCTCACTTGATAAACGTGAAAAAAAGATTTTGTATCTCCGATTTGCTCTTGGTAAAACACAGGTTGAGGTTGCTGATGAGATAGGAATTTCACAAGCACAGGTTTCACGTCTTGAAAAATATTCGCTCGACAGAATAAAGGGCAAGCTTTAATTGATGAGTGCTTCAAGCTCCTTTTTCAGCTTTTTTATAATGCGTTTTTCCAGTCTTGATATGTAGGATTGTGATATTCCAATCATATCTGCGACTTCCTTTTGTGTCATTTCACGCCCTGTATTAATGCCGAAACGCATTTTCATTATTTCTTTTTCACGTTCAGGCAAACGTTCAATTGCTTCAAGTAAAACATTGCGTTCGGCTTCACATTCAATTCCGCTGTTGACGATATTTTCATCTGTACCAAGGATATCCGAAAGAAGAAGCTCATTTCCGTCCCAATCAATGTTCAGCGGCTCATCAAAGGAAAGCTCGTTTTTATATTGTGATGATTTACGAAGAAACATAAGGATCTCATTTTCAATACAGCGTGATGCATAGGTTGCAAGCTTGATATTCTTGCTGGGACAAAAGGTATTTACCGCTTTTATAAGTCCAATCGTTCCGATTGAAACAAGATCTTCAATTTCAATGCCTGTGGATTCAAATTTTTTGGCAATGTATACCACAAGCCGTAGATTATGCGTTATTAATAATTGCCGTGCGGAACTTGCGTCTGTTTCAAGCATTTCAAAAGCCTTTTCCTCCTGTTCACGGGTGAGGGGAGCAGGCAAAGTATCAGGACCATTTATGTAAAATACATCTTTTGGACGTTTAAAAAATATAATGCGTATTTTTTCAATCAGAGCTGTAAAAATCATTTTTATCAATATCCTTTCCTTATCCTAGAAGCTTGGGGTTAAAAATCGCATGGTCAAACTCACGTTCAACTATTCCGATATAAGCCTCAATATATTTTATTTTTCCGCTTTCGTTGTTTTTTATGTATATCCCTGTCGGGCGGAATGATGGTATAAGTCCATTTGAATTTATGGTTGAAAACGGTATGAATCTCCAGCCTGGATTTGCTCTGCCTGCTTCGGTTATTGCGTTTATAAGCTCATCTTTGCCGAAAATTGGTTCAATACTCTTTTTTCCACAGATTATAACAGGCTTGCCTGTAAAAGAATCCGTCAGATTATTACAGCTGTCGCATACAGCCTTAAGGCATAGCTGTTTATCACCCTTGATTATGATAACGCTGTAATCTCCGTCAAAGCCATTGCTTTTGTCAAGGTATCGTCGGAAAAGCGAAAGTGCCGCATAAGCAGAAACAGTTGAAATAACAAGCGTCAGAAGTGATATATTTATGTATAGCACTGAATTATGGAAAAACATTCTGTCTTTTTTATCAAGCAGTGAAAAAGCGTATTCAGTTCCTGCAAAAAGAAAGCTTATAAAAAAGAAGATCAAGCCTATCCTGTAAAGCTCGGAGAAACTTTTTCCATTGAATGAAAGCATTACCATAAGTGCTGCAGAAACGATTCTTACAAGGAGAAGTGAAAAAGTATTAAGCTCAGGCAGAAGTATCACGAGAGAAAAAAGACTCCCTATTATTGAAGAAAAAATACATCTACTTTTCCTAATTGAGTTATGAGTAAGCTTTGAGGCGGCTTTTAGCAGAAAATAATTAGAGTATATATTTGTAATAATAAGAATATCCGCATAAATATACATAATTGCTATAATACCTTTCTGTGAAAAAATGTTGATTAGCTTTTTCTATATTATAATTGCAATTCGTATAAAAAACTGTCGATTGAGGTGTGTTTTATAAATTTTGCCATAAAAAACCGACCTCCCAATCGTTAGATTTTTGGTCTAACTTTTGGTGGCTGGTTAAAAAATCGGGGGAAACTATTTCCCGAATAAATCGCTGTGAGAGCCAGTTCTTATAAGATAAAGATAAATTGTGTCATTTGAAATTTTGTAAATCAATAGCCAATCAGGAGTAATATGACATTCACGGCAACCTGAAAAATTGCCTGTTAAATTATGATCGCAGTATTTATCAGGGAGTTTTTCACCATTTGCAAGAGCTGTAATTACTTTTTCGGCAAGGGAGATATCGTATTGCTCCCCCAATTAACTCCTGAATTTTCTGCTTGCCCCACAGCCGAAATCCGTCGTCAGAAAACCTTGAAATATTTGCATATTCCTGCGGTTTTCTTCCTAGGCTTTCTGCTGTGGTTCTTCGCATAAATCTTCAAGATTTAATTGGTAGAGCAATAGCCTCTTTTTTCATTAGTCTAATATCTTTTGCAAATCTAGATGTAGGTTTAACAATATATTTCATTCAAGAAGCTCCCTGAACATATCAGAAACATTTGTGTATTCTTTACCTATGCTTGGATCATTTTCCATTGCCATAACTTCCTCCGAGGCGGCAAGTGTTTCTTCATTTGGCATATGTGCATCGGGAACAAACGGAAAACATCCATCTCTTACCAACTGCTTAGTGAATATTGTAAAGGCAGTTGTCATATTCATACCAAGCTCATTTAAGAGAACTTCTGCCTGCTTTTTTAATTCAGCGTCCATTCGTATAGTAATATTTGTTGTTGCCATGCTATCAACTCCTTCATTTACATTTTACTACATATTATGTGCATTGTCAATACATTGCACATAGAAAAAATCCCCCGAAAAATCGGGGGATAGGAAATTTTATGAAAGCAGTTTAATTAGATAATCTATAAGCTCTTTTATCTGTGGTTTGGAGAACTGACCGTCAGCTCCGACTGATTTTCCCTTTGCAATCATCTGATCGTTGATAAGCGAGGAGAAGAGCAGAACAGGTATCTTTTTGAGAACAGCATCGTCCTTGATAAGCTTGGTAAGTCTGTGACCGTCCATCTTAGGCATTTCAATATCACTTATTACGCAAGCAATCTCATCGGTGATTCTGTCACCTGCACCTCTGTGTGAGAGAACATAATCCCAAGCGTCCTGACCATTGGTAAAGGATTCAATGTTGGTGAAGCCGATATGTTCAAGCGACTCAGTGATCATCTTATTAAGGAACTTGGAGTCATCAGCAACTACAAGCTTTTTCCTTGCGATAGCACCACTTGCATGCTCCATATGATCAAGGCCTGTAGTGTCAAGACCAGCATCCTTATTAAGCTTTGAAACGATTTTTTCAAAGTCAAGAATAATGATAATATTTCCGTTAAGCTTTACAACACCCGTTGCAAGACCAGCAGCATTGTCATCATAACCGCCAGATGTAATGGACGGCGGATCGGAAATATCCGACCAAGAAATACGCTGAATGCCCTTTACACGGCTAACGTGGAAAGCAACCTGCATACGGTTGAATTCACTTATAATGAAAATTTCCTTGCCTGTGTTCTTGTAAGGCTTTTTTACAACTTTATGTAAATCAATAACAGAAATGAGCTTATCTCTTGGGATAAACACACCCTCTACCTCTTCGGGTGAATTTGGAACAGGTGTGACCTCCTGATCCATCATAATTTCAACTACCTTAGAAATATTGATGCCGAAGGTGCTGTCGCCAACTTCAAATTCGAGAAGCTGAAGTTCATTAGTACCGCTTTCAAGAAGAATATTTGTGTCCATAGAAAAACACTCCTTTTAGGTTGTTGTAACTATTATACAACACTTTTACGATAATTGCAATAGTTTTTTGCATTTTTGTATGAATTTTTTTATTTTTCTCCATTCAGACGTTTAATTTGACGAATATCCTCGCCGACTAGATATAATGCGGAGAATTCTCCGAACAATCTTGATATGATTCGTTCATTATATTTTTTCTGAAGCTCAGCTGCAGTAAGATTTGTGCTGATGATCGTTGGCAGACCGAGATTTATTCGACTGTTTATGATGTTATATGTAACAGATTCATAGAACTGCGAGGAAAATTCCGCTCCCAGGTCATCAAGCACAAGCAGGTCTGCATTTATCAGCAGATTTACTGTGTCCATATTTTCGTCCTCGGGAATTTTTCCGAAATGCTCACGCTCAATTATCGTCAGTAGATTAACGATTGAGCCGTATGCGGCATTAAATCCCTTTCCTGCAACTTCCTTTGCAATAGAGAGTGACAGATGAGTTTTGCCAACACCTGTTTTTCCATACATAAGCAGGCTTGGACGCTTGATGGAAAAATTATCCGAATATTCACGGCAGAAATCGTATATTCTGCTCATTTTATCAAGGCAGTCATTTCCGTCCTCATCCTTTTTCCCCCTGTAATATTCAAGTGAAAAATGGTTAAAATCACAGTCAGGGAGATTTGCCTGACCGTTAAGCCTGTCAATGCTGTATTTTTTTAGAAGATTAAGCAGGCAGGTACATCTTCCGTCACTGACATAACCCTTGTCTTCGCATTTTTCGCAATAAAACTTGGTTTTCAGATAATCTGCGGGGTATCCATTTGCTGTTAGCAACTCGGTTATAAGATTCTGAGCCTGTAAATTTTTTTCCTTTATATCTTCAAGGCATTTTGTTGTATCAGCTTTTTTGGTTAATATCATCTTTGAAATATCTACGATTGTATGTGCAAGCTGTGAATTTATTTCTCTTATTTCGGGTATTCTTTCTTCTATTTCCTTTATTCTGCGGTTATTTTCGTCCTGTGCGGCAAGTCGTCTGCTACTGATCACTGCTTCTGCTTTTTCGTAGGTCTGTCTGTCATAGCTCATATTATTGCTCTCCCTTCAGGCTTGGAATATTGTTTTTAGCGTGTTCAAGAAGCTTGTCAAGGTCATATGAATGATTGTTATTTTCATTAACATTCTGACGCATGGGAGCGTTTGCAGCACGCTTTTGTTCATATTTTTCAACGGCGGCAGGTGTTCGTATATTCTCATTAAGCCAGTTTTCAATGATTTTATTCATATACGGAAATGAGGCTTTGCCTGTCGCCTGAACGGTTCTTTCATAAGCAAGCTCGATAAGTTCAAGCGAAACTCCCTTAGCTGACCATTCATTGACAATATCAAGCTCCTTTTGAGTTAATGCACGGTTAAGCTCAAGGCGTGTTTTAATTTTTCCTTCAAGCGAATAATTTTTCTGCATTTTTTTGATTTCAGCATCTGCAAGCTCATGAGTGTTGATCTCTTTTTCCGCCCAGCTCTGAATGATTTTTTGGATGTAGTCTAATCTTGCTTTGTCAATGGATTTGCAATATTCTATCAACATAAGAATAATGTCACAGCCTATTGAGTAATATTCAACCCAATGTATGAGCGAACGCTGTTCTGTGTTTGTCAAAGGCTTGCCCAGTATTGATTCTGCACTCGAAAATAAAAATGCAATATCAGGCGAGCTTTTAATTTTTTCGGCAATTTCAGCAGGGGTAAGCATTTTAGTCGCCCTTTCAACAGCTCTTGCAGGGGAGAGCGGAGTTTTTGCAACAGGTTTAGGTTCGTTTTCAACCTTGTTTTCTGATTGGATTTTAGTTGAAGCACTTGCTTGACATAGAATACCGATCTGTTCCCAAAAGGATAAAGAATCCTCAACGTCCTCCGCTGTCATATTTTTATCAAGCGATGACGCAATTTCAGCGGCATCTTCGGTAGAAGCTGTTTTATATTTCATTATGTAGAGCAGTACCTTTACATTTTTTCCACTTGCGAGCTTTATACTGTCAAGTGTATTATCAGGAACGGCAAAAGCTCCTTCAGAATTGCTCCAGTTTACTTTGTAGTTCATATGGTAACGGTTTTCCTCTTTCAGAATTGATACCTTTATTATAACATATTTTCAGAAAAATTGCACTACTACTTGACCAATTTTATTTTTAGTGGTATATTTTAAATATATTGCATAAAAAGGAGCAGTCTATATGAATGAAATTCAACAAAATAACCTCATTGAAGAGCCGTATCATAAAGAACCAAAACAAAATTATGTGATTTATACTATTATTTCGATACTTCTTTTTGCGATTCTTTATACAGCCCTTCAATTTGGAAAAAATATGCTTTTTCGTGATTATATTATTGATGTAAAGGGAACAAGTCTTACAGCTGAACAGCTTGCTGTTATCAATAATGAGATTGAAATGGATTTTTCTGAACCCGAACAGCTAAGACTTATCAAGGAGAATAATACTTTTTTTGTGGAAATACTATATAATGTGGGAGCTTATTCGGATTTCGCTGAAAATTTTGAAAGCTATGTCGAGGATGATTCAAGTGATGAACATAGACTTGAAATATACCCCTATGGTAATTCCGTTCCCGAATATGTTTATGCACGATATTTTGTAAATGCAGATTTTACTGACAGAGCCTGCTATCTATATGAATATAATGGCGATAATTATATTTTTTTTAGCTTAAGCAGTGTTTCACAGGAAATTAAAGCTGTTTTTGCTGGTTTTGATAAGGTTTACAGCGAATGAATGTAACTCAGGAAAGCTACCTTATAAAAAATTTGTAATTCCTTGACGATATCAAGAAAAAATGGTATAATAACTGTATGTATTAATTTTTTTAGGGTGATTTTAATGAAAAATATGCTTATTGTTATAGACGGACTTGACGGAAGCGGAAAAACAACACAATTTGATATTATAAAAGAAAAACTATCGCATGATTATGCTGTAAAGGCTATCAGCTTTCCAGATTATGATAAGCCATCTTCAACGCTTGTAAAGATGTATCTTTCGGGCGAAATATCGGAAAATGCGGCTGATATCAACGCATATGCGGCTTCAAGCTTCTATGCGGCTGACAGATACATAAGCTATAAAAAATATTGGGAGGAAAGCTATAAAAACGGTGAGATTATCCTTGCAGGAAGATATGTCACATCAAATGCTATTCATCAGATGTCAAAGCTTCCTGAAAATGAATGGGATTCTTATCTTGAATGGCTTGAAGATTATGAATATTCTAAGCTTGGGCTTCCAAGACCTGACTGCGTTATTTTCCTTGATATGCCGATAGAAATATCCCAAAGGCTTATGAGCGAACGTTATAAGGGTGATGAAAGTAAAAAGGACATTCACGAAGCGAATGTTGAATATCTTAAAGCTTGCCGACGTTCTGCACTTTATGCCGCAGAAAAGCTCGGCTGGAATGTTGTTCCATGCAGTGACGGGGCTTCACCGCTGCCTGTTGAGGAAATTTCACGCGGACTTTCCGAGCTTATATACAGTTCTGTTAATGCAGAATGAGAATACGGAGAAGAGTAATAAATGCTTGATTTCAGAAAAATTGAACTTGCCGATAAGCCTTGGATAGATAGTCTGTTGAGAATATCCGATTTTCGCGGCTGTGAATATTCCTTTGCAAATAATTTTGCTTGGCATAGGCTTTATGAAACAGAAATTTGCCGGTTTAAGGATTTTTATATCTCAAAATCAGAAAAAAACGGTCTGCACTTCACTTACCCTGCCGGTCAGGGTGATAGAAAGGAGCTTTTTGACGAATTAAAAAAATATTCGGAGGAAAAAGGCTCGCCGCTATGCGTAACATCTGTTTCGGATGAACAGCTTGGTTTTTTTGAGGAGAATTTCGCTGGCGAATTTAACGTTACAACAGATGAGGCCGATTATGATTATGTTTATCTTGCTGAAAAGCTCATAACCTTGTCAGGTAAAAAGCTCCACGGTAAACGTAATCACCTTAACAGATTTTATGAAAATAGCTGGAGCTATTCTTCACTGACTGAAAAGGATTATGATGAATGCATTCTTTTTGCTGTTGAAAGCTATAACTATAACGATATGTATGATGATGAATCCGCTGTCGGAGAACAGTATGCAATAAATACCTTTTTTAACTATTTTGCAGAGCTTGGTTTAAAAGGTGGAGTTGTAAGAATTGATGGAAAGGTTGTTGGCTTTACAGTTGGCAGCCGTACAAATTCTGATACAATTGATATTCATATTGAAAAAGCTCTGCCTGGTATTAATGGTGCTTATACTGCTGTAATGAATGAATTTGCAAAAGCGGAGGCACGGGATTTTATCTATATAAACAGGGAAGAGGATCTTGGACTTGATGGTTTGCGGAAATCGAAGAGGTCATATTGCCCTGAATTTCAGATCAAAAAAAATACTATAATTTTTAAATGAGGAGTTTTATTATGGTTTATGTTTTTCTTGCAAACGGCTTTGAGGAAATCGAGGCTGTAACAGTTATGGATATTCTTAGAAGAAGCGGCTCGGAGGTCGTTTCTGTTGGTATTGGAGAGAAAAATATCAAGGGTGCTCATGGTATCACATTCTGTGCGGATATTGATGATAGCTCACTTGTGCTTGATGATAAGCTTGAAATGATTTATCTCCCGGGCGGTATGCCAGGAATGTTGAACCTTGATTCATCGGAAAATGTTACAAGGGCAATTTCGTACTGTCAAGATAAAAACCTTTACATTTCAGCAATGTGTGCTTCTCCATCAGTTCTTGGACATAATGGAGTGCTGAATGGTAAAAAGGCTTGCTGTTATCCCGGATTTGAAAAGGAACTTCATGGTGCTGAAATAACATATGACGCTGTTACTGTTGATGGAAATGTTGTAACCTCAAGAGGTCCTGCAACGGCAATGGAGCTTGCTTTGAAGCTTGCAGAAATTCTTAATGGAAAAAATGTATCTGACAAAATCAGCGGAGATCTTTTATGCAGGTAAGCCGTTTTGATATAAGGGAATATAAAAAAGAGCTTAGAGCAAAGTTCAAGCAGCTTCGCAGGGATATGACGCAGGAGCATAAAGAAAAGCTTGATGATATGATTTTCCGTAAGCTTACTTCGACAGAAGCGTATAAAAATTGCAAATGTATTCTGACTTATGTTTCTACTGAAATTGAGGTCGATACAATGAAGTTGATACATACGGCAGTGAATGACGGTAAGGTCGTTGCCGTTCCGAGATGTATCGAAGGTACACGCAATATGGATTTTTATATCATAACCTCGGACAAGCAGCTTGAAGCTGGTTCGTTCGGTGTGCTTGAACCTGTTCCCGAACGTTGTGAGCTTCTGACCGATTTTAGTGATGCAATATGTATTGTTCCTGCTCTTGCTTATGATATGCAGGGATATCGCCTTGGTTATGGAAAAGGGTATTATGACAGATTTCTTTCCTCGCATAAAGGATTGTACAATATCGGAATAGAATACTGTTGCTGTACAGTTACAAGCCTTGTCAGAGGAAAATTTGATATTGCTGCAGATATGCTAGTTACCGAAAAATATGTGAAAAAGCTTAAAGGAGGTTCGGTATGGACGAAATGAATATTCCCGAGGAAATCATCAATGATGAAAAAAATGTTAACGAAATAATTGAAGAAAAGCAGGAGGAAATACCTGTTGAAGATAATGCTTCTGAAGAGCTTTATGACGAAATTATAACTGCTCCCTCTGAGGATAATGAGGACGGAATTACAGATAAGTACGAGGATGAGGATGAAGACGAGGAAGAACCTCCCGAGAAGCCTGTTCAACATAAAAAAAGGCGTAAAAAAAGAGTTGGCGGCAGGTTAATTTTCGGTCTTGTTATGACGGCTATAGTTGTAACAATAGCCGTTTTCTGTGCGTCATTTGCATTGAAATTTGCAAAGGATTTTGTTGGAATAGGTAAATCCTCGGTCGAGGTCGTTGTTGAAATACCAATGAATTCGGGAACGGCTGATATTGCGGATATTCTTTATGACGAGGGAATAATTGAAAGTACATATTTCTTCCGCTTTTATTCCCGTATGAAAGGCTCGGACGGTACATTTGTTGCAGGTTCGCACGTCCTTTCGGGTGATATGTCCTATGAAAATATCGTGTACGAGCTTCAGCAGGGTGCTGTCGATACAAGAGAATCGGTTGACGTTGTATTTTTTGAGGGAATAACTCTCTATGATGCGGCACAGCGTCTTGAAGAAAATGATGTATGCAATGCTGATGAGTTTATCCTCGAATTTAATAATGCAAGCTTCGGATTTGATTTTGAAAAGCTTGTAAAGGTTAGCTCGCTGAAATTCTATAAAATGGAGGGTTATCTTTTCCCTGATACCTATACATTTTATAAAGATGAAGACCCTAAAATTGTTGTGAAAAAGATATATCGTAATTTTTCAATAAAAATGACCTCCGATTTGTTCGCAAGAATGGAAGATCTCGACATGGAGCTTGAGGAGGTTATTACGCTGGCTTCAATGGTTCAGGCTGAAGCAAGCTCGGTTTACGATATGAAGCGTGTTTCGTCTGTTTTCCGCAATCGTCTTGCCGATCCTGATAATTTCCCATTGCTCCAGTCTGACCCAACAAGAAAATATGTTGAGGAAATAATTGAGCCGAATATAGATGTTCCGTCAAAGGAAATGTCAAAGGCTTATAATACCTATGAGGGTGCAGGACTTCCTCCGGGACCTATCTGCAATCCAGGTATGGATGCAATACAAGCTGTTTTGTATCCTGCCGATACGGATTATAAATTCTTCTGTGCAAATGTTGATACAGGAGAGGTTTACTATGCAATGACAAATGATGAGCATGAAGCTAACCTTGTCCTTGCAGGAATTAAGTGAGGTTTTACTAATGGATCTGAATAAGCTTGAGGTTCTTGCACCTGCAGGTGACTATGAACGTTTCAAGGCTGCACTTGATTACGGTGCAGACGCAATATATATAGGTGGACAGGCTTTCAGTATGAGAGCCGCTCCGAAGAATTTTGACGGCGATGGTATGAAAGCCGCTGTTGATGAAGCTCACGCAAAGGGAGTTAAGGTCTATCTGACCTGTAATACCTTGCCGAGAAATAATGAAATTCCGCAGTTTGAGGGCTTTATGGAGCAGGCTGTGGCAAGTGGAATAGACGCTGTTATCGTTGCCGACCTTGGATTGATGTCGCTCGTAAAGAAATTTGCACCCGATATGGGAATTCATATGTCTACGCAGACAGGTATTGTCAACTATGTTTCTGCAAATGAGCTTTATAATATGGGAGCAAAGCGTGTAGTTCTTGCCCGTGAGCTTTCTATCGATGAAATTGCGGAAATTCGTGCTAAAACTCCCGATGACCTTGATATTGAGGTTTTTGTGCATGGTGCAATGTGTATGTCTTTTTCGGGAAGATGCTTGCTTTCTGCATATCTTACCAACCGTGATGCAAACAGGGGAGAGTGTTCACAGCCATGCCGCTGGGGATATCATCTTATGGAGGAAAAGCGACCGAATGAGTTCTATCCTGTTTTCGAGGACGAAAAGGGTTCGTATATCCTTAATGCTAAGGATATGTGTATGATCGACCATATAGACGATTTGGCTAAAGCAGGAGTTATGAGCTTTAAGATAGAGGGTAGAGCAAAATCATCATATTATACCTCGGTTGTGACAAACGCTTACCGTATGGCAATGGATATTTTTAAGGCTTCACCCGATAATTATGTTCTTCCCGATTGGATTCGTGACGAGGTGTTCAAGGTTAGCCATAGAAAATACTGTACAGGCTTCTTTTACGGACACCCTAAGGATTGCCAGTATTACGAAAACAGCGGATATATCCGTGAATATGATGTTATCGCCATTGTTGACGAATGTAAGGACGGCGTAATATATGCTACCCAACGTAACCGTTTTGAAAAGGGAGCAGAGGTTGAAATTCTTGCTCCGAATCGTCATTTTGATAGTATGACTATTAGTGAAATGTATGACGAAAACGGTGAGCTTGTTGAAAATGCCAATCATGCAATGATGAAGCTCGTTATTCCTTGTGAAAAGGAGTATCCGTCAGGCTCTATCATCAGAATGAAAAAGTAATTCATAGAATATTTTTCCAACTTCCGTAATAGACTTGTTATGAAAGCTATTGTCTGTTCGGGAGGGGATATTATGGACGAAAATATAACAGAAATAACTGAAAATAAGGTTTTGCAAAATGACATAAAACGCAGGACGTTAGATGAAACCGTTACAGTACAGGCTATGCTCTGTATTGTTATTTCAATTGCATTTATTGTGTCAAATATGTTTTTTCCTGAAATTTCCGTTTCACTTTCTGAAAGATTTGAGAAAGCTTGTTTTTCAGAAACGTCTGACGACTTTGTTGAAAAAATATTGGATTTCATAAATTCAAAGCCTGTTTCCTATGATTGAGTTTTGCATCGGCAGGGTAAAGGTATGCTTCGATTTTAGCTTTTTTGCGGCAGTTTCGATACTTATGCTCATCGGCTGTAATGATTATGCCCTTTACAGCCTTTATGCGTGTATTCTCCATGAAACAGGTCATTTGATAGTTATGCTTCTTATGGGAATGAGCATAAAAAAGCTTGTTTTCTATGGTGCAGGAATAAAAATAGTCCGTCCGAATAATATATGCAGCTTTCCAAAGGAGCTTGCCGTTCTTTCCTCGGGTTGTTTGGTGAATTTCGTTATGTATGTGACGGCAACTCTTATGAAAGCTTACGATTTCGCAGTTATAAATCTTGCAGTCGGGCTTTTTAATGCTTTGCCAATAAGCTTTCTTGACGGCGGCAAGCTTATGACTGCTGTTTTTTACCGTTTTCTGCCTTATAGATTTGCCCTTAAGGCGGAATCTGCTTTGAATTATGCGAGCATAGTTACTGTTCCTGCGGCGGCGGTCGTTCTTTTTATGACAGGAACAAGAAATTTTACAATATATCTGACGCTGTTGTTTTTGCTTTTTACGGCTGTGTCGGTTTAGGAGGATATATGTTAAAGGAAAAAATAGAAAAGCTTTTGCTTGAAGTTAAAACGCCGTCACGTTATATTGGCGGTGAGCTTAACAGCGTTGTTAAGGATAAAAGCAAAATTGATATGAGGTTTGCATTCTGTTTTCCCGATACATATGAGATCGGAATGTCACATCTCGGAATGAAGATACTTTATTCGCTTACAAATGAACGTGAAAATTTCTGGTGCGAACGAGTTTTTGCACCTGATGTTGATTTTGAAAGGCTTATGCGTGAAAATGATATTCCGCTTTATGGCTTGGAAAGCCTTGAACCGATAAAGGATTTTGATTTCATCGGCTTCACCATTCAGTATGAAATGTGTTATACCAATATTCTTAATATGCTCGACCTTGCAGGAGTACCTGTAAAGGCGAAAGACCGTACAGCGCTTTCGCCTATTGTTATAGGCGGCGGACCGTGTGTATGTAACCCTGAACCGATAGCAGAATTTTTTGATTTGTTTATTCTCGGCGAGGGTGAGGAAATTAATCTTGCGGTTTATGACTTATATGTTGAAATGAAAAAGAAAAATGCTTCAAAGAATGAGTTTCTTGAAGCTGCCGCAAAGCTTGAAGGGGTTTATGTTCCTTCTTTTTATGATGTAACATACGATGATGGCGGCAAGGTAACTTCCTTTACACCGAATATAGCTTGTGCATCGCCTGTTATAAAGAAGCGTATAATCAAGGATCTGAGTACAGTTTATTATCCCGAAAAATTTGTCGTACCATATTGTGAGGTCGTGCATGACAGAGCTATTGTAGAGGTTCTGCGTGGCTGTATAAGAGGCTGCAGATTTTGTCAGGCAGGGTATATATATCGTCCTTTCCGAGAAAAATCAACAGGTGTAATCTGTGATGAAGCGAAAAATCTCTGCGAAAGTACAGGCTATGAGGAAATATCGCTTTCATCATTGAGTACAAGCGATCATTCAGATATTGAAAATATGCTTGTAAAGCTTTCAGACTATACAGAGGATGAACGTATAAATCTCTCACTTCCGTCAATGCGTATTGACCGTTTCAGTAAGGAGCTTATGGATCAGATACAAAAGGTGCGTAAGAGCGGTCTGACCTTTGCCCCCGAAGCGGGAACGCAAAGGCTTCGTGATGTTATCAATAAGAATATCACCGAGGAGGAGATATTCCGTGCCTGTAAGCTTGCCTTTGATGGAGGATATACAGCTGTTAAGCTTTATTTTATGCTTGGCTTGCCAACTGAAACTGATGACGATATAAGAGGTATTGCAGAGCTTGCTAAGAAAATATGCGACCTTTTTTATCAGAATCCAAACCGTCCGAGAGGAAAGCATATTCAGATCTCTATCAGCTGTGCTACCTTTGTGCCTAAGCCGTTTACACCCTTTGAATTTGAACCTCAGGCAACAGAGGAGGAGATAAAGCATAAGCAGGATATCCTTCTTTCTGAAACAAAGGGTATAAGGAATATAAATGTCAGCTGGAGCAAATACCGAATTTCTGTCCTTGAAGCAGTGCTTGCAAGGGGCGACAGACGTATATCCCAGGTCATATATGACGCATGGAAAAACGGCTGTAAATTCGACAGCTGGGATGAGCATTATAATTATGAAGCCTGGGTTGAAGCATTTGAAAAAAATAATCTTGATATGAATTTCTATGCCTGCCGCAGACGTGAATTTGACGAGCTTTTTCCGTGGGATAGCTTTGATTATTATGTTACAAAGGAATTCCTTATCCGTGAGAATAAAACTGCACATAATGGAGTAACTACACCGAATTGCCGTGAAAAATGTGCTGGTTGTGGCGTAAGTAAATGTATAGGAGGACCTTGCTTTGACTGAAAAATATGAGGTAAGGGGAGTTTTTGAAAAAAAAGGACGTGCTGTTTTTATTTCGCATCTTGATCTTTTCAGAACTATGCAGCGTGCGATGAAGCGTTCAAGGCTTCCTGTCTGGTATTCGGAGGGCTTTAACCCAAGAATCTATCTGAATTTTCCGCTTGCACTTGCTCTTGGAGTGGAAAGTGACTGCGAAATTATGGATTTTGAAACGGTGGAGCAGCTGCCATATGATGAAATGTGCAAAAGGCTGAATGCGGTTCTTCCCGAAGGACTGCATTTCATTTCTATGACAGCACCTCAGAGTAAAAATAAGGAAATTGCTTTTTCCGAGTATGAATTTACTCTTATTTGTGAAAATAAAACACCTGAGGATATAATTGCAGGCTTCGGTCATATGATGAGCCTTGAAAAAATCGAGGTCGAAAAGCATTCAAAGAAAAAGGGAATGATACTTATTGATATAAGACCGAATATTACACTTGTTTCCTGTGAAAAATACGGTGATTCGGTCATTCTGACGGTGAATTTGCCGGCAGGTCAGGAGCTTAACATTAATTCAAATGTGTTTTGCGAAGCTTTGCAAAGGTATTGCGGTGTTGATAACTTGAAAATTAGTACAAAACGCACAAAAATCCTAAAAAATAATGGCGATTTGTTTGTATAATCAGCAGATTATGATTTTTTTCGTGAAATCACTTGTAATTTTCGGAATGATGTGTTAAAATTAAATAGCATTTGAAAATCCGTTTCGTAGACGTAGAAATATGCTATGACACGAGATTAGTGCCGCCGTAAATACGGTTGACATTAAAAGGACAGTCCGCTGCCACAGATCGTTGTATCGGTCAGCTTGCGTGAGGTAAGAATGTCTGAAATTATTAGGAGGAATTTATCCATGGACGCACTTAAGCTTATTAGCCAGAGTAGCATGAAAGAAAACGCACCCGTTGTAAACGTTGGTGACACAGTAAAGGTACACGTTAGAATCAAGGAAGGCGACAAGTACAGAATCCAGATCTTCGAGGGTACTGTAATCGCTAAGAAGCACGGCGGTATCAACGAAACATTCACAGTTAGACGTCTTTCCTACGGATGCGGCGTTGAAAGGGTATTCCCTGTTCATTCTCCCATCATTGAGAAGGTTGAACTCGTAAGAAGCGGTAAGGTTCGCCGCAGCAAGCTCTATTATATCCGTGGCAGAGTTGGTAAGGCTGCTAAGGTTAAGGAGCAGATCAAGTAATTTTATCGCATATAAGGGACAGCTTTGTCCCTTTTTTGCTACATAGTCAATGCTGTGCCGATAGCATGCAGGTTGTCGGAACATTAAAATCAATAAAATATTGGAAAGGGTTGACGATTATGGGAAAATATGAGCTTAATTATGAGGTTCTTGACGAGGAAGAAAAGAAGATTTCAAGCTCCGAAAACCTGTTTGAATGGGTTGAAACGCTTGTTGTTGCATTTTTTGCTGTTATACTCTTTTTTACCTTTGTTTTCAGACTTGCCGCAGTGAACGGAGAATCTATGCTACCCACACTTGTTGACAAGGACAGACTGATCGTTTCATATCTTTTCTATACTCCAAAGAACGGCGATATTGTTATCATTGACAACGATAATCCTTCCCTTGATAAGGTTATCGTTAAGAGAGTTATCGCAACAGGCGGTCAGATTGTTGATATCGATTTTGACAGCGGCGAGGTAACTGTTGACGGAAAGGTTTTGCAGGAGGATTATATCAATAATCTCACTTTACTTGACGAAAACGGACATGATTATCCCGTGACTGTTCCTAAGGATTGTGTATTCGTTATGGGTGATAACAGAATGAACTCAACAGACAGCCGAAGCGAGCTTGTCGGATTTGTTTCAGAGGACGAAATTCTCGGTAAGGTTGTTCTCAGAATATTCCCGTTTTCAAGCTTTGGCATCCCTGCCTGAAACGGAGGCGTAAATGACTGAAATACCATCTATTCAATGGTTCCCTGGGCATATGGCGAAAACCAAGCGAATGATAAAATCATCTCTTCCGCTTGTTGACGCTGTTGCAGAGGTTATTGATGCAAGGATTCCTGTTTCAAGCAGAAATCCCGATTTGCAGAACCTCATCGAGGGAAAACCAAGAATAGTTATTCTTAATAAGTGTGATACCGCCGATGAACAGGCTGTTCAGAAATGGATATCATATTATAATAGTATCGGGATAACAGCTATACCGACAGATTGCCGCAGCGGCAGAGGAGTAAATAAGTTCGTTCCTGCTGTGAAAACTGTTCTGAAGGATACTATTGCAAAATTTGAGGCAAAGGGTATGTCGGGACGTGTTCTGCACGTTATGATCGTTGGTATTCCGAATGTCGGAAAATCTTCGCTGATAAACCGCCTCGCAAAACAGAAAAAAGCTAAGGTTGAGGACAGACCTGGTGTAACGCTCAATAAACAATGGGTGAAAATTGCCGATGATGTTGAATTGCTTGATATGCCTGGTGTTCTTTGGCCAAAATTTGAAGATAAAATTGTCGGCGAAAGGCTTGCCTTTACAGGTGCTGTCAAGGACGATGTTGTGGACGTTGAAGCTCTTGCGTCACGTTTGCTTTTTGTTCTTAACGATATGTATAAGGACACGCTTTGTACAAGGTATAAGATATCAACTGAACACGATGAGGACGGCTATGAGCTACTGCAAAAGGTCGGCAAGGCTCGCGGAATGCTTATATCGGGCGGAGAGATAAACACAGAAAGAGCCGCTATTACCGTGCTTGACGAGTTCAGAAGTGGTAAGCTTGGCAGGGTCACTCTTGAACTTCCCGAAAAGGGCGAAAGGACTAAGGATAATGACGCTGTTTGAGTATGATAGTGAGTTCCGTGCTGAAAATGGTATTTTCTGCGGTGTTGATGAGGCTGGTAGAGGTCCTCTTGCAGGTGATGTCTATGCTGCCGCTGTGATATTGCCTGAGGGAATTGTTATCGAAGGTCTTAATGATAGTAAAAAGCTTTCTGAAAAAAAACGAGAACTGCTCTATGACGAGATAATCGCAAAAGCAGAAGCATACTGCATCGCAGCTGCAAGCGTTGAGGAAATTGATGAAATAAATATTCTTGAAGCAACCTTCCTTGCGATGAAAAGAGCGGTTGAAGGTCTTGGAAAGGACGTTCAGCTTGCACTTGTTGATGGTAACAGAACACCGCACCTTGACTGCGATGTTAAAACGCTTGTAAAGGGTGACGGAACTTCGGCGAGTATTGCTGCCGCTTCAATTCTTGCAAAGGTTGAGCGTGACAGATATATGATGAAGCTTGCTGAGGAATATCCCCAGTATCAGTTTGAACGTCATAAGGGCTATGGAACAAAGCTCCATAACGAGATGATACTCAAATATGGTGCATCACCTGTCCATAGAAAAACCTTTTTGCGTAAGCTGTATGCTAAAAACGGCGGCGAGAAGCTATGACGGCTAAGGAATTGGGCGAGTTTGGAGAAAAGGTTGCTGCGTTTTATCTTGAAAAAAAGGGATATAAAATCTTAAAGAGAAATTTTCGGATAAAGGGCGGAGAAATTGATATTATCGCCGAAAAGGATGGTATTATCACATTTGTCGAAGTAAAGACCCGTACTCCTGATTTTATCGAAAGCGGCTTTGACGCTGTTACTATGCGAAAAAAACGGCTTATTATCCGTGCCTCGCAGGTTTATTCCGTCAAATTCCCGCATGAACTTCAGCCGAGGTTTGATGTCGTACAGATAATTGCCGACGGCAGGAAAATTGTTGGATTTAATTATATCGAAAATGCCTTTGATGCAAGCGATATAATGACTATATTATAAAAGGATTGTTGAATTATGTATTACAAAAGCACCCGTGACAGCAGCGTAAAAATTACGTCTGCAGAAGCAATCGTTCAGGGAATTTCTAAGGATGGAGGACTTTTTGTTCCCGCTGAGATCCCCTCTGTTTCAATGGAAGAGATCGTTAAGCTTGGCGATATGAGCTACTCCGAAAGAGCTACTTATATTTTTGCAAAGTATCTTTCCGATTTCACTGACGCAGAAATTCGTTATTGTACTGATAACGCTTATTCTGTAAAGAATTTTGAAAGTGAAAATATTGCTGAAATATCCCATCTTTTTGAGGGTACTTATGTGCTTGAGCTTTGGCATGGACCTACCTGTGCATTCAAGGATATGGCTCTCCAGATTTTGCCATACCTTCTCACAACCTCAGCTAAGAAAATAAATATAGATAAGAAGATCGTTATCCTTGTTGCAACATCAGGCGATACAGGAAAGGCTGCTCTTGAAGGCTTTGCTGATGTTCCCGGCACACAGATAATGGTATTCTATCCTGAGGACGGCGTTAGCCCGATGCAGAAGCGTCAGATGACAACACAGGACGGCGAAAACGTTGCTGTATGTGCCCTTAAAGGCAATTTTGACGATTGTCAGACAGGAGTTAAAAATATCTTCGGTAACTCTGAAATTGCAGCGAAGCTTGAAGAAAATAAGCTTATGTTCTCTAGCGCTAACTCTATCAACTGGGGACGTCTTGCTCCGCAGATTATTTATTATATCTCCGCTTATGCTTCCCTCGTTAAGGATAATGAGATAAAGGCAGGAGATAAGATAAATATTGTTGTTCCGACAGGTAACTTTGGTAATATTCTTGCCGCTTATTATGCTAAGAATATGGGACTTCCTGTTAATAAGCTTATTTGTGCTTCTAACTCAAATAAGGTTCTTACTGATTTCCTCACAACTGGTATTTATGACAGAAACAGAGATTTTATTACAACTATTTCTCCGTCAATGGATATTCTTATTTCAAGCAACCTTGAAAGACTTCTCTATATTATGACAGGCTATAACGACGCTCAGATCAGAGAGTGGTTCGGTAAGCTTTCTTCCGAGGGAAGATATGAGGTTTCCGATGATATCAAGGCAAAGCTTAAGGAAGAATTTTCCGCAGGCTTCTGCACAGATGAGGAAACAAAGGCTACTATCAAGGCTATCTTTGATAAGTATTCTTATACCCTTGATACACATTCCGCTGTTGCTGTCAAGGTTTATGAGGATTATAAGGCTGCAACAGGTGATAATACCAAGACTGTAATTGCTTCGACTGCAAGCCCATACAAGTTCAGTGCGAGCGTTCTTGAAGCTATCGAGGGCAAAAAGTCCGAGCTTGATGAATATGATATGATTGACAGACTTAATGAGCTTTCTGGTTATCCTGTTCCCGAGTCACTTGCCGCTCTCCGTACAAAGCCTGTACGTTTCAGCAAGGTAATTTCCAAGGACGAACAGAAGGATTACGTTCTTGCCGAGCTTGGTTTGTAATGTCATTATATGCAATTGCCGATCTTCACCTTTCGCTTTCGGCGAATAAGCCGATGAATATTTTTGCAGGCTGGGACAACCACGTTGAACGTCTGGAAAATAATTGGCAGAATACTGTTTCGGAAGGTGATACGGTCGTTATTCCTGGGGATATTTCCTGGGCGATAAATTTTGATGAAGCAAAAGCGGATTTCGATTTCATCAATCGTCTTAACGGAAAAAAGGTCATTCTTAAAGGAAATCACGATTATTGGTGGAATTCCATGGCTAAGATGAACCGATTTCTTGAAGAAAATCATTTTGACACGATTACAATATTGCATAATAATCATTATCCATACGGTGAATACGGTATCTGCGGTACAAGAGGCTGGATAAAGGATTCCGAGGAGCCTGCCGATGTAAAGGTTCTTGCTCGTGAAGCAGGAAGGCTTGAAGCATCAATAAAATCAGCTCTTAATGACGGTAAAAAGCCTATCGTTTTTCTGCATTATCCGCCGATTTTCGCTAATGATTATAACCGTGAAATACTTGCGGTGCTGTTTAAATATGACATTAAAAATTGCTATTACGGTCATCTTCATGGAAATGCACACAGGTTTGCTGTATGTGGTGAGGTGGACGGAATAAATTATCAGCTTATTGCGGGTGATTTTGTGCAATTTTGCCCTAAATTGATTATGTAAATTGTTTATAACGTGGAAAAATGGGCAAAAATATGGTAATGTAAGTAAAAATATGATATAATCAATTGTATTGTTTATTATATGGAGGAAGTTAATAATGAGTTTAGTATCAAATAATAAAACAGAAGCAAATACTTATGTGCTTGAAATCAGTGCTGACGCAGCTCAGTTTGAAGAGGCTGTTGAAAAAGCTTATAGAAAAGCAAAGAAGAATATCGCTGTAAAGGGCTTTAGAAAGGGTAATGCTCCCAGAAAAATGGTTGAGAAGCTTTACGGTGAAAATGTGTTCTGGGAGGACGCTGTAAACGAGCTTATCCCTGTAGTTGTTGCTCCTGCAGTTGAAGAAGCAGGTATTAAGCTTGTTGCTAATCCTGAAATCAATGTTAAGAGCATTAATAAGAATGATGGCGTAGTTTACGAAGTTACTTGCACAGCTAAGCCTGAAGTAGAAGTTTCCGATTATAAAGGAATTGAAGTTAAGAAGACTGTAGAAGAGGTTACAGACGAAAAGATCGATAAGGCAATTGAAGCTCTCCGTGAAAGAAACGGCAGACTTGTAACTGTTGAAGGCAGAGCTGCACAGAACGGGGATGTTGCTGTTATTGATTTTGAAGGCTTTAAGGATGGTGTTGCATTCGACGGCGGTTCTGAAAAGAATTATGAGCTTAACCTTGGTTCAGGTCAGTTTATACCTGGCTTTGAGGATCAGATCGTTGGCAAGAATGCTGGCGAGGAATTCACTATCAATGTAACCTTCCCTGAAAATTATCAGATGAAGGAGCTTGCAGGTCAGCCTGCCGAGTTCAAGATTAAGCTTCACGAACTCAGAGCTAAGGAACTCCCTGACCTTGATGATGAATTTGTTAAGGACGCAACAGATTTCGATACACTTGATGAGCTTAAGGCTGATTATAGAAAGAAGCTCGAAGAAAGTGCTGAAAAGGCTGCTGAAAATGCCGCTGACAATCAGCTTTATGAAGCTCTTATCGGTAAGATGACTGCTGAAATCCCACAGGTTATGTTTGAAGCTCAGATTGACGAGATGGTTCGTAACTTTGAGATGCAGCTTTCACAGCAGGGTCTTACACTTGATCTTTATCTCACATATACAGGTATGCAGATGGCTGATTTCAGAAAGACATTTGCTGACAGAGCTGAAAAGGAAGTTAAGATTCGTCTTGCTCTTGAAAAGATTGCAGAGCTTGAGAACGTTGAGATCAGCGATGAAAAGGCTGACGAGGAATATGCTAAGATCGCTGAACAGTATAATATGCCTGTTGAACAGGTTAAGATGTATATCAGCGTTGAAGGTCTTAAGGCAGATATGAAGGTTGCAGAAGCAGCTAAGATTGTTAAAGATAGCGCAAAAATCGAAGGCTAATTGAGTTTAAATATAGAATTGCAAACCATCCTCATTTTTGGAGGGTGGTTTGTATGGTATATCGGCATATTGCGTAAAATGTCATTTTTACGCCGAAAACAGAAAGCGAGGTACAGCTATGAGTTTAGTTCCATATGTTGTTGAGCAGACAGGCAGGGGAGAACGCTCTTATGATATTTTTTCCCGACTTCTCAATGATAGAATAATCGTCCTTTCAGAGGAGGTTTCAGACGCTTCTGCGAGCGTTGTTATCGCACAGCTTCTTCATCTTGAGGGGCAGGATCCTGAAAAGGATATCTGTATGTATATCAACAGCCCTGGAGGTTCTGTAACAGCAGGTCTTGCTATCGTTGATACAATGAATTATATCAAATGTGACGTTTCCACAATTTGTATGGGGCTTGCCGCATCAATGGGTTCGCTCATTCTTTCTTCGGGTGCAAAAGGAAAGCGTCTTGCTTTGCCTAATTCCGAAATACTCATACATCAGCCTCTTATCGGCGGCGGCGGTCTTTCAGGTCAGTGTACCGATATTAAGATTCATGCCGACCATCTCGTAAGAACAAGAGAAAAGCTTAATAATATTCTCTCTGAAAATACGGGAAAGCCGCTTGATATTATTAAACAGGATACTGAACGTGACAATTATATGTCTGCAGAGGAAGCAGTTGAATACGGACTTATTGATAAGGTTATCTATAAAAGATAATTTGGAGTTATGATATGGCAGAAAAAGGAATGAAAAGATGTAACTTCTGTGGAAAGCCTGAAAATCAGGTCAGAAATATGTTTTCCGCAGGAAGCTGCAATATTTGTGATGATTGCGTAGTTTATTGCTACGAAATGCTCGCAGGCAATGACTTGCTTGTACCTGGCAGACGTTCTTCAAGAAGTGTAGAGGGAAGAAAGTCCAACACACCGATCAAGCTTATGAAGCCTGCGGAAATAAAAAAGGTTCTCGATGAGTATGTTATCGGTCAGGATGGTGCAAAAACATCACTTGCAGTCGCAGTTTATAATCATTATAAGCGTATAAATAATATGAACGCAGAGGATAATGAGGTTGAATTGCAAAAGAGCAACCTTATACTTCTCGGTCCTACTGGTGTAGGTAAAACCTATATTGCACAAACTCTTGCGAAGATTATAAATGTACCATTCGCAATTGCTGACGCAACAACCCTTACCGAAGCAGGTTATGTCGGCGATGATGTTGAAAATGTACTTGTACGTCTACTTCAGGCGGCTGATTATGACGTTGAAGCCGCACAGAGGGGCATCATATACATTGACGAAATCGACAAGATTGCCCGTAAATCGGAAAATACTTCCATTACTCGTGATGTAAGCGGCGAGGGAGTTCAGCAGGCACTCTTGAAGATAATTGAGGGTACGGTTTCAAATGTTCCTCCACAGGGCGGTAGAAAGCATCCCAATCAGGAGTGTATTCAGGTCGATACAAGAAATATCCTCTTTATCTGCGGCGGTGCTTTTGACGGACTTGATAAGATTATCCAGAGAAGGACAGAATCATCTTCACTCGGTTTCGGTGCGGAAATTAGATCCAAGAACGAAAAGCAGAAGGGCATCTATAAGGATGTTGCTTCACAGGATCTCGTAAAATACGGAATTGTTCCCGAGCTTGTCGGACGTTTGCCTGTAATAACAGTTCTTGATGAGCTTGACGAGGATGCACTCGTTCGTATTCTCAAAGAACCTAAAAATGCCCTTGTAAAGCAGTATAAAAAGCTCTTTGAGATGGATAATATCAATCTTGAAATTGAAGAGGATGCTCTTAAGGCTATTGCAAAGCAGGCTATAGATAAGGATACAGGTGCGAGAGGGCTTCGCTCTATAATTGAAAAAATACTCCAGCCTGTTATGTTTGAAGCTCCGTCTGATAGTGATATTACGGAAATTGTTATCACAAAGGAATGTGTTGACGGCGGAAGCTCACCTGAAATAAAAAGAAAAAAATAACATAAATTGTTATTATGTTCAAAAAAGTCTTATAAATGCTTATTTTTAAGTGTTTTTAAGGCTTTTTTTATAGTTTTCGCTATAAAAGCGGCAGATTTATGGCAAAATCAATATTTTCAACCAAAAATGCTTAAAAATGACAATAAATATATAAAAAATGTGACTTGCAAAATAATAGATTTTCATATATAATATTTAAATGGGAATTCTTTGTGATGCATTTTATGCAAATCCCGTGCTTTGAACTGTCCTGCTTCCGCCGAGGGCAGGAATATATGAGACTATTTTATGTCGGCGGAGAAAAGAGGTTATAATGAGAACTAAAGCAGAAACAAAGCTTATGCCTATGATTGCACTCAATGGGTTTGTTGTTTTCCCGAATACTGTTGTGCATTTTGATATTTCAAGGGAAAGCTCTGTGCTTGCGGTCAAAGCTGCAATGAGCGAGGATAAGCTTATTTTTCTCGATGCTCTGATGGATAGTTCAGTTGATATTCCTGAAAAAAAGGATCTATATAAAATAGGTACGGTCGCAGAGGTTCGTCAGATCGTAAAAACTCCCGATAAAGTTACAAGAGTTCTTATTGAGGGAAAATATCGTGCTAAGCTTATGAAGCTTGAAAATGATGATAAATACCTTAAATCTATTGTTAAGGAGCTTCCGAATTACATTGAATGTGTTGATGAGGATGTTGAAACAGAAGCTGTTGTCCGTGCGGTTAAAAATGCATTCCGTCAATATTGTGGATATGTTCCTAGAATGCCAAAGGAGCTTGTAAACGAAATTTTAAATGAAAATGACGCTTCAAGATTTTTTGATGTTATCGTGAGCAATGTGCCGCTGCCTGTTGAGGACAGACAGCAGCTTCTTGAAGAGGATTATCTTGTTTCAAGGCTTGGTATGCTGCTTGCAATGCTTTCAAGAGAAAATGAAGTCCTTGATATTGAATTTCATATCCAGAATAAGGTAAGAGAGCAGCTTAATGATGGTCAGCGTGAATATTATCTCCGTGAGCAGATGAGAGCTATTTCATCTCAGCTTGGCGAGGAGGATTCATATGACGAGCTGGAGGATTATGAGCAGAAGATAAAAGAACTTGGACTTGCTGAAGAAAGTGAGGAAAAGTTGCATCGTGAGGTTGTAAGACTTTCAAGAATGTCACCCTCTTCACAGGATTATTCAGTTTTAAGGAATTATCTTGATACGGTAATAGAGCTTCCCTGGAATAGCTTCACGCAGGAAGAAATTGACGTGAATAAGGCTCAGGAGGTTCTTGACGAGGATCATTACGGGCTTAAAAGGGTCAAGGAAAGAATACTTGAAAATATCTCCGTCCGTGCATTGAAGCCTGATGTCAAGGGTCAGATAATCTGCCTTGTAGGACCTCCTGGAATAGGAAAGACTTCTATAGGTAAATCCGTTGCAAAGGCTCTCGGAAGAGAATATGTAAGAGTTTCACTCGGCGGCGTAAAGGACGAATCTGATATAAGAGGTCATAGAAAAACCTATGTCGGTGCTATGCCAGGAAGAATTATCGCCGCATTGAAGCAGGCTGGTACATCTAACCCGTTGATATTGCTCGATGAAATAGATAAAATGTCGCATGATATGCGTGGTGATCCATCCTCGGCTATGCTTGAGGTGCTTGATAGTGAACAGAATAACGCTTTCCGTGATCATTACATAGAAGTGCCGTTTGACCTTAGTAACGTTTTGTTTATAACCACCGCAAATACAACGGATACAATAGACGCTCCGCTTCTCGACAGAATGGAGGTTATAGAGCTTACTAGCTATACCCGTGAGGAAAAATTCCATATTGCAAGGGAACACCTTATCCCAAAACAACTTAAGGCACATGGTCTTAAGGCTTCAATGCTGAAAATCGCTGATAGTGTGGTTTATTCCCTTATCGATAATTATTCCCGTGAAGCTGGAGTAAGAAAGCTTGAACGACTTATAGCTTCACTTTGCAGAAAAGCGGCAAAGGTCATTGTTTCGGGCGAGGCAAAAAGCGTAAGCGTTACATTGAGAAATATCGAAAAGTATCTCGGTGTAAGAAAATATATTGACGATGATCTTGCTAAAAAGGACGAGGTTGGCGTTGTAAACGGACTTGCGTGGACATCTGTAGGCGGAGTTATTATGCCGCTTGAAGCTATCGTTCTCAACGGCAAGGGAAATGTCGAGGTGACAGGCTCTTTGGGCGATGTTATGAAGGAAAGCTCAAAAATTGCCGTAAGCTATGTAAGATCCGTTGCTGATAAGTACGGCATTGCTCCCGATTTTTATAAGGAAAAGGATATTCATATCCATGCTCCCGAAGGAGCTACACCAAAGGACGGTCCTTCGGCAGGTGTTACTATGACAACTGCTCTTGTTTCCGCACTTTCAGGAATACCTGTTCGTCACGATGTTGCAATGACAGGTGAGATAACGCTTCATGGAAAGGTTCTTCCTATAGGCGGTCTGCGTGAAAAAACAATGGCGGCTTATAAAGCGGGAATGAAAGATGTCATTATCCCTGCCGCAAATAAAGCCGACCTTGAAGAGGTTGACGATGTTGTTAAGGAAAATGTTAATTTTATCCTTGCGGAAAAGCTGACAGATGTGCTTGATGTCGCTCTTGTGAAGCGTAAGAAAGCTGCGAAAAGAGTCGAGAAAAAACAGGAAAAAGCAGAGGTGAGAGCTTGATATGAATTTTAATAAGGCTGAATTTTTTGCTTCCTATGGCGAGTATAAGCAGCTGCCGCCTGCCGAAAGGATGGAGTTTGCCTTTGCAGGACGGTCAAATGTCGGAAAATCATCGCTTATAAATAAAATTTTTAACAGAAAATCGCTTGCAAGGGTTTCTTCCGTGCCTGGAAAAACCGCAACGGTGAACTTTTATAAGATAGATGAATGCTTTCTTGTCGATCTCCCAGGTTATGGCTATGCAAAAATTGCAAAAAAAGATAAGCTTCGCTGGTCGGAGCTTATCGAGGGTTATCTTATGTCGGGAAGAGATATAGCTCTTATTTTTCAGCTTATAGATATGCGTCATCCACCCTCCGCAGATGACCTGCATATGATAAATTTTATGATCGATAACGAGCTTCCTTTTGTGGTGATACTTACAAAGGCTGATAAGCTATCAAAGAACGAGCGTGTTGCAAGAATGGAGGCTCTTAAGCAGGAGGTTGAATGCTTCGAGGATATGACTGTTATTCAGTTTTCTGCTGTTACAGGCGAGGGTGCGGACGAAATAAGAAAAATAATAGAAGAGGTTTCAGAAGAAGAATAATTAAAGGACAGAGAGGTTTTTATTATGTTTATATCGGATAATCTGACGGTAAATGAGAAAGGACACCTTGCGGTAAGCGGTGTTGATACAATCGAGCTTGCTGAAAAATACGGTACTCCGCTTTACGTTATGGATGAGGCTGTTATCCGCAGTGCTTGTTCAAGATTTAAAGGCTCTATGGAGAAATTTTACGGTGATGGTCTTGTATGCTATGCAAGCAAGGCTTTTTCCTGTAAAGAGATGTACAGAATCGTAAATTCCGAGGGAATCGGCATTGATGTTGTTTCCGCAGGTGAGCTTTACACTGCCGCAAGCGTTGATTTCCCAATGGAAAGGGTCTGTTTCCACGGCAACAATAAAACTGACGCTGAATTGGAGCTTGCTGTTGAAAAAAAGGTCGGCAGAATAATTGTAGATAATATCTATGAGCTTGAACGTCTGGACAAGCTTGCAGAGAAAAAAGGCGTTTCTGTTAATATTATGTTCCGTATCAAGCCGGGAATTGACGCTCATACGCATGATTTTGTAAAAACAGGTCAGATCGACAGCAAATTCGGCTTCGCTCTTGAAACAGGAGAAGCATTTGAAGCTGTAAAAAAAGCTATTTCCTTGAATAATGTTAATCTCGTAGGTCTGCATTGTCATATTGGAAGTCAGATTTTTGATATAGATCCGTTTGTTCATGCCGCAGAGGTTATGCTTGGATTTATCGCAAAAATTAAGGCAGAGCTTTCCTATGAAGTAAAGGAGCTTAACCTTGGCGGCGGATTTGGTATAAAATATACCAATGAGGATAAGCCGTCACCCTTTGAAAAATTTATGGAGTGTGTTTCTGCCGAGGTCAAGAGAATATGTGCAGAAAAGGATATACGTCTGCCGTTTATTCTTATTGAGCCAGGACGTTCAATAGCTGCACCTGCTGGTCTTACACTTTATACGGTTGGCGGTATTAAAAATATTCCTGATATCCGCACCTATGTTTCAATTGACGGAGGTATGTGCGATAATCCGCGTTATGCCCTATATAAATCAGAGTACGATATAGAGGTTGCAAACCGTGCAGGCGAGGAAAAGACAGAGATAATCACACTTGCAGGAAAATGCTGTGAAAGCGGAGATCTTATCGGTGAAAATATGCCTGTTCAGCACGTTGAGGTGGGCGATACTATAGCTGTTCTTGCGACAGGAGCGTATAATTATTCTATGTCATCAAATTATAACAGACTTTGTAAGCCAGCCGTTGTTATGGTAAAGAGCGGACAGTCAAGAATTGCCGTTAAGAGAGAAACTCTTGAAGATATTATCAGAAATGACGTTTAAAATACGCTTATAGATAAGTTTTTATGCTGTTTTTTAGTATAAATTCAAAAAAACACTTTACTTTTTTACTATAATGTGATAAAATGATATTAGGAATGATATTTATGTCTTTTGAGAGGAGGTTTGTTCCCGATTTTTGAGGGAGCAGAGCATATTATGAACGATAAATTAAGAGGAGAGCAGATGGATGAGCTTTTTAAAGCCATTCTCACTCTTGAAACTACCGAGGAATGCTATGCTTTTTTTGAGGATCTTTGTACCGTGCTTGAACTGAAATCGCTTGCACAGCGTATGCAGGTTGCTAAAATGCTCGTGAAGAAGAATGTTTACAGCGACATCGTTGCTACAACAGGTGCAAGCACCGCAACTATAAGCCGTGTAAACCGTACTCTCAACTACGGCAGTGATGGCTATGCTCTTGTTTTTGACCGCCTTAAGAAGCAGAATGATGATAAGTAATGAGCGGTTATAATTGCTTTGCGTATTATTATGATCGACTGACTCAGAATATATCATATAACGAAAGAGCGGAATATTATGATTCGCTTGTGCAAAGACATGGCGGAAAAAAGAATATCCTGCTTGACCTTGCCTGTGGAACGGGAAGCCTGTCAGAGGAATTTGCAAGGCTTGGATATGATGTTATAGGTACAGATTCCTCAATGGAAATGCTCAATGAAGCACTTGATAAGAAATTTGAAAGTGGTCTGCCGATACAGTATCTTTGTCAGGATATGACAGAACTGGATATGTTCGGGACAATTGATGTTACCGTTTGCGCATTAGATAGTATAAATCATCTCGGAACCCTTGAGGATATAAGAAAGACATTTGAAAGAGTGTCGCTTTTCTGCGAACCGCAAGGATTGTTTCTTTTTGATGTTAATACTCCGTATAAGCATAAAAATATCCTCGGCGATAATACTTTTGTGTATGACCTTGATGATGTTTATTGCGTTTGGCAGAATTATTATGAGCCGCAGGATAACAGGGTTGAAATGTGCCTTGATTTTTTTGAATGCGATGAAAATGGAAAGTATACCCGATACAGCGATGAATTTTCGGAAATTGCTTTTGAACGGGAAATAATTGAAAAAATGTTGCAGGAAAACGGCTTTGATGTTGTCGGAGTTTATGATTACGACAGCTTTGATGAGCCAAAGGAAACAAGTGAAAAGCTTGTTTTTGCGGCACAAAAAAACAGATGATAATATTCCATTTGTCCGTTCGGGCAGGTGGAATTTTTCTGAAAGGAACGAATATAAATGGCAAAAATAGTAAGAACAATATCAATGGACGCTTCTGTTACCGCTACTGCCATAGACGCAACGGATATTGTTGCGGAAATTGAACGTATACATCAGCCGTCAGCGGTTGTTACAGCGGCTCTAGGCAGGCTTTCAATTGCGGCTTCACTGATAGGTATAGGATTGAAAAACGATACAGACAGCGTTACGTTAAGGCTTAACGGAAATGGTCCTGCGGGTGCGTTGATAGCTGTTGGCGATAGCAGGGGAAATGTAAAATCGTATGTTTCGAATCCGATAGTTGAAATTCCACTTAATTCCTACGGCAAGCTTGATGTTGCAGGTGCTGTTGGAAAGGACGGGACTTTGAGCGTTGTAAAGGATCTCGGACTCAAAGAGCCGTATGTCGGACAGATACCTATTGTTTCAGGCGAGATCGCCGAGGATATTGCAAGCTATTTCGCTCTGAGTGAGCAGATACCAACTGTCTGCGGATTGGGTGTGCTTGTAAATCCCGACTTGACTGTAAAAGCGGCAGGCGGCTATCTTATACAGCTTTTACCGTTCGCTGATGAGGCTTGTATTGATGTGCTTGAAAAGAACGTTAATAGTTTGCCTTCTGTTACGCAAATGCTTACCGCTGGTGTTACTGCCGAAGAAATGGCGATGAAGGTTCTTGACGGATTGACACCTAATGTTCTTGATGAGTTCAATTGTGCATATAAATGTGATTGCAGCAGAGAAAGAGTTGAACGTGCATTGATAAGTTTGGGTAATGATGAGCTGTCAAAAATGGCAGAGGAGGAAGAAATTACAGAAGTTTGTTGCCATTTTTGTGATAAAAAGTACGCATTTGCGAGGGATCAGATAATTTCTCTAAAAAAATAAAATTTTTTTTGAAAAAACACTTGACATTTGAGAAGTTATGGTGTATAATAAATATCGTCGCTTGGGGATAAAGAAAATTCCTGAAGACGATGTGGGAGCATAGCTCAGCTGGGAGAGCATCTGCCTTACAAGCAGAGGGTCATAGGT
>CAYOAV010000002.1:61558-91532 GCA_964402055.1 uncultured Ruminococcus sp. | reverse complement strand
TCATATCCGCAGTTACAAAATTAGCTTTTCCGACTGCCGCAACAAGAATATCAGCGTTTCGGCATATTTCGGCAAGATTTTTTGTTTTTGAATGACAAATCGTAACAGTTCCGTTTCTCTTAAGAAGAAGCATTGACATAGGCTTTCCGACGATATTACTTCTGCCGATAACAACACAATTCTTGCCATCTATTTCAATTCCACTCTGGTCAAGCATTTCTATTACCCCGGCAGGTGTACAGGGCAGGAATTTATAATCGCCTATCATAATATGGCCGACATTTTCAGGGTGAAAAGCGTCAACATCTTTCTCGGGAACGATAGTATTTATAACAGCAGTTTCATTTATATGCTTAGGCAAAGGAAGCTGTACCAGAATGCCATTTACTTTTTCATCATTGTTAAGCTTTTTAACTAAATCAATAAGTTCTTCCTGAGTAGTTTCCTCTGGAAGTGCATATTCAAATGACTCAAATCCGACAACTTCGCAGGCTTTCTTTTTATTATTAACATAAACTCTTGAAGCAGGATCATCTCCAACTATAACGACTGCCAGTCCAACGGATATTCCCTTTTCCTTGAGAACCTGCGTTTCCTGCTTAACCTGTTCCTTGACTGCTGTGGAAATTGCCTTTCCGTCAATTATCTGTGCCATTTTCGTTCTCCTCCGTTTCATCTTCGATTATTTTTTCTTCTTTTTTTAGAGCTGCATTTTTTCGTGCAAGCTTTTTCTGCTCGTATTCCTCAATTTTACGTTCAGCCGCCGCAAGGATCTCTTTGGATTCCTCTGTATCCTTATAGAGGATATACTCACCGTCAGCCTTTATTTTTGTACGAACTGCGATTATCACAGCAATTGCCGCTATAACGCTGACAGCCGCAACAAGCTGCGATATTCTCAGATGACCGACCATAAGGCTGTCTGTACGAAGTCCCTCAATGAAAAATCTGCCTGCACCATACCAACAGATATACATTGCAAAAAGCTCACCGTCAAATTTTCTATGCTTAAAATATAAATGAAGTATTATAAAACCGATAAGACACCATAGCGATTCATAGAAAAAACACGGATGAACAGGAAGGCTTGGATCAACAGTCACTCCTGTAAGCTCCGAAATGCTGTCGGCATTATTTGCAAGAGAAGCGGCTATTTTCGGACTTGTCATTCCCCATGGAAGCTCTGTATTTCTGCCAAAGCATTCATGGTTAAAGAAATTTCCCCAACGTCCGAACGCCTGACCTATGAGAAAACCCATTCCCGTCAAATCAAGCAACGGAAAAATCTTTACTTTGCGTATTTTTGCAACAACAAGACCGACAATCAATGCTCCGATAATTCCTCCGTATATAGCAAGACCGCCATCACGGATAGAAATAATAGCTTTAATATCACCCTTGTAGCTATCCCACATCATAAACACATAATAAAGCCTTGCTCCTATAATCGCACCTATAAATCCTCCGAAAATCGCATCAGTTGCCCTATCCGAATCAATGCCCACTGCTTTCATACGTCTGAAGCAGTAAATAATTGCAAGGAGCATTCCTATTCCTATCATAATACCATACCATTTTATTTCAAAACCAAAAACAGTAAACGCAGTATCATAAACGGGGAACTCCAAGCCTATCTTCGGAAAGGAAATCGTATTCCATTCTGCTTTAGTCATTTTCTGCCCCCTTGGGATTAACAGGTTCAATTATTGAAAGAGTAACATTTTCGGTATTAAACTGCTTCATAAGACGCTCGGTAACATCTTCAAAGGTACAATTTGCAACAGCGTCGATCTTATCAAATGCAGAAAGCCCCTCCATACCGTAATTGAGCATAATTGTAGCAAGGCTTTCAGGATCGTCAAGACTTTTAATAAGCGAACCATAATATGCTTTTTTTATAGCCGCAAAACGCTTTTCGTCAAGGCCATCACGCTTACAGCGTTCGATTTCTTCAACTATCTTATCACGGATAAGTCTGGGTTCTCTCGCCTCTCCTCCAAAAAGGGAGCAGAAATAGCCATCGCCCATAAATACCTCACTATAAAAGGTTGAATTTATAATTCCGTCATTATAAAGCTTTTTATAAAACTCAGAGCTTTCATTTGACATAAGAGAAAGCACAAAATTGGTTTCGATTTCAGCCTTTAATCCAGCAATTCCGCTTTCAGGCTTTGCTTTAAATCCGATATTAAACATTGGCATTGCAATTTCAAGCTTCTGCGTTACTTCTTTTTCACATACTGTATCAGGCTCATACTCAAAAGCAGTTTCAAGCTGAATATTTTCGTTCTGCTTCAAATGTTTATCGCAAACCTCAAGCACCTTATCAACATCAACATTACCTGCGATTGAAAGAACCATATTATTAAGGTTATAGAATGTATAATAACATTTATAAAGCAAGTCCGCATTTATCTGTGCAATGCTTTCAACCGTACCTGCAATATCGATTTTTACTGGATGGTTATGATACATTCCCTGAAGCATATTAAAGAAAACACGCCAGCCTGCGTTATCATCGTACATACGGATCTCCTGTCCGATGATTCCCTGCTCCTTGCGGACTGTTTCCTCTGTAAAATATGGCTTCTGTACAAAATCAAGCAATATTTCAAGAGATTCATACACGTTATTGGTAACAGAAAAAAGATAACAAGTCCTGTCAAATGAAGTATACGCATTCGCATAAGCTCCTGTTTTTGCGTAAAGGCTGAAAACATCGCAATCCTCGTTCTCAAAAAGCTTATGTTCAAGATAATGTGCGATACCATTAGGAACGGTTATATAATCAGGATCATTTTTGGTTTTGAATTTTGTATTTATTGAACCGTATTTTGTGCCGAAAAGAGCATATGTTGTGCTGAAATTTTCCATTTTCCAGACATATATGTCAAGTCCTGTCGGGTGCTTGATAAGAGTATATTCCTCACCTGTACGGGCATTCTTTATAACTTCTTTATTCATTATCGGTATTCTCCTTTCCCTTAAGAACATAAACTGTATCAAGCATAAAGGATTTAGCCGCTCTGATTATATCTTCCTTGGTTACCTTTTCGAGCATTTCTATTTCATCTTCGGGCGAATATTCGGTATTTTTCAATATCTGTCCGTTATACCAATCAACAATGCTTGCCGCACTATCATTTACTCCACGGAGTGAATTTACAAGTGCAAGACGGGCTTCATTTATTTCCTTTTCATCAAAGTCACCATTCTGAACAAGCTCAAACTGACGCAATATTTCTTCTCTTGCTTTTTCTATGTTAGCTTCTTCAACCCCACTGTCAACAGTTATAACATTCTTCAATGAATTAAAGCTTGATGAACAATAATAACATAAGCTAAGCTTTTCACGGACATTGAGGAACAGCTTTGAAAATGCTGTTCCTCCGAAAATAGCATTCATAAGCTTTGTTGCAAAATAATCAGCATTATTGGATTTAAATGCTAGAACCATTTTGCACTGTGCAACATCAAGCTCCTCTGTGAATATTTCTGGAGAAGACTTTAATGATGAAATTTCAGAATGACAATCGCCCTTATAATCACGTTCGAGAAGGGAAAGCTTTGAAGCTACTAAATCCTTTATATCATCCGCATTGCCCCCGCCAACAAAGAACGCTTCGATCTGAGCGGTTTTCAGCATATTTTTATATTGAGCATATGCAGAGCTACTTGTTAGATTTTCAGCGCTGCGGCGATCACCCTTAACTCTGACCTCGGCAGGCTCACCCTTAAATATTATCTTAGCCGCCTGACTTAAAGCATAGGAACGCTTTTCGTTTATCAACGCATCAATATCATCGATCAATTCCTGCTTTTTAAGAGCAAAATCGGAAGCAAAAAAACCATTTTCGTCAATATGTGGATCAAGTACACAACCGAGGAATACCTTAGCAAGCTCCTGTGTAACCTTTTCATTATCGAAAGCGAAACGATCATTTATGCAGGAACAGATCATTGTAATAAACTGATTATCACCTGAACCGCATACTGTACCCTTTATTCTTGCTCCGTATAATTCTTCAAGCCTTGTGCTTAATTCGGCAAGTGATGGGAATTTACTGCTGCTATCAGAAATAAAATATGATGAAACCGCATTTAATGAAGCTGTTTCTTCGGATAAAGGGCAGATAAGGTTAATGACAATACTGTTTGTTTTCAGATTGGGATTATTTATCGTACTGAAATGTATTCCCTCTGCTATTTTTTCACGTTTATAGCTTATTTTCAAATATATCAACTCCAAACTTTTTTTGCCGCATTTAAGCGGATTTACAATTTCATTTTAATTATAACACATTTTTTTATAAATTACTATAGCTTTAATAAAATTTTCCGACTTGACAAATATTTTTTTTCATATTACAATGTAAATGTATGATAAAAATTAGGAAGTGATTACAATAGGAAAAATTGACCCACAAAAATGCCCATACTTTCTTAACGATTTTTTCACATATCAACGTGTAGTTCTGCTTAAAGCGGAAAAAACCATAGAAGCTTACTATATTGATCTGCGTATTTTTCTGCGATATCTTAAAATAATGAATGGAGATGTTAAGCCTGACACAAAATTCAGTATGATAGAAATTGCGGATATACCTTTGGAATACCTAAAAAAGCTGACCAAGCTTGACATACTCCAATATCTTAACTATGTTGCATCTGAAAGAAGCAACACGGCAAAGACTCGTCACCGCAAGCTTGCGTCATTAAGACTTTTTTTCAAATGCCTATATCGTGATCTCGGACTTATTGATTCAGATCCTACCAAGGACGTTGATTATCCGAAAATGCATGAACATCTGCCGAAGTTTCTTACACTTGACGAGAGTATTAATCTACTTGAAAATATGAACGTTGAAGACCCTTATTATCTTAGAGATTATTGTATTGTAACGCTGTTTATAAATTGCGGAATGCGTCTGAGTGAGCTTGTCGGACTTAATATTCAGGATATAAACCTTGATGAACGATCAATGCGACTGCTCGGAAAGGGCAATAAGGAGCGTATAATACACATCAATGACGCTTGTGCGGACGCTATTGTTACATATTTGCCGTCAAGAAAGCCATCCCCAAAGGAACACGATGCGTTGTTTTTAAGTAAACAGGGTTCAAGGCTTTGCAACAGACGTGTTGAACAAATTGTTGATAATGCCCTTCGTGACAGTAATCTTGACAACAGAGGTTTATCAACGCATAAGCTTCGCCATACAGCCGCAACTCTTATGTATCAGCACGGAAATGTTGACACACTTATGCTAAAGGAAATTCTTGGACATAAGAGCATATCGACAACTGAAATTTACACTCACGTTTCAAATGAAGGGCTAAAAAAGGCAATGGACGCATCTCCCCTTGCCAACATAAAGAACAAGAAAAAGCCGCCTAAGGGATAAACCCTGGGCGGCTTTGTCATTAACTGTCTGCATCGTCTTTCTTGATTTTAAAAATTATTCTGAAAACATTCGCCAGCAGCTTCGGACTTCTGATAACTACAACCTTCATAATATCTCCTCCATTGTTTGATAAAAAAAGCTGTTTGGTTTATATTATGCAGGTTTGATTATTCGGTTACATTTTTTTATTTTTTTGAATAGATAACAAGTATTTTGCCGCCGAAAACTTCAATTTCGGCGGATTTATCGGTAAATTCGTTGCTTATGCCAAGAGGAAAGCTTCTTGAGATAGTATGCCTTTCAATCTCATATTTAACATATCTTTCTGAAATAACCGCTTCATATGTCAACGCAAGCACAGAAAAATAGCAACGCTCATCAGGTTTATATTTTTTGCAGCCCTTTTTTTGGATATACACCGCATTTCTATCATCAAGTATTACCGAATCTGCACCATTTTCGTAAAGATATTCAAGCGTTTGTATCGCGGCCAAAGTATGGTCAAGCCTTCCGCCTGTAACACCGAGTAGCTTTATCCTTGTATAGCCAAGCTCTAGGGCTTTTTTAGCGGCAAGCATAAGATCAGTATCATCCTTTTCGGGAGGAAAAGTGATAATATCGCAATTATACTCCGAAATCTCCTTGCAGCTGTCAAAATCACCCATAATAATGTCAGGCTTTACTCTGAAGCTACCAAGCAAGTCTGCTCCACCATCTGCCGCAATAATAAAAGCTGAACTGTCGATATTGACAAAATCAAAGCTATTCGGAGTTGCCCCACCGATTATATAGCATTCGTTCATTTACCTATTTCCCATTCCTTTATATGACGTGCTTCCTCATACATTTCAAGATAGCTTTCATGACGTGATTTAGGAATAATTCCGTTTTCAACAGCTTCTATCACAGCACAGCCTTTTTCCTTTGTATGAGAGCAATCAGGAAATCGACATTTTTCGGTAAAGCTTTCAAACTCGTTAAAGCATTCTGCAAGTCTGTCCTTAAGTATAATATCATACTTATTTGTTTCAAAAGTCGAAAATCCTGGAGTATCGGCGATCAAAGCTTTATTTTTCAGCTCAAACATCTCAACATGACGTGTTGTATGCCTGCCTCTTCCGAGCTTATAGCTAATTTCACCTGTTGCACGGACATTCTCAGTATCGAGATGATTTAACAAAGTTGATTTACCAACGCCTGTATTTCCCGTAAAAGCACAAAGACTTCCTGCAAGTTTGTCATATATCTTATCAATGCTTGCCTTATCAGAATAATCTGCAACAAAAACCTCTGCTCCCGAATTTTTATATATTTCTGCAATAGATTCGTCTTTTTTTATATCCGATTTGGTGATAACAATAACAGGTTTTATTCCCTTGAATATGCAAATCGCTATAAATTTATCAAGAAGCAGAAAATTCGGTGATGGTTCACATGTTGAAACAACAAACACCATATAATCAAGATTGGCAAGCGGAGGACGGATAAGTACATTTTTTCTCGGCAATATTTCAGAGATAACTCCGTCAGAAACGATAACCTCATCTCCTACACAGGGAGAAATATTCTGCTTTCGAAAAATTCCTCTTGCCTTGCACTCTACAATACCCAAAGGGGACTTTACTGTATAAAGTCCCCCGATAGATTTTATTATTAATCCTTTATTCTGATCCATAGTATTAATATCCGTTCAAAAGATTGTTCCAGAAATCCTCATCATTCAGATCAACATAATCATCATCTGAATTCTGATCGTCATCATCTGAAAAAACAGGATCTGTATCAACATAAATCTCGGAGAAAAGCGAACGAAGAACTGATTTTTCAAAGCTCTTTTCCGTGACGGTATTCTCATCGAAATCTATTTCATACTCACCGACCGTTGCACTCTCGTTTGTGTCGTTGTTCTTTGCTTCAAGCAGAATGACCTCGTGACCACTTCCCTTAACATCAATAGAAACTGTATTTGCATAGGCAATGTTGTCAATCTGTTCTGTTCCGACAATTTTTCCATTAAAATAGCAATTGAAGGTTACAGAGCCACTATCGATGTTGCTAGGTATCTTAAATGTGATAACAGCTTCCTTTTCGGGAACTACACCTGTACTTACTGTAAGAATGATCGTTGATTTGATCGGAACAACGTTCGATGTTCCGTCCTCGTTTACAGCAGGAATTGATTGCTCGATAACAGTATTTTCAGCCTCGGCAGAATCCTCTGTCATAACCTGAACGGTAAACTTATCCTTAAGAAGCTCCTTAGCGGCCTCAATATCCTGTCCAATAACATTTGGAACAATAACATCCTGCTCTTCAGGTCCTCTGCTGACGTAAAGATAAACAGTAGATCCGTATTCAGCAGTCTCGTTTCTTGCAGGATCTGTCATAATAACATAATCCTTATCCACATCGTTATCGCAAACGCTCATAATAATAACGTTAAAGCCCTGATTATTCGCAAGCACGCTCTGAGCCGTTGCAGAATCAAGTCCATAAACATTCTGAATGGTAACCATTCTCGGACCCTTGCTGACAACTACCTTTACCTCAACCTTACCGACAAGGTAATCCCTTCCCTCTGCAGGTGACTGTGAAATAATCGCACCCTCGGGATAATCAGAGGAATATTCCTGCGATTCGACAGTTATTTCCTTGAAATATTTGGAATAATAGGTTTTAACCTCCTGATAGCTACAACCAACAATATCAGGCATTTTGCCAACCTCGTCCTTATCTCCACCGATTTTTGTCATAAAGGCAAGTGCTGAAAAAGCAACAACTATAATAAGAATACCTGCCGTTATCGCACTAAGTATTACAACAAAATATGAAGATTTTGAAACCTTTTCGTCCTCTTCATAATCATCATAATCATCGTAATCGCCATAATCTCTGTTTTTTGAATTGGTTTTAACTTTTGTTTTGCTTTTTGAAGCGGCGTGTTCGCCTTTTTTTTCGCTTGAACCCTTTGCAGATTTTTTATCGCCGCCTGAAGAGGCTTCATAAGCTCTTGAAACAGCTCCTGCATTATAATACTGCGTTTTTTCGGATAAATACTTATATTCAAAAACAATGCTTGGGTTTTTCTTAAATTCTTCAATATCCTTTATCATTTCTGAAGCAGACTGATAACGCTTTGAAGGCTCCTTCTGCATTGCTCTTACAACAATTTCCTCAAGGCCTTCGGGAATAGAATCATTCAGCATACGCGGAGTTTTTGGCTCATTCTGCATATGCATAAGAGCGACCGTTACAGGATTATCCGCATCAAATGGCTTAATTCCTGTAAGCATCTCATACATCATTATTCCAACGGAATAGATATCACTCTTTTCATCGGTGATATCCCCTCTTGCCTGCTCGGGGCTGATATAATGAACAGAACCTATTGCTTTATCGGAAATGGTTTTGCCTTCTTCACGGGCAAAGCGTGCTATTCCGAAATCCATGACCTTTATTGTTCCATCAGGAAACAGCATAATATTCTGCGGCTTGATATCACGATGAACGATGCCTCTATCATGTGCGTGCTGGAGAGCCTTAAGTATCTGAACAATAAAATGGATAGTATCCTTCCATTTCAAAACACCCTGCTGCTCCATAAATTCTTTAAGAGTAATTCCGTCAATGTATTCCATAACAATAAACTGCAGCTTTTCAGAGAAACCGACATCAAATACCTTTACGATATTTGGATGTGATAAAACAGCGATCGCTTTGGACTCGTTGCGAAAACGTCTTACAAAATCCTCGTTGTCAGCAAATTCAGTCTTTAGAATTTTTACCGCTACGACCCTGTTTTCGAGAAGATCGTTAGCCTTATATACATCAGCCATACCGCCAACGCCGATAAGCTCGGTAATTTCATATCGACCATCGATCTTCTTGCCTATGTTCTTATCCATTAACTTCACTCCTGTTATTCAAAAATCGGTCAAAATTTCTCCCGATGTTTATTTTATGACGGCAATGGATATGTTATCATTACCGCCGTTTTCAAGTGCAATATTTATCAGAGCCGAGGGGACATTTTGTATCTCCTCCTCGGATATTACCTTTAGGAAATCATTTTCACCGCAATTATTTGTAAGGCCGTCAGAGCAAAGCAAAATAACGGCATTATCATCTGTTTGCAAAACAAAATAATCAGGTGAAACAGTCGGACTTACTCCGACAGCCTTTGTTATGTAATTCTTCTGCGGATGATTTTTCATATCATTATACGAAATTTCACCGCTTTCATACATTTTCATAACGATGGTATGATCCTTTGTGACAAGTTCAGCAGAGCCGTTTATACAATACGCTCTCGAATCGCCGACATTTACGATATGAACCTTGTTTCCGACCTTTAAAGCGATAACGCAGGTCGTCCCCATTCCAGTCTTATTCTCATCTGACCAAGCAACATCGTAAACAACCGCATTGGCAGTTGTAACAGCGGAGATAAGGAGATTTCTTATTGAATTATCGTCATAATCCCTGCGAAATACCTTGGTTATCCTGTCATAGATAACCTTTATAGCACGTTCACTTGCTTCACTACCCGCATTTTCGCCACCCATACCATCACAAATAACAGCAAATACTGCATCGTCCGCAAGCACAGCCGTGCGAACTCTGTCTTGATTTTCTGTTCTTGTAAGACCGATGTTTGTATCAGAAAAAACATACATCGCAGCATTCACCATCCTTTGATTTTATCAGATCTCATATTCACGTCTTAACTGACCGCAGGCGGCATTAATATCCGAACCTAATGTTCGTCTTGTTGTTGCGTTAAGACCACCGTTTATAAGCATTTCCTCAAACCTTGCAAGTGACTTCCTGTCAGCTTTAAAGTCACGCTCCTTAATTTCGTTTACGGGGATAAGATTAACGTGACAATTCATACCCTTAAGAAGCTTGATAAGACCCTGAGCGTCCTCGGGAGAATCATTAACGCCATGAATAACCGAATACTCGAAGCTTATACGGCGACCTGTTTTATCAATATAATCACGGCAAGCCTGAAGCAGCTCTGAAATATTGAATTTATTATTTACAGGCATTATTTCACTTCTCTTTTTATCGTTTACAGCATGAAGCGATATAGACAAAGTCAAGCCAAATTTATATTCAGCAAGGTCATATATTCTGTTTACAAGTCCGCAGGTAGAAAGTGAAACATGACGAAGGCTCATATTCTTTCCTGTTTCAAAGGAAAGAAGCTGCAAAAATTTTACAACATTATCAAAATTATCAAGCGGTTCGCCTATTCCCATCAGTACAAGGCTGTCAATATGCCTGCCGCTTTCCTTTTCTGCCATATATATCTGCAAAAGCATCTCAGACGGAAGCAGATTTCTTTTAAAACCTGCAATAGTTGACGCACAGAACCGACAACCCATTTTACAGCCAACCTGAGTTGAAATACAAAGGCTGTTTCCATGCTTATATTCCATCAGGACACACTCAACGTGATTGCCATCGGAAAGCTCATATAGATATTTTATCGTATTATCCATATGAGATTCAAGCTTTTTTACTATATTTATACTATTTATATAAAAATTTTCATCAAGCTTTGTGCGTAATGCCAATGAAATATTGCTCATTTCTTCAAAGCTTAATACTCGCTGAACATGAAGCCACTCATAAACCTGCTTTGCACGAAATTTCTTTTCACCCAATTCAGCAATAACAGAACTTAATTCATTAAGCGAATATGAAAGAATATCCTTTTTCAAAATGTCACCTCAATTTATTCTGCGAAGTTTGCAAATAAAAAATCCCTCGCAATCAAATTTTTCAGCAATAATGGAAGTCATAAATTCTCCAAAGGGTTCACCAAAATCTGTAAGAAAAGGAACTCCCTCAAATTTTCCCTTATTTTCTTCAAGAAATTTATTTACAACAAGCTCATTTTCTTCTTTCAGCACTGTGCAGGTTGAGTAAACCAATTCGCCGCCAATTTTCAGATATTCTGAAGCAGTTTTCAATATTTCAAGCTGAACCTCGGGAAGCTTATCGAATTTACTTAAATCAGTATATTTGATTTCAGGCTTTGAACGTATTACACCGATGCCTGAACAAGGGACATCACATAGAATCTTATCAAATTTCGGGAAATCAGGGTTATATTGCTTAGCGTCATTCTGTAAAGCTTTTATACTTTTCAGCCCTAATCTTTTAGCACCGTTTTTTATAAGCTTGACCCTATTTTCGTGAAGCTCACAAGCATAAAGCTCACATTCATCGCCTATTATCTCTGTAATGGTGAACGCCTTTCCACCAGGAGCAGAACAAATATCGAGTATTTTCTCACCTTTTTTAGGATCAAGTGCAGCACAACAAAGCTGCGAGGACAAATCCTGCACATGATACAAGCCTTGTTTGAAAAGCTCGTTTTCCTCAACTGATCCAAAAGTCTCTGTTTCAATGCAATTTTCAAGCATACCATTTGTTTTTGCATTAATACCTTTGCTTCTGAATATTTCAAGAAGCTTATTGCAATCGATTTTGGTGTTATTTACTCTTAAATAGAGCTTATGAGGCTCAAGCGATTTTTTTAAAAATTCTGCTGATTTTTCGTAACCGTATTGGTCTATAAGCCTTTCAGCAAGCTTTTCTGAGCAGGAATACTCAACACAGAATGCTTTCAGCTTATTATCAGGAACAGGGATTCTTTTATCATCACGGATAAAGCTTCTTAAAACAGCATTAACAAAACCAGCAGCACTTTTCTTACCAAGTTGTTTTATAAGCTCCGCTGATTCATTCACAGCGGCATTGTCAGGAACTGAATCCATATATATAAGCTGATATAATCCCATACGGAGAACATTTTTTGTCTGGACATCAAGCTTCTGTAAAGGTTTCGAACTATACATCGAAATTATATAATCAAGCGTTTCACGTCTTTCTATAACTCCGTAAAAAATTCTGGAAACAAACGCTTTATCTCTTGCACTAAGCTCTGAATTTAGCAATACACTATTTAAAACCAGGTTAGAATATGCATTTTTTTCAAGCTTTTCCAAAAGCTCATAAGCTATATATCTTGCTGAAACCATCTTCAAAGCGACCCAAATTGGGAATCGCACTCCTTTCAGATTTTATCTTCGTCTGTTGTTTGAAACAAGAATAAGTCTTATCAGGGTTGTAAGTGCAGAGAACAAAGCTGCAACATAGGTAAGTGCTGCGGCAGTTAATACTTTCCTTGCCTAAGCGTTTTCATCAGGATCAAGGATTCCGTCAAGAACCTTTAACGCTCTGCCGCTTGCATTAAACTCAACAGGAAGAGTTATAAGCTGGAATAAAACAACAGCAAGGTAAACAATTATTCCTATATTTATAAGAAACGAAAAGCGGCTGATAATAAGACCAATCAAGACAAGCGGCATCACCAATTGAGATCCGATTTGTGCAACAGGAAGAATTGCATTTCTAATGCTTATCGGAGCATAACCAACTGCGTGCTGGATAGCATGACCTGATTCATGTGCGGCTACACCGATAGCTGCAACAGAAGTACTTCCATAAACTGAATCCGAAAGCCTGATAACATTCGCTTTAGGGTCATAATGATCTGTAAGCTCTCCGCTAACTCGTTCGATCCTGACGTTATAAAGTCCATTTTCATCAAGGATTTTCCTTGCCGCATCAGCGGCTGTAATACCTCATGTACTGTAAACACTGCTATATTTTTTAAAGGTTGACTTAACAAGACTTTGAGCTATAAAAGCAAAAATCAGAGCAGGAATTACAAAAATATAGGTTGGATCATAAAACATAAGCATACTCCTTTATAAAAGATTAGCTAAGAATCTCTCCTTTTTTTACAGGCTTACCTCTCAAATAATCGGCAGTTTTCATTCTTTTTCCGCCCTCTGCCTGGATTTCAAGAAAGGTAACAGTATTTCCATCCCCACAGACCACTGTAAAGTTCTTTTCGTTTACAATAGTTCCTGGAGCTGAATTTGATTTTTCCCCTGTCATTTCCGATTTATATATCTTGATTTTTTTACCGTTATAAACCGCATTTGCACAAGGCGACGATGAAAGTCCGCATATCTGTCTATGAATTTCGACCGCACTTTTATTAAAATCTATCGGACAAAGCTCCTTTGTTATCATTGAGGCATAGTTTGAAAGCGAATCGTCCTGCGGGATAGGTGTAATGCTATTTTGCTTTACGCCGTTTATAGTTTCAATTAAAAGCTTTGCACCCATTTCAGATAATCTGTCGTGAAGCTCGGATGCTGTTTCATTTTCTCCGATTTCAGTTTCAGCCGAAAGAAGCATATCACCTGTATCAAGTCCTTCAGCCATAAGCATTGTAGTAACGCCTGTAACCTTTTCACCGTCAAGTACGACTCTCTGAATCGGTGCCGCACCACGATATTTAGGTAAAAGTGAAGCGTGAACATTTATACAATGATGCTTTGGTAAATCAAGAATTTCCTTCGGGAGAATTTTTCCATAAGCAACTACAATGATTAAATCAGGAGCAATATCCTTCAAAAGCTGCAATGTTTTTTCAGCATCCTCACCCTTTTTCAGGCTCAACGGTTGATAAACAGGAACGCCAAGTGACAAGGCTGTTTCCTTTACAGGAGGAGGAAGTAGCTTCATACCTCTCCCCTTTGGCTTATCAGGCTGAGTAAATACAGCTGATACATTTTCTCCGCTATCAACCAATGCTTTAAGGCACGGAACAGCAAAATCAGGCGTACCCATAAAAACTATATTCATCAATAATCTCCCTTTTGATCAATCAGCGTCTTCAAGATCCTTTGGATCAACCCATTCATCGACTATTTCTGTAAAAAGATGTCCATCAAGGTGATCAAGCTCGTGACAAATTGCTCTTGCAAAAAAATCCTTCGCCTTGATTTCTATCGATTCACCTGTACGGGTTTGAGCCTTTACAGTTACATTCATAGGGCGTTTTACATAGCCCCACTCATTCGGACAAGAAAGACAACCTTCAATTTCTCTTTGCTTACCTGATTTTTTTACAATAACAGGATTTATAAGCTCAACCAGACCATCACCGATATCAATAACAACCGCTCTGCGTAACATACCGACCTGCGGTGCGGCAAGACCAACACCCTTGGCTTTATACATAGTTTCTGCCATATCATCAAGTAAAATACCGAGCTTATCGTCAAATTTTTCAACAGGTCTGCAAACCTTATGAAGTACATCTTCTGATTTATTAACAATATTTCTTAACGCCATAAAAACACTCCCTAATTTATATACTTATATCACCATTAATATCGATATACATTCTTACATTTGAAAATTCAGGCTTTTTTAAACAGGCTTTATAAACACCACCTATAAAGCTTCTGAATTCAACGTTGTTTTTGCATTTTATAATAACTCTGTATCTGAATCTTCCGTTTAGCTTTTCATATGTACAGCGTGACGGTCCAAGAACGACCAGAGGTATTTTAATCTTTTCTTCATCAACCTTTTGCTTTATGAAATTTACAAAGAACTGAGATGCTACAGCTGATAATTTTTCTATTTCCGCCGAAATTTCGATAAGACAGGTATCACAGAACGGAGGATAAATCAATGCTTTGCGCATTTCTATTTCCTGACGAAAAAATTCCTCATAATCCTGCTTTGCGGCAAGATTAATAACATAATGTTCGGGTACAAACGTCTGAATAAAAGCTCTTCCCTGCTTTTCGCCACGTCCACATCTTCCAACAACCTGCGTCAGAAGTGAGAATGTTCTCTCATAGCTTCTGAAATCACCTGAAAAAAGTGCTTTATCTATCGAAACAACACCTACAAGTGTAACATTAGGAAAATCAAGTCCCTTTGCTATCATCTGTGTACCGAGCATTATATCATACTCGCCGTTTTCAAAAGCTTTAAAACCTTTTTCATAAGCAGTACGGGAATATGTAGTATCTGCGTCCATTCTCAAAATGCGTGCATTCGGAAACAGTTTTTCTATCTCGTCCTCAACCTTTTGAGTGCCGAATCCTGTCTTTTTTATATGGTTTTTTCCACAATTCGGGCAAACTGTTATCATATTTTCGATATGTCCGCAATAATGACATATCAGTTTGTTGTTAACCTTATGATATGTCATCGGAACGCTGCAATTCGGACAAACGGCAGTCTGCTTACAGTCACAGCAGCTTATGAATGTATGATAACCACGTCTGTTCAATAAAAGAATACTCTGTTCCTTACGTTCAAGATTGATAGAAATTTCATCAACAAGCCGTTCAGAAAGTATTGCCGAGGTATCATAAAATCCATCTGTTGCGAGATCTATTATCTCAACATCGGGAAGCTTATCCTGCGAATATCTTTTTGTTAAAGTAAAAAGCTTATATCGTTCTGTTTTTGCATAATAAAAGCTTTCAATCGAAGGTGTCGCCGAAGCAAGCAACAGCGTAGCATTATGGGTTACACAACGTTTTTTTGCAATATCCTTAGCGTTATACCTTGGTGACGCTTCAGATTTATAGGTTGGCTCGCCTTCCTCATCCATAATAATCAAGCCGATATTATCAATATTGGAAAAAACAGCACTTCTTGTACCGACAACTATCCTCGCCTGACCTGACTTGACTCGTTTATATTCATCAAGTCGCTGGGTAATCGAAAGATTGCTGTGCATAACAGAAACCTTATTTCCAAAAAGGCTTTGAAATTTTTGAACCACCTGTGGAGTAAGCGATATTTCAGGAATAAGCATTATAACATTTCTTCCCTTATCAAGGACATAACGAATAAGCTTTATAAAAACTGAGGTTTTCCCGCTTCCCGTCACTCCATACAGCAAAGCAGCCTGAGGTTTATCTTCATCAACAAGCTTGGAAATGCCATCAAATGCTTTTTTCTGTTCATCTGAAAGGACAATATCGTCAACGTTTTCCGTAATATTCACATTTGGTGTGCTTATATATTCATTTTCATAAACCTCAACAACACCATTTTTTTTCAAGGTTGAAATTACATTTGAGGAAACACCACAAATATATTTTATTTCCTTTACGGATGCTGAAAAACATCCTTCCAAAATCTCAACAACCTTACCACCCTTATCTGATAAAGTAAAAGCATCTGGGTTGGAAATATATTTCTCAGTCAAACGAAGCATTTTTATCATGTCATCTTTTTTTCGCCTTTTGATAAGGTCATTTTCAATAAGGAATCCTTTTTCAACCAGTTCGGAAATGTCGGAGCTTTTTGCACTATTGATACAGGAAACATCATCACAGAAGCTTTTCCATAGAATTGCGGCACTCTGTGATAAAATGTCTGTACTCGGAAGATCATCTCCTGCGGCAATATATCTTTCCGTGTATTCAACATTAAGTCCTAACGGAATCAACGCACGAAAAGCCTCATAATAAGTACAAAAGGTTGTATCATGCAGCCAATACAACAAACCAATCATTTCGCTATTTAGCAAAGGCTCTGTATCGATTGTAGAACGAATTGGCTTATATGCCGAGATATCCTCATCAGCAGGAAGCTCGCTCACTTTATCAAGCCTTATAACAACACCAATTCGTTTTCGGTTTCCTTTTCCAAAAGGTACAACGACCCTTCCTCCAAGGCAAACCAAGGGTTCAAGCTCGAGAGGAACAACATATTTATATCTTCTGTCAAAGTGATAAGAAGTACAGCTGACTGCGACAGCCGCTACATAGTTTTCTCCTGCCAAGCCTATCCCTCCGAACGATTATTCAGCCTTTGAAGTAGGCTTCAAAGAAGGATCTTCGATAATCGAATATTTTCTTGCTGCAAATTCCTCAACAGCAGTTTTAACTGGCTTCTGTTCAAGAGTCTGCTTATTATTAAGAAGCTCTTCGGAAATTTCTCTTGCTCTTTTTGCAACAGCGATAACAACGGAATAGTAGCTTTCGCCTTTTGTTGCGATTTGTGAAATAGTTGGTCTAAGCATTTTTCAGCACCTCATCAATTAATATTTTCGCATTTTCATTCTTATGCTTTTGAGAATTTATGATGGAATTAAGGTCGGCAACAGCCTCGGATAATTCGCCGTTAATCATAATATAATCATAATTTTCGGCTTTATGTATCTCGCCTGTTGCTTCACCTATACGTTTATCAATTACATCGGAAGCTTCTGTACCTCTTTTTTCAAGCCGTCTACGAAGCTCCTTTAGCGAAGGTGGAAGAATAAATACTGAAACAGCGTCAGGGCATTTTTCCATAACCTTCAATGCACCCTGCACCTCTATTTCAAGGATAACATTTTTTCCAGCCTCAAGCATATCTTCGACAGGCTTTCTTGGTGTTCCGTAATAATTTCCACAATAGCTTGCATATTCAAGCATACCGTCCGAAGCTATGAGTTTTTCAAACTCATTTGTATCAAGGAAATGATAATTCACTCCGTTTTCTTCACCAGGACGAGGATTTCTTGTAGTTGCGGAAACAGAATAATATACGTCATCACGCTTTAATATTTCCGCAAGAACGGTTCCTTTTCCACAGCCTGACGGACCTGAAATAACAAATAATGTTCCTTTATTCATCATCGTCCACCTCATCATTACTTTCAAATCTTCCTGCAACGGTTTCAGGCTGAACAGCAGAAAGGATAACATGATCGCTGTCCATAATTATAACAGCACGGGTTCTTCTTCCATATGTTGCATCAATGAGCCTGCTCTTATCCTTTGCGTCCTGAATTATGCGCTTTATCGGAGCCGATTCAGGGCTGACAATGGTTATGAGCCTGTTCGCTGATATCATATTTCCAAAGCCTATATTTATCAACTTCATAGCAAACTCCTGTTTATTCAATATTCTGAATCTGCTCACGAATTTTTTCAATTTCGGACTTAAGGTCAACAACTATTTTCGTGATCTCTATATCCTGACATTTTGAACCGATAGTATTAGCCTCACGATTAAACTCCTGAATGAGAAAATCAAGCTTTCTTCCGACAGCTTCATCAAGCGAAAGCATTTCCCGGCATTGCTTTATGTGACTGCGAAGTCGCACAGTTTCCTCATCAACTGCAGTTTTTTCGGAAAAGATAGCCGCCTCTGTTAAAATTCTCTGCTCATCAACATTTGTATCCTTAAGAACCTCAGATATTTTATCAAAGAGCTTTTTGCGATACTTTTCGACTGTTTCAGGCGATCTTTGTTCAATTTTTTCAACAAGAGAAGTTATATAATCAAGCCTTGAAAGTATATCCTCTCTCATTTTTTCGCCCTCGTTTTCACGCATTGCAATAAAACGTTCAAGAGCCGTTTCAGCCGCTGTTTTTACGTCATTCCAGACAGCTTCTTCGTCCTCTTCAACTTTTTTTACAACAAATACATCAGGTAATCTCATAATCTTCGACAATGTCAAATCATCTTCAAGACCAAGCCCTGCATTACGAAGTGCTGAAATATAACCATTTGCGATTTCTGAATTAACTTCAATTTCTTCATCGCACACGGTATCATATTGAATAGAAACACCAACGTCAACCTTACCTCTTGAAATCTTATTCTGAATAAAAGATTTTAATTTTTCGTCAAGAAAACCACAGCTTTTCGGTACTCTTGATGAAAACTCAAAATACCTGTGATTAACAGATTTTATTTCAACAATAATTGTTTTCCCGTTGAGTGCTACAAGGCAACGTCCAAAGCCTGTCATACTTTTTATCATATTTTCACCGCTTTCATCAAGAATTTAAGCTTTGTATCAAGAACTTGTAAATTCTGTCAAGTTATGCAATATTTGTGCAGATACAGCCTGACATCAATATCAAGCAGTATCTAAGGAACCGCTGATTAATACGTTTCAGCCGTTTTTCAAAATGTACTAAAAGACGTAAACTCGTACATTTTTCAAAGCGACGAAACGAACGCTTTGCTTTAATTAGCGGATTCCTAAACTAATCTTTAATCAAAGTGTAGACAAAAAATCTGCACAAAAGCCATATAAAAAAGCTAAAGCTTTTCAAGCTTTTGTTTGATTTGAAAATCATTAGATTTTTGTACACTTTCAGTTTATAGATTAGTATAAAACTTCAACATATATCATTATATCATTTTTTTGTGTAAAAATCAAGTACAAATACATAAAAAGAGCCGATTTCTCGGCTCTTTTATCAAAGCTTTTTCAATATAAAATTCATCAAACAGGATGAACCTTGGAAGCCGCGTCTGAATGTCCGTCAATTCCGTATTTTGCATTTCTTCTTGCTTCGAAGAACTTAGGTGCAACCTTCGGAAACATTGCATATGTAAGAACATCTTCTTCTTGTTCTATCCATTCTGCACATTCCTCACGGAGCTTGTCCAACTCAGGTTCAAGAAGATCGGCAGGACGGCAGGTAATAGCCTTTTCGCCTTTAAGAATCTTATTCTGGAAATCTTTGGAAATTTGAACAGGAGTTTTACCGTATTCACCCTTAACAAGACCCTTGAATTCCTTGGTAACTGTCTTATAACGTTCTCCGTTAATAACATTAAATACAGCCTGTGTACCTACGATCTGTGAAGTCGGAGTAACAAGAGGAGGCATACCTGAATCCTCACGAACTCTTGGAACTTCCTTAAGAACCTCGACAAACTGATCCTCCTTACCTGCCTGCTTAAGCTGGGAAAGAAGATTCGAGAGCATACCGCCTGGAACCTGATACATAAGTGCATTTGTATCTGTTGCAAGCATTTTAGGATCGATAAGACCATTATCAATATACTTCTGACGAAGCGTCATAAAGTAATCTCTTATTTCATTAAGAAGAACAAGATCAAGACCTGTATCATACTCTGTACCCTGGAGAGCTGCAACCATTGATTCAGTCGGAGCATGAGATGTACCAAGAGCAAGAGGTGACATACTTGTATCGATCATATCAAGACCATTTTCAACACCCTTGAGCAAGCACATTGAAGCAAGGCCTGAAGTATAATGTGTATGAAGCTGAACAGGGATCTTAACTGCGGATTTTATCTTCTTAACAAGCTCAACTGTACGGTAAGGAGTGAGCAAAGCCGCCATATCCTTGATACAGATTGAATCAGCACCAGCTTCTTCACACTGCTTTGCATATTTTGCATAATAATCATCAGTGAAAACATCGCCAACGGTATATGACATAGCTATCTGAGCGTGAGCACCCTCCTTCTTTGCAGCTTTAATAGCTGTCTGAAGGTTACGGATATCGTTAAGTGCGTCAAAAATTCTGATTATATCAATTCCGTTAGCAACAGATTTCTGTACAAAATATTCAAGAACATCATCAGCATAATGACGGTATCCAAGCATATTCTGACCTCTGAAAAGCATCTGGAGCTTTGTATTGGGCATTTCCTTACGGATAGTACGAAGTCTGTCCCAAGGATCTTCATTAAGGAAGCGTATGCAGGAGTCAAATGTTGCACCGCCCCAAACCTCTGCTGAATAGAAGCCGACCTGATCCATTTTGGAAAGGATAGGAAGCATATCACTCAACGGCATACGAGTAGCGAGAAGTGACTGGTGAGCATCACGAAGGACGGTTTCAGTAACTTTAATCTTAGCCATAATTCTATCTACCTTTCACAAAATCTTATGCAATTGTAAGGATCACATCGCCTGTCTGAACGGTGTCACCCTTCTTGACATTAATAGCAACGACTTTACCAGCCTTAACAGCAGGAATATCATTTTCCATCTTCATTGCTTCAAGAACTGCAACTGTTTCACCGTCTGCTACCATTGAACCAACAGATACCTTAACATCAAGAATTGTTCCAGGCATAGGAGATGTAACAGCCTCACCCTCACCAGATGCAACTGGTGCAGGAGCTGCTGCAACAGGAGCGGGAGCAGCTGCGGGTGCAGGTGCAGGAGCGGCAACAGGAGCTGCTGCAACGGGAGCAGGAGCAGCTCCGCCAGTCATTTCTTCAACTGCAACATCATAAGCTTTGCCATTAACGGTAATATTAAATCTTTTCATTATGTATTAACTCCATTCTATTTATTTTTGACAGAATACTGCCTTATATACACTATATGGTTCATCACGAAAGAAAGCTTTCTTAGAAAGGCATATTACTATGCTTTTTAGGGAGACGCTTTGCAAGACGCTTATCTCCCATAAGCTCAATAGCGGAAAGAACTCTTGCTCTTGCTTCTTCAGCAGTGATAACAGCGTCAACAGAACCCTTCTGAGCTGCAACAAATGCAGAAGCTTCATTCTCAGCATATTCAGCGGCAATCTTATTTCTTTCTACCTTGACATCCGATGCACCCTTAAGCTTATCGTGATAGAGGAACTCGGCAGCTGTAAGAGGAGCAACCGGAGAAATAACAGCATTCGGATAAGCAAAGGTCATATCCGCATTCGCAGAGCCAAGAGCAACCATTGCAGAGCCTATAGCATTGCCCGTTACAACAGAAATCTTAACAGTAGTTGCTTCAGCGTAAGCACTTGCAAGCTTTGCAAGGTCACGGATATTATCATTATTTTCAAATCCCTCTGTATCAACAACAGTTACAACAGGAACGGAAAAAGCGTCACAGGTTCTTACAAAACGAGCAAGCTTTGAGCTGTCGTCAGAAGTGAGCTTGTCCGAGGTCTTATTTGTTGCGGCAATACCAACAACGGAACCACCAAGAGTTGCAAGAGCTGTATATGCAGCTGTACCAAATTCCTTTGAAAGCTCAATAACACTTCCCTCATCAGCAATAGCCTCAGCGATATTATCAGCTTTACCATCAGCAGCCTTTGTAGGAGCAGAATATTCAAATGCAGGAGCAATTTCAAGGTTATTTGCAGGAAGAAGTGAAAGAATTGATCTTACGCTCTTCATAGCATCTGCGTCATTCTTTGCAAGAACAGACACCTCACCAAGCTTAGCGGCATCAGCACCGTTTTTGTTCTCGCCCGCAGAAAGGTACAAAGCACTATCCTCTGTTGCAACAAGAAAATCAGAAGCTGCCGCAATAAGAGCCGCGCTGCCTACGCAAGTACCAGCGACAACAGCAATCTGTGGAACAACTCCCGAAAGATTATTTGTATATGTAAGAATCTCACTATAAGCAACAAGAGCGTCAGCACCATCGGTTACAACAGCACCGTTTGAATCGAAAATTCCAACAACAGGAACTCCGTTTCTCGAAGCAAGCTCGTAGATCTTGCAGATTTTTGTGGCACTTGCCTTTGTAACAGCACCATTATTCACAGTCTTATCCTGTGAAAATGCGTATATAGGGCTGCCGTCAACGTAACCGTAAGCAGTAATAACTGCACCAGCGGCATCATCGGCATTTACAGCAGCAGAAAGCTCTGTATAAACACCCTCATCAAACAAATCCTTAAGTCTTTCTTTTGCCTTTGTCGAAGCAGCCGCAGTTTTATTATACTCGGCAAGCTTTGTTTTCTGGCTTTCAGTCAACATATATGTTCCTCCGTTCAATACTAAAAATTAAACCACTTTATATTATACATCATTAAGCTAAAATTGGCAAGGAATAAAAATTTAATTTTCAATTTATTCACATTTGCCTTTCACTTACAGCGTTTCGGAGTGCTTTTACCTCTTCGGCTGTTAGTTCTCTCCAAGTACCAGGTTTAAGCATACCAAGTTTAAGCGGACCAACGGAAATTCTACGCAAACGTGCGACTTCAAGTCCAACCGCTTCGCACATTTTTCTTATCTGGCGGTTTCTACCCTCATAAATAGTTATACGCAGAACAACCCTGCCCTCCTGCTCATCAATCACATCAACATTCGCAGGAAGTGTTTTTCTGCCGTCTATCTCAACACCTGCAGTGAGTTTGACAAGCTGTTCTTCGCTGATGGATGGACGAACAGTTACACGATAAGTCTTTGAAATATGACGGCTTGGGTGCATAATATCATTTGCAAATTTTCCATCATTGGTAAACAAGAGCAAACCCTCGGAATTTCTGTCAAGTCTGCCTATCGGGTAAACTCTTTCGTCAATTCCCGTAAGCAGCTCTGTAACACATCTTCTGTCAAGCTCATCAGACATTGTTGTTACATATCCTCTCGGTTTATTGAGCATAATATAGTATTTTTTACGCTTTCTTTCAACGTATATACGCTCACCGTTGACAGTAATAACATCATTATAAGCAGCTCCGTCACCAAGGGATATAGGGTGACCATTTACCTTGACCTTTCCCTTTTCAATAAGCTCCTCTGCTTTTCGGCGAGAGCATAAACCGCTTTCTGCAATAAGCTTTTGCACTCTGATTTTTTCCACAACACTTCTCCTTTTATTTAAAAAGCACTTTTAACACATTTATTATTTTATAGTATATTGGTTTTTTTGCTTTTTCAGCTTTAAATGAACAAGCTTCAGACGAAATAATATTTCTTCGGCAAATTTCCTCTCCATCAAGCTTATACGATACATAACCAACAATATCACCCTTTAATATCGGGGCATACACAAACTGCGGCAGATAAATTTCCTCGGAAATATCAGGAAGAGAACCATTCACAGCTGTACATTCAGGCAGTTCGGAAAGCTCACAATCAATTACATTATTATATCCACCAACAGCATTAACTGTAAAATTGATTGTAAAGCCGTCAAGCTTAACAGGCTTTACACAATCAAAGCCAACATTATACATCTTAATATGATCGTTCCAATCATCGGGGGCATTAAGTGTAACAGCTATAAGATTTACACCATCTTTTTCTGCAGCAGAAACAAGGCATCTGCCTGCTTCATCTGTAAATCCTGTTTTTACACCTATACAATATTGATATTTTGAAAGCAATCGGTTGGTATTGGAAAGATATTTATCCGTTTCCATACCATCAGATGAAAGTGTAATACTCTTTGTTCTGCATATTTCAGAAAAAAGCTCATTTTTCAATGCTTCTCTTGTAAGCAGAGCCATATCATATGCTGTTGAATAATGCTCATCGTCATGAAGTCCTGACGGAGTGACAAAGCTTGAATTTATCATTCCTAATTCAGCCGCTTTACTGTTCATTTTTCTTGCAAACGTTTCAAAGCTACCTGAAATAAGCAAAGCCGAAGCGTTAGCTGCATCATTTCCAGATGGAAGCATCATTCCGTAGCAAAGCTCTCTTTTTGAAACTCTTTCACCAAAACGAAGTCCCATTGACGAGCCTTCTGTAAGCAAGGCTTCATCGGGAACATCATAAATTTCATCAAGTCCACCGCTTTCTATGGTCAATAATGTTGTCATTATCTTAGTTGTACTTGCCATAGGAAGCTTGGAATTTTCATTCTTAGCAAGAATAACAGCACCTGTTTGTGCATCAATAAGCACAGCCGCCTTTGCTGAAAGACTAATACTTTCCAAAGCATACGCTTTAGGTGTAAAGGCAAACAGCATTACTGCGGAGAGAAAAACAGAAATCATCTTTTTCATAGTAAGCACTCCAATAAAATTGATAATACATACTATGAATGTTCAACCCGATTTAGAAATCAAATTCAGTTGTTCCAGTTGATTTTTCAGGCTTTTCCGGTTCATCATCAAGTGAAAGATTAAGACCCTCGGTATCAATCTCGGGAGTTATTCCCATAGGCTCATCATCGGGTTTTTTCTTGTTGAAAAGCCCCTGAACCTTATCAAAAAGCTCTGGAACAAGATTTACTATCGCACCTGTAGAGGACTTGTCCTGATTGATTTGCAAAAGTTTAACATCACCGTTGGCAACAACGATGAATGCGATAGGCTGAATAGTAACTCCACCGCCTGTGCCGCCGCCGAAAAGACCGCTGCTTGTTTTTGAAGGCAGATCAGAACCACCTGCGGCAAAGCCATATGAAACCTTTGAAATAGGAATTATTGTAACTCCATCGAGCTTAATAGGCTCACCGATTATGGTATCTGCATCAGAAAGCTCCTTTACCTTATCTAGCGAGGTCTTTACAAGATCTTTTACTTTATCGTCCATATTTGTATCCTTTCTGCCCTTATCGGCAAGCAATTATTCTTTATATGAATCGGATTTACCGAGTTCATCTATTTTACTTTTATTCTTCAGATAACCGAACAAGCCTCCAAGCAAAAGAGCTATTGTCGTCCCAAGTCCAAGCGTTATATCAGCAGAAAAATCATATCTGCTTTTTTTTGACTCAAAATCACAGCCGATATCAACAGATTTTACAGAAACTCTGAACATAAGCTTTAACAAAGCAATGGCGTTATATACAACCGTGCTGACTTTTCCGTAATTTATGGCGGCTTCACAAGCGTCATTTCCGCTTATGACAAAATCTACGGTAAATTTACTGATTTTAACACCTTTGAAAAGCTTTGTAAAGAATTTTTTTACAGTTCCCCATAAAACCTTAAATTGCTCTATACGAACCTTAAGCATACCAAAATCGGGTGCTTTATTTTCTTTCTTATCCTCGGAAAGCTTCTCATTTATTTCAACAGACTCGTCCACATCAGGTATATTCGCAAAATCTGACGACATCTCCAAAGACTTTGATTCTTCTTTTTTCTCAGCAATGACCTTTTTTTTCTTTTTTTGCTTCTTTTCCTTGCGAGGATAGACTGTAAAGAAAAGATACTTTACAGCATATTCAAGCTTGCCATCGATATATTTTAATTCAATGCGGAGCTTAGCTTTAAGCAGAAAAAACAAAATCAGAAAAACCACTGCGTTGATTATAAGTGCAATCATACCTTATTCTCTTCCGCTTCTTTAATGAGAAGCTCATCAAAGCTGACCTGTGCATCCCCGTTTGGTATCGCTGGCAGGTCGTCAAGCGAGGCAAGCTGGAAGCTTCTTAAAAACGCAGGAGTTGTTTTATATGCAATAGGTCTGCCTGGAACATCAAGTCTCCCCGCTTCTTCAAGAAGGTTTTTTTCAACAAGCGAATTGACAACGCTTGAACTGTCAGTTCCTCTTATATGCTCAACAAAACTTTTTGTTACAGGCTGATTATAAGCAATAATCGTAAGAACCTCCATAGCGGCAGGAGAAAGTGGAGCTGTTTTTCTCGTTTCCATTGCAGCTCTGATATAATCAATAAACTTCTCCCTTGCACATAGCTGAAAGCTGTCGGAAAGCTTGATTATCATTAACGCACTCTCATTTTCTTCATAACGATCATTTAGCATATTTATTATTTTTTCAATCATTTCCTCTTCAATACCAGTTGCCTGAACTATCCTTGTTTTTTCAATAGGATCTCCGCTTGCAAAAAGTATCGCTTCAACAATTGAAAGCTCTTCATTCAGTTTCATTCTGTCATAAATCCCCTTTAATCATAGGTCGCAGCTTCAGAAGCCGATGCTTCCGTAGGCTTAACATAGTCTTTATTAAACACTATTTCTGTGTTATCATCATTCAAAAGTATACGTCCTGACTTTGTAAGCTCAAGTATGGCAAGGAAAACCGCTACTCTTTCAGATCGATCGGTAAGTCCGTCAAAAAGGCTTTCAGTAAAGCATTTACCGCTTTTATAAAGATTACGCAGGACATAAACGATCTTTGAAGTAACCGAAACTATCTTCTTTTTAACAATAGTATTAAAGGAATCAAGTTTGATCGGTTCTTCTGCTTTTTTTACACCGATATTTTTATATGCCGAAGCAAGCTCATCAGGATCGTGAATGAGAGCGTATGTATTATCAAACTCAATATGCATAGGCTTTCTTATCGTTATATTGTTGCCAATATATCGCTTTTGCATAAGACCTGATGCAAGCTTGCACAGAGAATACTCGATAAGCCTTCCTTCAAGCTCTTTCTTCATAACCTCAGCCTCTTCATGCGACGGCAGAAGCGATACGGTTTTCATATATACAAGCTGAGCCGCCATTTCAAGAAATTCGCCTGCACCCTCCATATCCTTATCCGTTGCCAGATTAATATATTCAAGATACTGGTCAACGAGTGTAACAATAGGAATATCATTTATATTAAGCTTATGCTTAGATATGAGGTGAAGCAGAAGATCAAGCGGACCTTCAAAGTTTTCAAGTTTAAAAGAAATTGTTTCCAAATCAGATTACCCCGATATTATTTTTAAAAAAGAAACATGCTACGATATCAACCCAGTCTGTAAGCCTCCAGAGAATATCAATTGTGCCGTTCTGTAAAAAAGCGAGAGGTTTATCAAGCAAGCCAAGGAATACAACTATAAAAAGTACACCCAAAATGTAACGTTCATATTTCATTATGCCGAAATATTTATCCTGCGGAAGAAAAATCGTAAGTATTCTTGAACCGTCAAGTGGAGGTATAGGCAAAAGATTAAATACGGCAAGCCCGATGTTAAGCACAGCACCATATTGAAAAATGTACTGGGCAGCACTCAGGAATGTATTTGAACCCTTCACAAGCTCGACTATATACAATGCACGGAAAAGAATCATCGAAAGATACGCCAATATAAGATTGGAAACAGGTCCTGCAAGAGAAGAAACAGCCATTCCGACCTTCGGATTTTTGAATTTTCTTGCGTCGATCGGCACAGGCTTAGCCGCACCAACTCCGATAAAAAGCATACATAATGCTCCCCAAAGGCTGATATGCTTGGCAGGATTAAGGCTTATTCTGCCCTGCTTTTTAGCTGTATCATCGCCGAGCCAATATGCAACAAGACCATGTGCTGACTCGTGAACGGGAAATGCAACCATTAAAACAATAAGACGTACCAGAAAAGAAAGCCGTCTTCCCGATAAAATTGAACTCATATACACTCTCCAACCTTCAAACAAACGACTAAACAGATTCATTATACCATATTTAAAAGAAAAACACAAGAGATTTTTAACGTTTTTTAATGAAATTTGCTTCACATATAAAAAATATAACTTAGGCAAGATGTCCCTCACCTCTAAATTGAAGCCGTTTTAGGTTCTGGACACTTTTCTTTTAGTTTTATCATCAAAAAAACTTTACAAATGGTGAAAAAAGTGGTATAATGTAGAGGAAATTTATATAAAAACAGAGGTTGTATATTATGAAAATAGAATTCAATAAAAAATACACCACAATTTCTTTTTATACAGTTATAACGTTTGCAATTTGCTTGCTTCTGGTAGTGATCGTTCAGAAAAGTGCGGTTATAAACGGAGTACTTTCTGAATTTGCAAGAGTTATTGCACCTGTTACATGGGGAATAGTTATTGCATATCTTGTAAATCCGCTTATGAAAGCGTTTGAACACGTTTTCAGTGGCTGGTTGGAAACCAAAAAGCCAAGACGTAAGCTTGTTAGAACATTAAGCGTTATCTTCGGTATGTTAAGCCTTGTTGCTGTGCTTTTTGCAATAGTAGCTGTTCTTCTTCCACAGGTTGTTGAAAGCGTTATCGGTCTTGCACGGAATATGAATTCATATATCAGCAACCTTGAAGCAACTATTATCAAATTTGTTGAGGATTATCCTGATATTTATAAATATGTACAGGATATTTTCAATGATATACAGCCTAAATTGACTGAATTTTTTAATAGTATAGTACCTAAGCTCGGCGATTTTGCAATTAAGCTTAAGGACGGAGCTTTAGGATTTATTGTCGGAATAAAGGATTTTGTTATTGGATTTATCGTTGCGATCTATCTTCTCTTCAGCAAAGAAAAATTTATTGCTCAAATGCGTAAATCTGTTGCGGCAATTTTCCCTGAAAACGGAAAAAATGCTGTTTATAGTGTTGCTTCTCGCACAAATAAAATGCTTAGCGGCTTTCTTTCAGGAAAAATTATTGACTCAACCATAATCGGAATACTTACATTTATATGTATGTCAATAATGAAAATGGACTTTGTTGCACTTATCAGCATTGTTGTCGGTGTTACAAATATCATTCCGTTTTTCGGTCCGTTCATAGGAGCTATTCCAAGCGCATTGCTGTTACTTGTAGCCGCTCCGAAGCAGGTTATTCCGTTTGTAATTTTCATTTTCATACTTCAGCAATTTGACGGAAATATACTTGGACCTATGATACTCGGCGATTCAACAGGGCTTTCTCCATTCTGGGTTATGTTTGCAATTTTTGTCGGCGGTGGACTTTTCGGATTTGCAGGAATGATCCTTGGCGTTCCGATTTTCGCTGTTATTTACTCACTCGTTCGTGATTTTGTTAATTTCCTCCTTTCAAGGAAAGGACTATCAACAAACACGGCAGACTATTACAGCGAGGATGAGATCAACTCTGGCAAAGGTGGTATAATGCGTAAACCAATTTCCCAGCTTTTCAAAAAAAATAAAACCATAACAAAATCAGATAGTAATAAAAAGGAGTAACCTATGATAAAGGATATACAGCAGGAAATTCTGCGTTTAAAAAAAGAAAAATGCGTAACAATTCTTGCTCACAGCTATGAAGCGGAGGAAATACAGGAAATTGCCGATTATACAGGTGATTCATTTAAGCTTTCACAGCTTGCCGCAGAGGATAAAAACGATACGCTTATTATGTGTGGAGTTCATTTTATGGCTGAAACCTGTAAAATCCTCTCGCCAAATAAAAAGGTAATACTCTCTTGCCCTGACGCAGGCTGCCCAATGGCGGAACAAATTTCCGCCGAGGAGCTTGTAGAACTGAAAAAAATGTACCCCGATTACACCGTAGTTGCATACATAAACACAACCGCAG
>CAYOAV010000002.1:5624-61458 GCA_964402055.1 uncultured Ruminococcus sp. | reverse complement strand
CTGAAAAAAATGTACCCCGATTACACCGTAGTTGCATACATAAACACAACCGCAGAGCTTAAGGAACACGCTGATGTATGCGTAACATCAAGCTCTGCTGTAGAAATATGCAAAAAGCTTGATTCAAAAAATATACTGTTTATCCCCGACTGTAACCTAGGTGCTTTTGTCAGAGATCAGTTACCTGAAAAGAATTTCAAGCTTATTCAGGGTGGTTGTCCTGTTCATGCGGCTGTTTCTGAAAAGTCAGTGCTTGAAGCAAAGGAAAAGCACCCAATCGCTCTCCTGCTTGTTCACCCCGAATGTCAGCCAAATGTCTGCAAGCACGCTGATTACATAGGTTCAACATCAGGAATCGTTGATTTTGCCAAAAAATCCAACGCTAAGGAATTTATAATCGGAACTGAAATATCCATTGCAGAACATCTCCAGTATGTCTGTACTGATAAACGCTTCTATCCCCTTTCAAAGCATCTTATCTGCTCAAATATGAAGTCAACAACTCTTATTGATGTCCTTAATTGCCTTACAGGTAACGGAGGTCTTGAAATAAAAATGACGGACGAGCAGATAAAACGTGCAGGCGGCTGTATTGATAAAATGCTTGAGCTTGGTTGATTTGTATACTAAAAAAAACGCTTAACGGCAGAATGATCGTTAAGCGTTTTTTGTTTAAAATGCACAAAAATGTATCAAAAGATTTTTTAGTTAATTTAGATATTTTAATGGACAAACTACAAAAAATGTTGTATAATATATCTAAAATAAGTTGCAAAGCGAGGTCTATTCCAATGAATGAACAGGAAATAAGGGAGCAAATGGTCGATATTTGCCATAAAATGTGGCAGCTTGGCTGGGTCGCTGCAAATGATGGCAACCTTTCGGTCAAAATCGACAATGATACCTTTCTTGCTACACCAACAGGTATCAGCAAATGCTTCATAACTCCCGATAAAATAGTAAAAATCAACTCCAAAGGGGAGCTTTTAGAAGAAAACAACGGTTATCGCCCGTCCTCAGAGATAAAAATGCACCTGCGTTGCTATGAGGTTCGTGACGATGTAGGTTCTGTGCTTCACGCACACCCTCCCACGGCGACAGGATATGCCGTTGCTAACAAGGCTCTTGACGGATATACTATGATTGAATCCATCATAGCTATAGGCTCTGTTCCCGTAACTCCCTACGGAACACCGTCTACATATGAAGTTCCCGAGGCAATAACACCATATCTTGAAGAGCATGATGTTATGCTTCTGCAGAATCACGGTGCTTTAACAGTTGGTGCAGACCTTATAACCGCTTATTACAGAATGGAAACGCTTGAGCTTTTTGCTAAAATTTCCCTTACAGCTCATCTTCTCGGTGGAGAAAAGGAAATTTCAAGGGAAAACATCGACAGACTTTGTTCAATGCGTTCACAGTATAAAGTAACAGGACGTCATCCAGGATATAAGAAATATCCATATGGAGATAAATAAAAAAGGAGTGTATTTATTATGGCAAACAGATTTATTCTAAACGAAACCTCATATCATGGTTCAGGTGCTATTTCGGCAATCGCAGATGAGGCTAAGGGCAGAGGCTTTAAAAAGGCTTTGGTATGCTCAGACCCCGACCTTATCAAATTCGGCGTAACAAAAAAGGTTACAGATGTTCTTGATAACGCAGGTCTTGCTTATACAATATATTCCGAGATAAAGGCAAATCCGACAATTGAAAATGTTCAGTCAGGTGTTGCCGCTTTCAAGGCTGCCGAGGCTGATTACCTTGTAGCAATCGGCGGCGGTTCTTCAATGGATACTGCCAAGGCTATCGGAATTATCATCGCTAACCCAGAATTTGCCGATGTTGTAAGCCTTGAAGGTGTTGCTGATACAAAGAATAAATCCGTTCCTATCCTCGCAGTTCCGACAACAGCTGGCACTGCGGCAGAGGTTACTATCAACTATGTAATCACTGACGCTTCAAAGAACCGTAAGATGGTTTGCGTTGACCCACATGATATTCCTGTTGTTGCATTTGTAGATCCCGATATGATGTCATCTATGCCTAAGAGCCTTACTGCGGCAACTGGTATGGATGCACTTACACACGCTATCGAGGGTTACATAACAAAGGGTGCATGGGAGCTTTCCGATATGTTCCACCTCAAAGCAATTGAGATCATTTCAAGAAGCTTAAGAGCTGCTGTTGATAACACTCCCGAGGGAAGAACAGATATGGCTCTCGGTCAGTATGTTGCAGGTATGGGCTTCTCAAATGTTGGTCTTGGTATCGTTCACTCTATGGCTCACCCTCTCGGTGCGCTTTATGATACACCTCACGGTGTTGCAAATGCAATCATTCTCCCGACTGTTATGGAATATAATGCTCCCGCAACAGGTGAAAAATATCGTGAAATTGCAAGAGCAATGGGTGTAAAGGGCGTTGACGATATGTCACAGGAGGAATACAGAAAAGCCGCAATTGACGCTGTTAAACAGCTTTCAAAGGACGTTGGAATTCCTGCTGACCTTAAGGATATTGTTAAGGAATCCGATATTCCTTTCCTTGCACAGTCTGCATATGATGACGCATGCCGTCCGGGCAACCCAAGAGATACATCTGTTGAAGAGATCACAGAGCTTTATAAGTCATTAATGTAATTATTTCAGGCAGGATTTCCGTAGACATTTTCTGCGGAAATCCTGTTTTGTGAATTGATTGGATAATTGATACATAGGAGGACGCAAATGCTCAAAAATATTCCTAAAATACTATCACCCGAACTTATAAAAACGCTTATGGAAATGGGACATGGTGATGAAATAGTTATTGCAGACGGCAACTTCCCTGCCGAAACCTTTGGAAAACGTGTTGTACGCTGTGATGGACATGATGCTGCCGAGCTTCTTGACGCTATAATGCAGTTTTTTCCGCTTGATACCTACACAGAGAAGCCTGTTATGCTTATGGAGGTAGTAAAAGGAGATCCAGTTGTTCCGACAATATGGGAAGATTACAAAGAAATAATCAATAAATATGAACCTGAAAACTGTAAAATAGAAATGATAGAACGCTTTGCATTTTATGAGAGAGCTAAAAAAGCATATGCTGTTGTTGCCACAGGCGAGGAAGCCATTTACGCCAATATTATCCTTAAAAAGGGTGTTGTAAAATGAGCGAAAAACGTGTACTTGCCTTTGATTTCGGAGCTTCGAGCGGAAGAGCAATAATCGGACGTTTTGATGGTAATTCTATAAAGCTTGAAGAGGTGCATCGGTTTGAAAATACACCCGTGAGAATGAATGACACTCTTTATTGGGATTTTCCAAGGCTTTTTCACGAGGTAAAGCAAGGTCTTATTAAAGCTAACAAAAGCGGTGGCTTTGACAGTCTTGCAATTGACACTTGGGGCGTGGATTTTGGACTTATCGGTGAGGACGGTCATCTTTTGGAAATGCCGATACATTATCGTGACAGCAGAACAAATGGTATTCCCGAAGAAGCTTTGAAAATAATCAGTAAGGAAAAATTTTACAATGTAACAGGTATCCAGCTTATGGATATTAACACGGTTTTTCAGCTTCTTTCTCTGAAATTAAAACGTCCTCAATTGCTAAAAAATGCCAAGACTATGCTTCTGATGCCAGATTTATTCGGTTATATGCTTACGGGGCAAAAAGGTGCAGAGCTTTCGATAGCCTCAACAACACAGCTTCTTGACGCTAAGCAATATTGCTGGTCCGAAGAAATAATTTTCTCGCTCGGACTTCCGAGGGATATATTACCCGATATAAAACAGCCTGCTACCTTACTCGGAGAATTATCAGACGATATATGTACAGAGCTTGGTATTCCTAAAGCGAATGTTATTTCAGTATGCGGTCATGATACTCAATGTGCGGCGGCGGCAACACCTAGCGAGGATGATGATTTCATCTTTATTTCCTGCGGAACATGGTCGCTTTTCGGAACGGAAAATAACTCCCCTGTTTTAACCGAAGCGTCTTCAAGACTTAATATCACAAATGAGGTCGGCTACGGTAAAAAAACAACCTTCCTCAAAAATATCATCGGCTTATGGTTAATTCAGGAATCAAGACGGCAGTTTAAACGTGACGGCAATGAATATTCCTTCGCCGAGCTTGAAAAATCCGCACTTGATGCTGAGCCGTTCAAATGCTTTATTGATCCCGATTCACCTGAATTCGTTCCCGAGGGAAATATTCCTCAGCGTGTGCGTGATTATTGCCGCAGAACAGGTCAGTTTGTACCTGAAACAATCGGAGAGATAATGCGGTGTATTTACGAGAGCTTAGCTTTGAAATACCGTCTTGCTTTCGATGAAATAAAAGAATGCACTAAAAAATGCTATAAAAAAATACATCTTGTCGGCGGAGGAACAAAGGACAGAATGCTATGTCAGATGACTGCAAATTCCTGCGGTTGCGAGGTTGCGGCAGGTCCTATTGAAGCAACAGCCTATGGAAATATAGCCTTACAGCTCATCGCTTCGGGTGACATAAAGGATATAATTGCCGCAAGAAAAATTATAGCAAATTCAGATAAAATAATTAATTATGCTCCCGAAAATATCAGCGAATGGGAGAACGCATATCAGAAATATCGCAAAATTATCAGCTGAAAAGGAGAATTTTTATGTACCCAAGAATAGGAATAAGACCAATTATCGACGGCAGACAGTTCGGAGTCAGAGAATCTCTTGAGGTTCAGACTATGAATATGGCGAACTCTGCAAAAAAGCTTATTGAGGAAAATTGCAAATATCCTGACGGAACTCCTGTTGAATGCGTCATCACACCATTCACAATCGGAGGCGGTGCAGAAGCTGCAAGAGCTGAAGAATTTTTCTCAACACAAAATATCTGTGCAACTCTTTCTGTTACCCCCTGCTGGTGCTACGTTACTGAAACAATAGACCTTAACCCAACTACTATTAAAGCTGTATGGGGATTTAACGGCACGGAACGTCCGGGTGCGGTATATCTTGCGGCGGCAATGTCTGCTCATGCACAAAGAGGACTTCCTGCATTTTCTATTTACGGTCACGATGTTCAGGACGCTGACGATACTTCTATCCCAGATGATGTTTCAGAGAAAATACTTCGCTTTGCACGCTGTGCCGTTGCTGTCGGCTGGATGAAAACAAAGGCTTATGTCAATATCGGCGGTGTTGCAATGGGCATTGCAGGCTCTTACTGTGACGCTATGTTTATGCAGAATTACCTCGGACTTCGCCCTGAATGGGTTGATATGACGGAAATTCTCCGCAGAATACATCTCGAAATTTATGATCACGATGAATATGAAAAGGCTCTTGCCTGGACAAAGGCTCACTGCCCAGAGGGTATGGATATCAATACCGAAATCAATCCAGGAAACAAAAAGGTTATGTCACACGAAGAACAGTGGGAATTTACTGTAAAAATGACGCTTATTGTGCGTGATATAATGCTTGGTAACGAAAAACTGCGTGAAATGGGCTGGAAAGAAGAGGCTAACGGCAGAAATGCTGTTATGGGCGGCTTTCAAGGTCAGCGTCAATGGACAGACTGGCTTCCAAACGCCGATTTCTGCGAATCCTTACTCAATACTACATTTGATTGGAACGGAAAGAAACAGCCTCTCACATTTGCAACCGAAAATGATGGACTTAACGGTACTGCTATGCTTTTCGGTACACTTCTTACAGGTGCGGCTTCTGTTTTCGCAGACGTTCGTACATACTGGAGTCCCGAAGCTGTTGAACGTGTGACAGGCAAAAAGCCAACGGGCAGAGCCGCAAACGGATTTATACATCTTATCAATTCAGGTGCGGCGGCACTTGACGGAACAGGTATGGCAAAGGACGAAAACGGCACTAACCTTATGAAAAAATGGTGGGATATGACAGATACTGACATTGACGCAATTCTCAGCAAGGTCGATTGGTGCCCCGCAAACCTCGGATATTTCAGAGGCGGCGGATTCTCGTCACATTTCCGTACACAGCATGAAATGCCTGTAACAATGATAAGAGTTAATATTGTTGACGGAGTTGGTCCTGTTCTTCAGCTTGCAGAGGGTTATACAGTGGTTCTACCCGATGAAATTCACAAGCCGCTTGATGAACGTACAGATAAAACATGGCCTACAACATGGTTCGTACCTAATCTTGTGCCTGAAAAAACAGCTTTCAAGGACGTTTATTCGGTAATGGCAAACTGGGGTGCAAATCACGGTGCATTTGCCGCAGGTCATATCGGAAAGGATCTCATTACGCTTGCATCAATGCTTCGTATACCTGTTGCGATGCATAACGTTCCCGAGGAGGATATCTACCGTCCTCACGCTTGGTCTTCATTCGGCACTGAAAATAAAGAAAGTGCTGATTTCAAGGCTTGCGAAACCTATGGGGCTCTTTATAAATAAAGCTTAAATCAATTTTTTAACACAGTCTGTTTATTCGCAGGCTGTGTTTTTTATGTTTAACCAAGTGTTTTTAAAATATTATCAATATGTAAAAATAACTTGTAATTACTTCCGTTTATGAATGGAATATGATATAATATAAGTTATTGATTTTTGTACTATTCGGAGGAAATTATGTCAGTTAAGGAAGATTTTTTGAAAGCAAAGAAAAACGCATTGAATAAATATTTTGATAAGCTCAATGATATGCAGAAAAAAGCTGTTTTTACAACAGAGGGTGCTGTTCTCATTCTTGCAGGTGCGGGAAGCGGAAAAACTTCTGTGCTTGTAAACCGTATCGCAAATATGGTGAACTTCGGAACGGCTTATTCTGATGAAAATATCCCCCCTTTCGTAAACGATGATGATGTTGCATTCCTTGAAAGCTATAACGGCGAGCGTGATGAGATAACTGTCAACCGTCTTAAGGAAATTACTGCCGTTAATACTGTTGACCCCTGGAAAATAATGGCTATCACCTTTACAAATAAAGCCGCAGGAGAATTAAAGGAAAGACTTTCCTCAATGCTTGGTGAACAAGCTGATAACATCACTGCGGCAACATTTCACTCGGTTTGCGTAAGAATATTGCGTCGTGAAATTGCAAGGTTAGGCTACAATTCAGATTTCACAATTTATGACAGTGATGACAGCCTGCGTTTGCTTAAATCCTGCTATGAAAGTATTGATATATCGGATAAAACCTTTAATCCCAAAGCTGTAATTTCGATGATATCGCACGCAAAGGATAATCTTATTACACCTGAAATATACTCTGAAAATGCATCAAATGATTATTTCAAGCTTGGAGTTTCACGACTTTACAAGGAATATCAGAAACGTCTGAAAATGGCGAATGCTGTTGATTTCGATGATATAATTATGCTGACGGTTCAGCTTTTCAGCGAAAATGACGATGTTCTCGATCATTATAGCAACCGCTATCGCTACATAATGGTAGACGAGTATCAGGACACTAACCTTGCACAGCTTAAGCTTGTTACTCTGCTGTCACAAAAGCACGGTAATATCTGTGTTGTCGGAGATGACGACCAGTCAATATACAAATTCAGAGGTGCAACGATCAGGAATATCCTTGATTTTGAAAAACAGTTTGACGGAGCAGTTGCAATTCGTCTTGAACAAAATTATCGCTCAACGCAGAATATTCTCGATGCGGCAAATGCTGTTATTGCCAATAACTCCCAGAGAAACGAAAAACGACTTTGGACTGATATGGGCAAGGGCGAGCCTTTGACGCTTTTTAAAGCCTCCGATGAACATAAGGAAGCTGGATTTGTTGCCGATACTATTAAAAATGGCAATTATGACGGAAAAAGCTACAGCGACTATGCAATTCTATACCGCACAAATGCACAATCAAACGCACTTGAACGAGAGTTTACATTAAAAGCTATCCCCTATCGTGTTATCGGCGGTCAGCGTTTCTATGATCGTAAGGAAATCAGGGATATGGTTGCGTATCTTTCTGTGATAAACAATCCTATGGATATGCTGCGTTTCAAACGTATTATCAATGAACCAAAAAGAAGTATCGGCGATTCAACCGTTCTTATGATTGAACAGATATCAGGCGACCTGGGAGTTTCTCCAATCGAGATTATGCAGAATGTTGACAGCTATCCTATGCTTGGAAAAAAATCAGCGGCACTAAAAAAAGCTGCGGCTATGTTCGTTCATCTAACGGAATTTGCTGAAAGTCAGCCGCTTGAAGAACTTATTGACGAAATACTTAACATAACAGGCTATGAAACATATATGAAATCACTCGGTGATGAAGGTATAGGCAGACTTGAAAATATATCCGAGCTTAAATCCAATATAATGACTTATATTGACAGCAAAAATGATGATGAAAAGCCATCGCTTTCTGAGTTTCTAGAAGAAATTTCTCTTTTTACAGACGCTGATAGAATGGACAACTCAACGGAAGCCGTAAGTCTTATGACTATACACTCCGCTAAGGGACTTGAATTTGATACTGTTTTCATTGTCGGAGCAGAAGAAGGAATATTCCCAAGCAGACGAAGCTACGATACACTGGAAGATCTTGAAGAAGAACGCAGACTTGCATATGTTGCCATAACTCGTGCAAAGCGTAAGCTTTATGTTTCTCATACCATCCGAAGAATGCTTTACGGCTCAACGATGATGAACCAGATTTCACGCTTTATAAAGGAAATTCCTGCCGAATATATCGAAAGGATAGATTTAAATTCAAATGAACGAATCAGTGACAATGATAAAAACGGTTTTGTTTCAACAGAGCCTGCCTATGATCTTAAAAGCCAGATTGTGAATCAACAGCTAAAAAAAGCAAAGAAAAACAACACCGACGATTATAGCGTTGGCGAGCAGGTATATCATAACGTTTTCGGTGAAGGCACTATCCTTTCGATAAAAAAGATGAGTAATGACGCTATGCTTGAAATTGCTTTTGATAAGGTCGGCACAAAAAAGATAATGCAGAACTTCGCAAAGCTGAAAAAACTATAAATAAACAGCTTTTTGCCTTTATATTGAATATTTGCTATTGATTTTTGCAATTCAATGTGTTATAATATTAAATGAACAAATTTTTAAGGGAGATTTATATGAGCCTTGCAGATAGTATTTTTATAAATAATGTTAATAATATACTCGAAAACGGTGTTATGGATACAGATATGAAGGTTCGCCCCAAATGGGAGGACGGTACACCTGCACATACCATAAGCCGCTTCTGCATCGTCAACAGATATGATCTTTCTAAGGAATTTCCAATTATTACTCTGCGTAGAACATATCTTAAAACGGCTGTAAAGGAGCTATTGTGGATATGGCAAAAAAAATCCAATAATATTTCCGAGCTTGATTCTCATATATGGGATAGCTGGGCGGATGAAAATGGCTCTATCGGAAAGGCTTACGGCTATCAGCTCGGTGTAAAGCATCATTATCCCGAAGGTGATTTTGATCAGGTTGACAGAGTTCTTTTCGATTTAAAAAATAATCCTGCAAGCAGACGTATTATAACGAACCTTTACAATCATCACGATCTTTCGGAAATGGGTCTTTATCCGTGTGCTTACAGCTTAACCTTTAATGTTTCTGACGGCAAGCTGAATGCTCTTCTTAATCAGCGCTCACAGGATATGCTTACCGCCAATAACTGGAATGTCTGCCAATACGCAGTTTTGGTTCATATGCTCGCACAGGTCAGCGGTCTTAAGGTCGGAGAGCTTGTTCACGTCATAGCGAATGCTCATATCTATGACAGGCATATACCTATTATAAAGGAAATAATCAAGAACGAACCCTTTGACGCACCTGAATTTACAATTGATACATCTATAAATGATTTCTATAAATTTTCGCCCGAAAGCTTCTCACTTAAAAATTATAAATACCATGAGGGTGATTTTAAAATAGAGGTCGCAATTTAATGCGAAAGGACTGATATATATGCTTACGGCAATAGCCGCTGTTGATGCTGATTTCGGAATTGGCAAAAATGGCGATCTCCTTTTCCATATTCCTGAGGATATGAAGTTTTTCAGAAAAACTACACTTGGTCATACAGTAATAATGGGCAGGAAAACGCTTGAATCTCTGCCGAACAGTAAGCCTTTTAAGGATAGAACAAATATAATTCTTACAAAAGATCCAAATTATAAGGTTGAAAATGCAATAACAGTAAACAGCGTAAACGAAGTGGCAAAGCTTGCTGAAAATAAAGAAGAAATATTTGTTGTTGGCGGCGGTGAAATATATAGGCAGCTTCTCCCCTATTGCAAAAAAGCACTTATAACAAAGATCAGCTCAAATGCCAATGCTGAAGTTTTCTTTCCCGATCTTGATAAATCAGATGAATGGAAATTAACACAAGCCTCTGATGAGTATGAATATGAAGGACTGAAATATCATTTCTGCACCTACGAAAAGATATGACTGTGACGAAAAGAGGATAATATGGACAAAAAGCTTTTACAATTCAAAAAATGGATAGAAGAAGCAGAAAAAATCGTTTTTTTCGGCGGAGCAGGTGTTTCCACTGAAAGCGGTATACCAGATTTCCGCAGTGTTGACGGACTTTATAATCAAAAATATAAATATCCGCCCGAAACTATCCTGAGCAGATCATTTTATGTTAATCATCTTGCGGATTTTTATGAATTTTACCGTGAGAAAATGCTTTGCCTTGATGCACAGCCTAATTCTGCCCATTACGCTCTTGCAAAGCTCGAACAGATGGGCAAGCTTACAGCTGTTGTAACACAGAATATTGACGGATTGCATTATAAAGCAGGAAGCAAAACCGTTTATGAGCTTCACGGATCTGTACATAGAAATTATTGTCTTAGATGCGGCGAAAATCACCCTGCGGAATACATAAAAAGCGTTGATGGTCCTCCACCTTGTATCAAGTGCGGCGGTCTTGTCAAGCCTGATGTTGTTCTTTATGAAGAAGGTCTTAACCAGCAAACAGTTGATGGTGCTGTAAAAGCTATTTCAGAAGCTGATATGCTTATTATCGGCGGAACATCACTGACGGTATACCCTGCAAGCGGACTTATTGACTATTATAAAGGAAACAGGCTCGTGCTGATAAATAAAACACCAACTCCAAAGGATAATGAAGCTGATCTGCTTATCCAAGACAGTATCTGCAAGGCTCTCAGCGTTGTTGATGAGTTTTAACAGCATTTTTTGTTACTTAGTTGATTTAACGTTAAACAGTTCGGACACAGAAATTTCAAAAACATTGAAAATAAACCGATTTTACCGTAAAAAGGAGTATTAATAAATGAATTTACCACAATTTATTACAGATGAAATCATAGAACGTGCATTGCGTGAGGATATAAACTACGTTGACGTTGCAACTGACTATCTTCTTGACGATGAGGATGTTTCAACCGCTCACTTCGTTGCAAAAGCAAGTGGTGTTCTCTGCGGAATTGATATCGCTATCCGTGTTTTTGAAATACTTGACAAGGATATTAGCGTTCAGATTAATATAAAGGACGGCGGCAAGGTTAACAAGGGCGATGTTATTGCCGTTGTTACAGGAAAAACCAAGGCTATACTCAAAGCTGAACGAACTGCTCTCAATATCCTCCAGCATATGTCTGGAATTGCAAGTGAAACAGCTAAATACGCTGAATGCTGCAAGGGAACTAATGCACACGTTACAGAAACAAGAAAAACTCTCCCCGGACTTCGTGCAATTGAAAAGTATGCTGTAACAGTCGGAGGCGGTAAAAATCACAGATATAACCTATCCGATGCGGCTATGCTCAAGGATAATCATATTGACGCTTACGGAAGCATCACAAAGGCTGTTGAAGCTCTCCGTTCAAAAATCGGTCATATGATAAAAATTGAAGTCGAAGTCAGAAATGAAGACGAGCTTCGTGAGGCTCTTTCCTGCAACGCAGACGTTATTATGCTTGATAATATGACCTGCGAGCAGATGAAAAAATGCGTTGAAATAGCTGACGGAAAGGCTGTTCTTGAAGCATCGGGCAACGTTACTCTTGAAAATATGGCAGAGGTTGCCGCAACAGGTGTTGACATCGTATCAGTCGGAGCTTTGACGCATTCGGTTAAGGCTTTCGATATTTCTCTTAAAATTGATAAGAAATAAGGTTATTTAATAATGAAAAAAAGAATGAATATTCTCTACGAGGTTGAAGGTAAGCTTTACATCAATATCACCAACAGATGTCCTTGCAATTGCACCTTTTGCATAAGGAAAAACGGCGACGGTGCATATGGAAGCGACAGCCTTTGGCTTGAACACGAACCATCTCTTGACGAAATTAAAGCGGCTTTTGAAAAAACAGATATGACTAAATATAAAGAGGTTGTATTCTGCGGCTACGGCGAGCCGATGATGCGTGTCAATGAGGTTATAGCTATCGGTGAATTTGTCAAAGCAAATTATAATGTTACCGTAAGGCTCAATACTAACGGTCTTGGTGATAAAATTCACGGAATACCGACTGCAAAGCTTTTGCAGGGTGCAGTTGATATCGTGTCTATTTCTCTTAACTCATACTGCAAGGAAAAATATAATGAGGTAACAAATCCTAAATGGGATGACGCTTTTGACGCAATGCTATCCTTTGCTTCAGACTGCAAGGCATATCTGCCGCAGACGGTATTCACAGTCGTTGATGTCATATCTCCCGAGGATATCAGCCGTGCAAAGGCTCTTTCGATGAGTATGGGAATACCTTTGAGAGTAAGAGTATATGAATCATAGAATGAAAGGGTGTTTTTTTATGTCAGAATATAGTGCAAAAAAAATTCAATTTAAAGGGGTAGAGGCTGTTGAGCTTAAGTTCGGCAGATATCACGCAATCGTACTCCCCTCTCTTGGTTCAAATGTTATTCGTTTCCGTGATGAAGAAAAGCATATGGAAATTTTCAGATATTCCGATGAGCTTACGATTTCGGAATTTATGAAAGCTCCCGAAATTTGGGGGTTGCCTACGCTTTATTTACCTAACCGCTTTGACGGTGGTGTTATCAAAACCTCTGATGCTGTTTATAACCTTCCCGTAAACGAGGAAAGGTTTAAAAATCATCTTCACGGCTTTCTCCATAAAAGGGTTCATAAGGTAAAGGATTTACACTTTGACAGTCAGCATTCATATGTCACAACAACCTATACATATGATGAAAATGACTTTTTCTTTAATTGTTTCCCAATAAAATTTACAGTGGAAATAACAATTGAACTTTCCTCTGATGGTTTGAAGCATACTATTAAGCTTACAAATAATTCGGATAATAAAATGATGCCTGTATCAATTGCTACGCATACAACTATAAATGCTCCATTCGTTGATAATGGTAAGCTTGAAAATATCCGTTTACAGATACCTGCTGATAAAAAATTGCAATTTAACAAAAAACGCTGGCTTCCTAACGGCAGACAGCTTAACCTTAACAATTACGATAAGGAATATGTCAACGGCACAAAATGCCCTGTACTGTCGGATATATGCAATGATATGTATACAGGTGGGACAACTGAACTTAACGGAAAGGATTTTCATGGCTGTGTAATGACAGACACCGAAAGTGGCAAGCGTCTTTGTTACGAGGTAGATGACGGCTATAAATTCTGGATAATATGGAATGACAGAGGCTTCAAGAATTATTTCTGCCCCGAGCCTATGACTGCACAGGTAAATGCTCCAAATCTTGAAATATCTCCTGAAAGAAGCGGCTATATTGAGCTTGCTAAAAATGAAGCTTTCTCCGTTTCTCAAAGATTTTTCACTATTTGATGTTATATCGCAAAAACAATATTGACAATTATTCAAAAAAATGTTATAATAAAACGATAATTTGTGTCGGACAAGTATTTCCGACAATATAGGAGGTCAAAACGTGAGAAAGGTAAAAAAACCTGTCTTCTTCGTTATATTGCTGTTGATCGTGCTTTTTGCACTTTCCGTATTCTTCGGCTTCAGCACATATTACGGAGATATGAGTAAGGTGTATATCAAGGGTATTGACAATATCCGCTTTGGTATTGACATCAAAGGCGGCGTTGACGTTACTTTTACCCCACCAGAGGATGTAGAAGCTACTGACGCTAATATGGATGCGGCTAAGGAGGTTATCGTTCAGAGAATGGTAAACCTTGGTATCACCGACTATGAATGCTACATTGATTACGACAACAGCCGTATCATTGTAAGATTCCCTTGGAAGGAAGGCGAGGCTGACTTTGATCCGGAGGCTGCTGTAAAGGAACTTGGCGAAACAGCTGAGCTTACATTCAGAGAGGGCTATGAGGTTGACGAGCTTGGCGCACCAACAGGTGTTACTGCTGATAATGTAATACTCGTAGGTTCTGATATTCAGGAAGCCTACAGAGCTTATTATAACAGCGGCGATAGTGCAGGCGAATATATAGTAAGTCTTAACCTTACAGATTCAGGCAAGGAAAAATTTGCAGAAGCAACCGCAAAGCTTTATCAGGAACAGGGTGTTATTTCCATCTGGATGGATGATACCTGTATATCTGCTCCAACAGTAAGTGCTGTAATTACTGATGGACAGGCACAGATCAGTGGTAGCTTTGACGCAGACAGCTCAAAAGCACTTGCCGACAAGATAAACTCAGGCGCTCTCCCCTTCAAGCTTGTTACAGCGAGCTTCTCAACGATTTCCCCAAGCCTTGGTTCAGGTGCTCTTGAAGCAATGGTTGTTGCAGGCATAATCGCATTTGCATTTATTGCAATTTATATGATTGCAATTTACAGACTGCCAGGTTTTGTTGCAGTTATTGCACTTATCGGACAGGTTGCTGGCACGCTTGCATTCGTATCGGGTTATTTCGGCTTTATGAATGGTTCTATCCTTACAATACCAGGTATTGCAGGTATTATCCTTGCAGTCGGAATGGGTGTTGACGCAAACGTTATCACCTCGGAACGAGTTAAGGAAGAGCTTTATAACGGAAAAACGCTTGACGGTGCTATAGAATCAGGCTTCAAAACCGCATTTACCGCTATTCTCGATGGTAACGTTACAATGGTGCTTGTTGCTATAATTCTTATGGGTGCTTTTGGTACTCCTGACAGTGCGTTCTCTAAGCTTCTTCACTTTGCATTCTTTATGTTCGGTCCTTCAACAGCAGGTACTATTTATTCATTTGGATTTACACTTCTTTCTGGTGTAATTCTCAATCTTTTCTTTGGTGTATTCTGTTCAAGGCTGATGCTCTCTTCCCTCTCAAAGTTCAAAGCTATGAGAAATCCTGTACTTTATGGAGGTAAGAAAAATGCATAAATTTAACTTTGACTTCATATCAAAGAGAAAGCTTTTCTTCACAATATCTATTGTACTTGTTGTTTTCTCGATTATTTCAACATTTATTTTCGGTGCAGATCTGGATATCCAGTTCAAGGGCGGTACCATTATAACATACGTTTATGATGGTGATCTTAATTGTGATGATTTCGCAGACGACGCTAAGAGCATTCTTGGAATATCAGGTGTACAGTATACAACTGGAGTTGACTTTTCTTCCGGAAGAAGTAACATTCAGCTTTCCCTTACTTCAACTGAAAGTATTTCTTCTGATAAGCAGTTTGAGCTTACCAATTCTCTTTCAGATAAATACGCTGAAAATGCTGTTGAGCTTATTGAATCATCAGATGTTTCCGCTTCATCTGGACGTGAGTTCTTCCTTAAGTGTATAGTTGCTGTAATTCTTTCAGCAATTGTCCTTATCATTTATATTGCAGTCCGTTTCAAGCATATCGGCGGTTGGCTTGCTGGTATCTGTGCTGTAAGTACACTTCTTCACGACTGTATCATCTGCTACGGAACATTTATTGTCTGTGGTATGAGCATAAACGCAAACTTTATGGCTGTTGTTCTTACAATTCTCGGTTATTCAATCAATAATACAATCGTTATCTACGACAGAATTCGTGAAAACAACAAGCTTTATAGTAAAAAGATGTCAAGAAATGAAATCGTGAATATGAGTGTAAATCAAAGCCTTACACGTTCGATAAATACATCTGTTACAACAGTTGTTGCAATGCTTTCCGTTACAATAGTTGCCGCAGTTTATGGTGTAACATCGATTATTTCATTCTCACTCCCTGTTATGATCGGAATGATCGCAGGCACATACTCCTCTGTATGCCTTGCACCCGTGCTTTGGGCATACCTTGAAGAAAAAAGAAGTCCTTCCAAAAAAGTAAAAAAAGCATAATATAAAAAGAGCGGTTTCATTGCGATTCCGCTCATTTTTTTTGGAAAATTCTTGACAATATTGTCTTTTTGTTCTATAATAGAATTAGTATTATTTATGATAAGGTGGTTTATTGAAATGGCAGAAAAATCAATGGACAAAATCGTTGCTCTCTGTAAAGGCAGAGGCTTTGTATATCCGGGTTCGGAAATTTATGGAGGACTTGCAAATACTTGGGATTACGGCCCTCTCGGCGTTGAACTTAAAAATAACATCAAAAAAGCTTGGTGGAAAAAATTTGTTCAGGAAAGTCCATATAATGTAGGACTTGATTCAGCAATACTTATGAACCCTCAGACTTGGGTCGCTTCAGGTCACCTCGGCGGCTTTTCCGATCCTCTTATGGACTGTAAGTCTTGCAAAACACGTCACCGTGCAGACAAGCTTATCGAGGATTTTGACGGCACAAATACAGGTGGCTGGTCAAATGAACAGCTTATTAATTATATCAACGAAAAGGGTATCAAATGCCCAAGTTGTGGCAAGCAGGATTTTACCGATATCCGTCAGTTTAATCTTATGTTCAAGACTTTTCAGGGTGTTACAGAAGATTCTAAATCCGAAATTTATCTTCGTCCTGAAACTGCACAGGGTATTTTTGTAAACTTTGCAAATATTCAGCGCACAACAAGAAAAAAAGTTCCCTTCGGCGTTGGTCAGATAGGTAAATCCTTCAGAAATGAGATTACTCCTGGTAACTTTATTTTCCGTGTACGCGAATTTGAACAAATGGAGCTTGAATTCTTCTGTAAACCAGGTACAGACCTTGAATGGTTCGATTATTGGAGAAGTCATTGTAAAAACTGGCTTCTTAGTCTCGGAATCAAGGAAGAAAATCTCCGCTTGAGAGATCATGATCCCAAAGAGCTTTGCTTCTATTCTAAAGCAACTACTGACTTTGAATATAAGTTCCCGTTCGGCTGGGGCGAGCTTTGGGGCATAGCTGACAGAACTGATTATGACCTTACTCAGCATCAGAACGAAAGCGGAAAATCTCTTGAATATTTTGATCCTGATGATAATTCAAAGTATATTCCATATGTTATTGAGCCATCACTTGGTGTTGAACGTCTTTTCCTTACAATTGTTTGCGACGCTTATGATGAAGAAACGATTGGTGAGGGCGATGTAAGAACTGTTATGCACCTCCACCCTGCCCTTGCACCTGTAAAGGCTGCCATTCTTCCTCTTACAAAGAAGCTTAAAGAACCTGCTTTGGAGGTTTATTCCATGCTTTCCAAGAAGTTCAATGTTGAATATGATGAAGCTGGACAAATCGGTAAACGTTACCGTCGTCAGGATGAGATTGGAACTCCATTCTGCATCACATACGACTTTGACACGCTTGAAAAGGATGGCTGTGTTACCGTTCGTGACCGTGACACAATGGAACAGGAACGTGTAAAAATCGAAGAGCTTACAGCTTATCTCGAAAAAAAGCTTGAATTCTAAAATGAATAAAAAAATATCGTCGGCTTTCAGGTCGGCGATTTTTTTATGTACTCAATAACTGCCTTGCACCCAACAACCGAAAAAGTACTCCGAAGCAAAGCTTCTACGCACTTTTTCGGTTGTTGAGCAGACATTAAATAAAAAAATGGCTGATGATTCAATTCAGCCATTTTTTATTATTTATCATCAACAGGATTCTTTGGTTTTCTTCCCCTTTTAGCTTTAGGCATACTAAGTTCAATATCACGTTTTCTTTCAAGTTCATATGCATTATTATTTTCAAGAGCAGCAGTACTCCAATTCTGGAGTCTATCGTCAGTAAGTCCAATTATATAATCGATACTCGCATTATAAAAAACACCAAGCTTAATTAAAACCGTTAATGAAGGCTCAAGCTCTCCTGTTTCGTACCTCGAATACGTCTGCTGTGTACAACCAAGATAATTGGCAAGATTTTTCTGCGTGAGATCTTTATCCTCTCGCATAGTTCGAATACGAAGCGCCATAATTTTTACCTCCATATACATGAATTATCTTCTCTCAATTATTTTTCAATCATAAAAATCCTTGAATTTTCTCTAATCTCAAAATCTCAATAAAACAGAATTCTTTAATCTACTAATCTCTATAAAAATTATCTCATAAAAACATATAAAACAGCATTAATACACTTTATATGACTACAGCCGCTATTTTTTTAAGCTATACCGTCATTTTCGACCTTTAATTATACACGTCATAGTCATAAACGCCCATTTCATCCTTTATAGATAAACACAGGTATAGGATAACAATTGATTCTATTCGAAAAATCAACCGTAATAACTGTATATTTTGTGCTGTCTATCGACTTAACATATTGAAGCAAAGCATCTCTTTCTTCAAAACCATTTTCCCTGCCATAATAAATAATCATAGAAATAAGACCTCCATCTTTAATAAGTGAAAGTGATTTTTTTACTGCCTCTAAGCTTGAGCTTTTTACAGTATGCACATTATGATCTCCTCCTGGTAACCAACCAAAATTAAATGTTATGCAAGAAACGCTTTCAGGCTCTGCATATTTATCAATATCCGTATGACTGCCGAGAATTAACTCTGCTCGATCTGACAAGCCCTTCTCCGAAAGCAACTCCGAGGTGCTTTTGATAGCACTCTGCTGTATATCAAAGGCTATAACCTTTCCTCTGGCTCCAACCAAATCGCATAGAAAAGCTGTATCAAAGCCTCGTCCTGCCGTTGCGTCAATGCAAATATCACCCTGTTTTACAATTCTCGAAATCGCATTTTTGGAAATTTCCAATGCACTTATCTGTTTTTTCATATTATATACCTCTTACTTTCTATTTATACTATACCATTTAAGCGTTTTTCTAAGACCATATTCAAAATCAGTTTTAGGCCGCCAGTCAAGCTCATTTCTGATTTTATCAGTATTAACCGCATATCGCCTGTCGTGACCCAATCTGTCCTCAACAAAGGTAATAAGCTGCTCCTGTCTGCCAAAATACTTTAAAATATGCCTTACAATATCAATATTGCAAAGCTCGTTCCCTCCTCCGATATTGTATATCTCACCTAACCTGCCATTATGTATTATCATATCAACTGCTGAGCAATGATCTTCAACATATATCCAATCACGCACATTTTTCCCATCGCCATATATTGGCATTGGTTCATTTCTCATTGCTTTATTTGCCATAAGAGGTATTAACTTTTCTGGGAATTGCCGCTCCCCATAATTATTTGAACATCTGCTTATTGTAACAGGTAAACTATAGGTTTTTGCATAGGAAAGCACAAGCATATCCGCTGACGCTTTTGAACAACTGTATGGACTGCTCGGGGAAAGCTTCATATCCTCTGTAAAAAGCATATCCGAACGTTCAAGCGGCAATTCACCGTAAACCTCATCAGTCGAAATCTGATGAAAACGAACCATACCATATTTCCTGCATGCATCAAGAAGCACCGCAGTTCCTATAACATTCGTTTGCAAAAATACGCTCGGATCGTTAATTGACCTATCAACATGACTTTCTGCCGCAAAATTAACTACAATATTCGGGTTTTCTTCTTCAAAAAGCCTGAAAATCGCTTTTTTATCGCATATATCGGCATTAACAAATCTAAAGCCTGGTTCTCTCTCTGCTTTTTTAAGAAAATCAATATTTCCAGCATATGTCAGCTTGTCAACGCAGATAACACGATAATTCGGATATTTTTTCATAATATACCGTATAAAATGGGAGCCGATAAAACCGGCTCCTCCTGTAATAATAATAGACTTATTTTTCATTTTTCACCTCATCAGATTTGTTTATGATTCTTTTCGTGTTTTTTACCTTTGGAAGATTTTCTGCAAGCTTTCTTATCTCATTTTCAACAATCTTCACCTCCTCTAAAAATTCAGAAGCTGAAATTCTATAAGCTCCACTGCCGAGAATGATTATCTGCTCCGCACCATCAGATGTTGCAACCCTGACCCTATGATCCTTGGCAAGCTCATGTGTGGCACGTTCTATGTACATATCCGCAGTTTCTGCCTCTTTCGTATAAACGACAGATATCCCTCCAATTTTTTCTACCTCACGATAATTTCCTTTAACCTTATATGCGTCAAAAACAAGTATAAGACTGCATTTTTTATATGCCTGATAGTTGCACATTATATCGATCAGCCTCGCCCTTGCAAGATCAAGACTGTCATTTGCAAGCTTTTTTAGCTCATCCCACGCAAAAATGATATTATAGCCGTCTACAAGCAGATACCCTGGTCCAGAAGGCAGCGGCTTAGTTTTATACTTAGAATAATCGGGCTTATCTACACGCCTTACAGCGGCTCTTGGCTCACGGTTTATTTTCCCATAGGTTCGCTCAAAAATCTCCATTAGTTCTTCATCGGTTGCCGTTTTATTTACTTTTTGATTAAAGGTTTCATTGCTTTTTTTGTCCTCATCTCCGAAGCTTATGCCGCTTTCTGTATGGATATACTCTGGAACATCACGCCAATTTACGTTATAACCTGCACCATGAGAGCAAAAAATACTATCAGCAGGATTATCTGTATCAGCTTCTGCACAATACCCTTTATCTTCAATAACCTTTTCACTTTCCTTACAAGGGAAATATCCTTTTACGGTACATAAAAGTCTTCCCTTTCCACCTGTATAACCTGCAACATCACGATGATATTCATTCATAAGTCTTACAGCGGCACTACCCTCAACAACCGCTGTATCATTGATAATATCAGGTAAAGAAAAATCCGCTCCCATTTGCTGCAGATCGTTCAAGGCTCTGCCAATACTTGCAGATGGTATTTCAAGTCTGAAGCTGTAGTATGGTTCAAGAAGAATGCTTTTTGTACTCATAAGTCCCATTCTTACAGCACGATAAGTAGCCTGACGGAAATCGCCTCCCTCTGTATGCTTAAGATGAGCCTTACCCATAACAAGAGTAATTTTCATATCCGTTATCGGCGAACCCGTAAGGACTCCAATATGTGTTTTTTCCTGCAAATGCGTAAGAATAAGCCTTTGCCAGTTTCCTGCAAGTATATCCTCACTGCAATCAGTTTCAAAAACAAGACCACTCCCCTGTTCGAGAGGCTCCATAAGCAGCTGAACCTCCGCATAATGTCTGAGCGGCTCATAATGTCCCATTCCAACAACTGGCTTAGCAATTGTTTCTTTATATGCAATGCTTCCACTACCGAATGAAATATCAATGCCAAATCTATCATTTACAAGCTTTTTCAGAACCTCAAGCTGAATTTCACCCATAAGCTGGACGTATATTTCTCTCAATTGTTCATTCCATGATATATGAAGCTGTGGATCTTCCTCTTCAAGCTTGCGAAGCATTCCAAGGGCTGTGTGAGCGTCTGTTTCCTTTGGAAGAATTACGGTATAAGAAAGCACAGGCATAAGCAAGGGTGAATGAACGTCACTCTCAAAGCCCAGCCCCATACCTGACGCTGTAGCTGAAAGACCTGTAACGGTACAAAGAGAGCCTGCAAAAGCCTCTTCCACTATATTATACTTCAAGCCAGAATAAATTCTTATCTGGTTAATTTTATCATCATCGCCGAAGGCTGTTTTTACTTTAATGCTACCTCCTGTGATTTTCATATGAGTAAGACGTGTTGTTCCATCTGTTGTTATTTTATAAATCTTTGCTCCGAAACCATCCTTATAATTCGGTGAACGTGTGTAAAGATCTATTGCTGACAAGAAATTATCAATCTCGTCAAGCTTAAGTGCCGAACCAAAAAAGCACGGAAAAACTGTACCATCTGATATTTCCTTGGAAATAGTATCATATGAAATATTTTCATTTTCAAGAAATTCATTCATCATATTTTCGCTCAAAAGTGCGAGATTATCATAAATCTCACCTTTGGAAGCTGTAAAGTCTACTATATTCTGGGATAATCGTTTTCGCATATCGGCAAGCAAATAGCTTTTATCAAGAGAAGATATATCCATTTTATTCACAAAAATAAAAGTCGGTATATGATAACTGCGTAAAAGCTTCCAAAGCGTTTCTGTATGACTTTGAACACTGTCAATACCGCTTATAACAAGAATAGCATAATCAAGCACGCTAAATGTTCTTTCCGTTTCTGCAGAAAAATCCGTATGACCTGGTGTATCAAGCAGATAATACTCATTTCCATTATATGACATAACCGCCTGCTTTGAAAAAACAGTTATTCCACGTTCCTTTTCAATTATATGTGTATCAAGAAACGTGTTACGCTTATCAACCCTACCAAGCTTTCGAATTGTTCCCGAACAATAGAGCAAAGCTTCGGAAAGAGTTGTTTTTCCCGAATCGACATGTGCCGTCATACCTATTACAAGCCTTTTCATAAGATCTCCTTTTAAAGCAAGTTATTATCAAGCTCAGCATATTATCATCAAAAATCCTGTTGCCCAAATAAGCAACAGGATTTTCAGCCAATAACTGTCCGAAGGGCAACTATTGAGTACGCACTATTTAACTGAATATGAAGTAAAGCCTTCATTAATAAGCTCTGAAACAAGAGCGTCATATTCTGCATGACCTAATCCATTTTCAGATATCAGCGGAATTATAACAGCTTCATTTCCACATTTATCATTTATTATTTCAAAAACCGTTTTGAATTTAACAGCACTATTAAGCTCATTAAAGGATATTTCGTTATTTTTATACACCACTCTGTCGATTATTTTTGAAGGTTCATAGTTTATCAAAACTGTCTTATCCTTTATCGTATTAGCTTTAAAAAATTCGCATTTATCGTAAATAACATCAGAAGCGTCAACCTTGATAAAAACATTTGTGCCATAATTAGCCGCAGCTTGTTCCGCAATGTCTACAAGCTCAACAAGTGCCTTGTATCTGTCTGACGATTTTACAGAATCGCCTATATAATTTAAATCTGATGTGTAGAAATCTGGGAATTTCAATCCGCTTATTGTAATATAATCAAAGCCTGCGTTAGCTATTTCATCAACGAGGAATTTTACATATTCCTTAGTATCATTTTCAAAAGGAGAAAGCCATGGTTTTCCTCCTGAAGAAGCTGCTGAATCAAGCCAGGTTGATCCGTCAAGCATATGATACGAACCTTTACGATATTCTCCGTATCTGTTATTATCTTCAAGAATATTGATTTCTCCTATCATTTTCAAGCCGCTGTTTTTAATTATCGATACGACCTGTTCAATCGGAATGACACCGACAACAGCATTTTCATCGAGAGTAGCCATTGTTGATTTTGTTTTATAATAAATCTTTCCGCCCTTTGCTTTAAATGTTACGGAAACAGCGTTATATCCATCTGATTTTGCATTTTCAACCAGGACAGCAAGCTGTGAAGGATTTGCAAGAGCGTCCTCGGGGAAAACAAAGGCTGTAAGACCATCTGAAATTGTCACTTCCTCGGTAACTGCTTCTGACGATTGTTCTGTGGATGAATTAACTGTATTTTCTTCCTTTTCAGCAACGGTTGTAACATTTTCTGTAGTCTCCGCAGGAGTCCAAGGCTGCTGCTCATATTCATCTGAAATCTGTTTTTCGTTTTTTAAATATTCAATGATAGGCTCTCCAACGCTATAACCGACAAAAACAAGCCCTGCTATAACAATTAAAGCCAATAATATCTGAAAAAACCTTTTCAGTCTTTTCTTTTTTTCATATGAATTTGTACGGTAAACCTTTCTGCCCTTTTTAGACATTTTCTTCTTCCTTTCTAATACTTAATCGAAGTAACTGCAAGTCCATAAAACGCCATACTTAAAATGCCGATATAAATCAAAGTAACGGGATATCCACGAAAGCAATACGGAACAGCTTTATTATGAAGCCTGTCATAGACTATTGCTGTAACATAAACGGCAAAAGCAAAACCAATGCCTACGCCTATACCTCTGAAAACATATTCTCTCAAATATGAGCAATTCTCTGCGTTAAGAAACATTGCTCCGAGTATCGCACAATTGATAGCCGAAAGATGAATGAATCTTTTTAATCTTAGGAATAACCTATAAAAAAATCTCCATAAAATAACAAGTGTAATAATATACACAATAGCAATCAAGGCAATATATACAAACGGCTGATATATCAGCTTGCTTTCTGATTCTGTATTAAGAAGGTATTTATCAGCAAAATATCCAAAAAAGCTTGTAACAACCGAAAAATAAAGCGTACAAACTCCGAAACCAAAGACATTTTTTCTGTTTCTTGAAACGGATAAAAGAGTTGTTGTATCCATAGCCCTTGCAAAAACGGTATTTTCCGCAAATACAAGAACAAATGCCATAGATATAAGTCTGAAAAGCTCTGACATATCCTTCGCTCCTCCCTTTATACAAGCTTTATCAAAATTATCAGCCGCTGATTTTCTTTATTAATAAAAGTATGCCTCTTAAAAGTGCAGAGAATACACCCAACAGAATAAATCCTCCGAACGGATAATCAAAAGCTCTGAAAATAATCGGCAAGGAAATCGTCTTACCGCTTATTTCACCTGTTGAGAATATTTCCCTTACTAATCCGAATATAAGAACAACAGCGTCATAGCCTAATATTCCAAAAAAAAGGTCAAGAAACATTCTACCCTTGCTTTCAATCTGATATGCTTCATCAGAATAAAAAATAATAAATGAATTTATTATCAGCAATGAGAAATATATCCCCATATTCTCTATGCTTTGCGAAAAGAACGCCGAAATTATTATCGCTGTCGGAACATACACCAACGCACCTATTGCAATATATATTATTACCCTTACTGTATACACTAATCTTTGCGGAATTATCGATGTCAGCAAAACCGTAAAAAAGGTTATTATTGAAAAGGTCAATGCTAAAATAGCCGCATTTTTAAAGGTATTAGCAATAACTATCACAGGTGCAATAGCAGTTCCGAGAACTAGTGCATGGTTTTTTCTTACCATAGCATTGTATATAACGGAGCTTAACGAATTATCATTTTTTCTGTTCATTCTTATCTTGTCTGCTTTCATTCTTATTTTTATTAAAGGATAACAATTTTTTGTCCAATTCTATGCCAAACGGTGCAGCAATTACAACTGCATAAACTATAGGATTTTCAACCTCTGAATAAAATCTGAAAATCAAGGTCAACAAGCCTGTTATAATTCCAAATATAAACCTTGACAGCTTTGTACTCGGCATAGTTCTGTAATCACAGGAAAGAAATATCATTCCGAAAACTATCATACCTCCGCAAAGCACAGACAAGGTATATTTCAAATCATAATCACAGCAGATAAACGTACCAACGGAAATAACCGCAAATTCTGAACAAAAGGCAATCGCAGATATAGAACGCCTTAACATAAGAAAAACAGCACTTATCAAAAAAAGAATAATAAAGCCTGTTCCCATTGGACCGTTGAATTTACCTATCAACAGCTCAACAATTGAAGTGCTTACCGCTCCTTCTGAGAGAATTACACTTTTTGACATTGACTGAAAAAGCGTTGCATCTGAAATTACATCTGCTGAAATACTTAATTGCGTTCCATAGCGAGGATAGCTCAGCATTTCCGTTGGGAAACACAAGGATGTAAACAAAAATGCTGCCGCCGCACCGTTGAAAATTTCGTTTCCATTTCCACCGAAAGCATGCTTACAAAGAATTATCGCAAACAGATCCGCAAAAATTACCGCATAATACGGCACTGCTGCAGACATCATAAGTGCAGTTACAATTCCTGTAACAACAGTTGAAATATCGTCCTTTGAAGAGGAAACAGCCCTTAATTTATAGCAAATCAAATCGGTAACAACACATATTAGAACAGAGCCGATAATAACAGCTGCCGCTCTAATACCATAGGCATAAACCGAAATTGCGGACGGTATCAATAATGCTATAAGCATATCGAGTGAATTTGAAAAGCCTGTTTTATTATTTTCCATCAGAAATCAAGCTCTCAAAAGCTCTACAGCATTTTTCATATCTGCCGCTTTAAACAGATATGATCCAGCAACAAGAACGGACGCTCCGCATTTTTTAACTTCCAGAGCTGTTTTATCGTTTATTCCACCATCGACCTGAATAGGGATATCCAAACCCTTTTTATCAAGCTCAGCTTTAAGCTCGCTTATTTTTTCAAGCGTTTCATATATAAAGCCCTGACCTCCAAATCCTGGTTCGACAGTCATAACAAGTATCATATCAATTCTATCAAGATACGGATAAAGCACTGAAACAGGTGTACCAGGCTTGACGGAAACTCCTGCTTTTTTTCCGAATGAATGGATAAGGTCTATTACCTTGCCGCAATCCGAGGTTGATTCATAATGGAAGGTAATAATATCAGCACCTGATTCAGCAAACTGACGTATATACTTCTCAGGCTCAACAATCATCAAATGAACATCTAGCGTAGCCTGAGCAACATCTGACACAGATTTCAAAACAGGTATGCCATAGCTAATATTATTAACGAAAACACCATCCATTACATCAAAATGTATGTAATCACAGCCTGCATCCTCAGCACGCTTTATATCACGTCCGAGGTTACATAAATCTGCACTTAAAATTGAAGCTGAAACTATAGTATTCAAAATAAAAACACCTCAAATATACAAATATACACTTTAAATTATATACCATTGTTACAAAAAAATCAAGGTCAAAAGCTAAAAAAAATACCAATAACCGATAAAACAGCAAAGAAAAATCATATTTCATTTTCGTCTGATGATTTTTCAACATTTTATTCGGTTATCGGTACATTTTAATCTATAATAAATACAACTTTAAACAGCATTTTTTAATCAAAGCAATTCTACGGATAAAAACATCGTTCTCAAAAACGACATAAATATCACTTTGAAAAAGCCATTTCTCCGCCGCATATTTCATTTTATGCGGCATAGTGGAAAAAGCCACTTTAACAACCCATAAAAGAAAGACGCACAAATCTTATGCTTTTTGTGCGTCTTTTTCTTAAATTCAATTATATAAAAGCTTTTTCAGATCTGTATCGCTCGCAAAGGACGAAACGTTATATAAAAATAAAGCTTCATCATACTCCGACATATCAAGAATTTTCTTATATGAAATCTGTATATATCTCATATCTATCAAAGTTATCTCCGAATAATCCTCTGTAAGAAACTGCGAATAACAATGTGCGTAAGAATCCTTGATTATAAGGAGCTTCTTTCCCTCATTCCCTGTTTTTATTTTTACGATAGGTGTATTTGTTCCAAGGAAAGAAGCATATTTATCCTTTACATTGAGATAATCACGGAAATAAAGTCCTTTATTGATTACAGGCTCTGAACCAAAGCTCTCCGTTACCTCTACAACGGCAGTATCAGCATCAGGAAGATAATAATAATCCATAGTATCATCAGGAACACTTGTTGTCAATGTCTTTGAATAAAATGTTCCCTTAAAGCTGTCGCTTGCGTGTTCAAGAGTATAATCAGAAAGCTCATGTGGAGTATAGCCCATTTTTTCAGCGGCGGCAGCATACGCATAATATGCTCCAAGTGAAGTCCAATGATGGTCTGTTCTGTAATAAATATAATCATTTTTATGTTCATTCATTACATCATAAATGTCAATAGTCGGAATTTCAAGCGATGAATAAACATAATCTATAAAATCACGCTGAGCAAGCTGAGGATAAAAGTCCTTAAGCTCGTCCATATAAAATTCTGCCGAAGTTGGAACAAGCATCATATATACAGGAATATCATTTTCACTGGCAAATGTGTTTATTGCTTTTATGCTTTTATCAACATCGGAATAATCAGGCTCGGAAATTTTCTCGATAAGTCTGTCATCAAGCACATATATACCGTTTATTTCCTTTTTTCCAGTAAGTGCTTCCACCTCCGATTTAATTTCAAGCCAGCTTACTCTTCCCGAAAAATGATCGGCGATATATTTTTCTAAATCATCCGTATAGCTTCTGTCAAACCATGTTTTCCAGCTCAATTTCGGTTTACGCTGCAACGATTTATTTTCAAGCTCTGAAAAGGTTTCCTTAGGTTTAAAAACTGTTATCAATGCGAATACAACAAAAAAGCCAAAGAACACAACGCAGCATATTATATCCGTTACAGTTTTTTTATCAAATTTTTTCATAGAAATCACCTCTTAAAATCTGAAATAAAGGAACGGATTATAGCTTGCGTCAACAAGATACGCTGTACAATTTATTAGCACAAGCAACTGTGCAATGATTGCCGCTGATTTCAGAGCAACAGGCTTTGTATTTGAAAGCTTATCGGTAATCTTAGTGAAAATATCCGTTGAAGCGAATATACATACAACAAATATAACAACGTTTGAAGCAAGAAGATATAATGCTGTACTGTCACCAAGAACACCATTTGCACCGAACATTGCTCCAATAAAGCTCCATGCATCGGAAAGAGTATTCGTATCAAAAAGCACCCAACCGAAGATAACCATTACAAAGGTATAGAGCATACTTATACCTTTTGGAAGCTTTTCAAGAATTTTTCCGAAGCCAAGTCTTTCTATGACAATCAATACTCCAAAATAGAATCCCCAGAGCATAAAATTCCAGCTTGAACCATGCCATAATCCTGTAAGCGACCATGTTATGAGCAGGTTTATTATGGTTCTTGCAGAGCCTTTACGATTGCCGCCGAGTGGAATATAAACATACTCTCTGAACCAGCTTCCGAGAGTTATATGCCATCTTCTCCAGAATTCGCTTATACTGCGTGAAAGATATGGATGATCGAAGTTTTTCGGAAAATTGAATCCGAGCATTTTTCCAAGTCCCATTGCCATATCGGAATATCCCGAAAAGTCGAAATATATTTGGAATGTAAATGCTAGAATACCAAGCCAAGCCGTTGCGGCAGAAATCTCACCATAATCCATAGCCTTGACCTGCGTCCATACAAGACCAATATTGTTGGCAAGAAGAACCTTTTTAGCAAGACCCTTAAGGAATTTCCCTATGCCCTCACTAACCTTTGAAATGCTTATGGTACGGCAGTCTATCTCTCTTGCAACGTCCTCATATCTTACGATAGGTCCTGCAACAATTTGTGGGAAAAGCGTTACATATGCCGCAAAGCTGAAGAAGTTTTTCTGAACCTTGATCTTTTTAAGATAAAGATCTATCGTATAAGACATACTCTGGAAAGTATAGAACGAAATACCTATCGGTAAAGGAAGCTGTGGATCGGGAATATTCAACCCGAATGCCGAATTTAAAGATGTAATAATAAATGAGCTATACTTAAACACCGATAGCAATCCAAGATTCATAACAACCGAAACAAGCAGGAAAATCGTTTGCATTTTTCGATTATCATTGAATTTATTTATCAACAGACCTGCTGTATAATCTATGGCTGTTGAAATAAGCATAATAACCATATATTTTGGTTCACCCCAGGCATAAAAAAGCAAGCCTGTTGCAAGTATCAGAGGATTTCTGAACTTATCGGGGATAATAAAATACAGTAGCATGGTTATTGGTAAAAAAAAGAATAAAAATACAAGACTTGAAAAAACCATCCTTAACTATCTCCTGCTTTAATTTTTTTTACTATATTCAAAAATTCAATTTTGCTCATCATTGTATTAATAATCTCAAGCATTGAATTTGTCGTCATAAGCTGCGGCATATCAAGCTCCTTTAACAATCTTTTGCGAAGCTCGGAGGAATTATCTCCGCCCGAAAGACCGCATTCATAAAGGTCAAGCTTTGTAACCAAATCCTCCTGCCGCTCTTTTTCCTCGGACAAAACTCCTGCCTTTTTAAAAGCCTCAAGTAGAATATCAGCGTTGATTCCTTCAACACCAAGCTTACCCTCCTTTGACGGAGCTTTTTTCCGCTTTTCCTTTCCGAAAATATCGGGAGCATAAACATTTATTATTTTTCCGTTTTTGATTGCACCCTTTAAATAATTACGGATTTTAAAGCCAGCGGTATCGGAATCTGTAAGAATAATTATACCCTTATTTCGGGCAAAAAAACGTATTATTTCAAGTTTTTCCTTATCCTTTATAACAGAAAAGCCATTTGTTGTTATTATTACAGCGTCAACTATTGAGGAAAGCTTTATTTTATCATATTTTCCTTCAACAATTATAGCCTGTTCAATATGAATCATTTCATATATCCTCATTCAAGTGAAAGCATTTCAACTATTGCTTCCTGCAAAAGCACAATGCTGTCAGTATTTGATGATTTGATTTTATAATCGGTTTCGGTAAGTATTTTCATACATTTTCTCAAATGAGCGGTTGAATAAAATCTTGCATCACGATAAGCGTTTTCAACACGGAACTCTAATTTTTTTATATAGCCGAAATCGGAAATTATCTCACCTATGGTCTTTCTGCTACCTATACCAAGCTTTACTCGATATAAATCAAACATATTTCCCGAAACAGCGTAAATAATGCTTATCGGCTCAACTTTTTCGGCTATAAGGTCATTTAAAATCTTCAATGAATTATATTTATCATGCCGTGCAATCGACGAAGCAAGCTTAAAAGCATTTTCTTCAAGCTGTCTTGGAGAAACAAGATCGATATCTGCACGGGTAATTTCTCCGCCGTTTTTATACGCTATAAGCTTTTCCGTTTCATTTGCGGTTATCATAGTATCACAGCCGCAAAGCTTGGCAAGATATATCGCATTATCCTTAGAAATACTGCCACCCTGTTTTTCTACCTGAGCCATAATTATTTTAGCAAGGTCTTCAGGTTTTTTTAAATCAAAGCTGCATACAGCTCCTTTTTTTGAAATTGCATCGGTCAATTTTTTATACTTTGATGACGGATTTTTTTTACCCTCGGCTATATCAATAGAAGTATAATAAAAAACTACTACGGTTGTTTCGGGAATATCAGGAATATATTTTACAACATCTGTAAGCATATCCTTTTTATCCTTAAAAGCAGGAAGGTCGCTCACAACACAGCAAACCTTTTCAGCAAAAGCAGGCAAAGCTTCACAGGCTTCATAAAAATCATCAAACACGAAATCCTTACCATCAAAAAAATGATAATTATAAACATCATCCGTTTTTACTGTCTTTGAAACGACACTATTTTTATACTTTTCAATCTCGGCAATATTCTTACCATAAAAACAGTAAGCATTTTCCGTTTTACCATTTCTCAAAGCTGTTTTCAGATTATTTTCAGTAACAAGTGCCACAGCTTAACACCTCCGTTTCAAAGCCTTCCTCGCTGATTCTTATAATAACATTTTCTCCGAAATATATATCGGTATTTTTATCCGAAACTGTTTCAGTCAACGGATCGCAATATATCTCAACACTGCCGTCAACAGCATCATTTGGCTTTCTTCCCGCATATTCAACTATAATATCAAATTCTCCGCTGGCATTTACATCGTCCCGTCCGTCATATGCGAGTATTTCACAACCATTTACATCAAATAATATTGTATTATTATCCGCTATATACATTGTATAATCGGGCATTTTAATAACAGCAGTTTTATCTTCATCATATGTAACAAGCATATCTGAACTGATAAAGCTGTCAACATATTTTTCATTACTTTTCGGAAGAAAATAATAACCGACATCATATAGCTCTGTTCTTCCCTGATATGTTGCTACGGAAGCCTGACTATCTATCAGAAGTCCTATTGATTCTATACGATATATACCGCTTTTTTGAAGATATGCAAAGACATTATCTGCACATAATCCACCCTTTTTCAGGTCGATTACAGAGGCAGTTTTTCCGTTATCTATAACTATTGCCGAAGCACGACTATTTCTCAAAACAGCGACATTTATATGGTCTGATGGGATAAATCTGTAAATCTCAATACATAAGATACTTATAAAGCAGGCCACAGTATAAACCAATGCTGTCAATCTGACCTTTCTGAAATAAATCGCCGTTCCTACAGAAGCCGCTATGACCGCAATTATTGCAAAATATGAAAACTTATTTGAAACAGATACATATGAAAAATGAAAGCCACCAAGAAAATACGATAGTCTTATTACAATTTTACAGCATATCTGACATAGCTTCATAACTGGTGAAATAATAATACCAAACGTAAAAACCGTCACAACTCCGCATACAAGAATAACCGAACACAATGGTATCAGCAGCAGATTCGATATCGGTGACACGATGGAAACCTCGTCAAAAAACATAAAGCTTACTGGAAATACCGCTGCTGAAACTACTGCTGATGCAATAAAGCTCTTGAACATTTTTCCAATTTTATGTTTTTCCTCAATTATCCGAATCATTTCGGGTGCAATTGCCGCAATACCGATTACTCCTGATACTGACAGCAAAAATGAAGCATCCCTTACAGAAAACGGGCAATCAGCTGTAAGCAATATAACAGCAATACCAAGTGAATTCATAGTATCCGATCTTCTGTTAAAAAGCGTTGCTCCATATATGATTGTAAGCATTATTGCCGCCCTTATAACGGAGTTTGATGCACCTGACAGCATTACAAAAATCAGCATCGGGAAAAGAATAATAATAAACCGTGTTATCTTTCTTAAATCTGAAAATGAAAGTAAAAACCAGAACAGCGAGCAAATTATACTAAGATGAACGCCTGAAACAGCCATAATATGACCTATACCAGCACGATAAAGAACAGTTTTTGTATCATTATCAATTCCCGATTTATCACCGAACATAATCGCATCAACTAATGCAAGACTTTCCTTATCAAGATGACCTATCATTTTATCATGAATATAATTTCTGTAATTATGCAAAGCACGTTTTATCGGAAGTTTATTTGCAGGATTAATGCTAATTTCAGGATTATTCACCGTAAGGTATATTCCCTTTGCTTTATAATAGCTTTGACTGTTAAATGAAAACGAATCCTTAGGAACAGCTCCTACACCGACAACGGTAATTTCATCTCCAATATAGCTTGTTTTTGATTCAGCATAGCAATATATCTCAGCTTTTTGAATACCGTTGATATATCCATCAATATAATAAACAGTCCTGTCTGAATTATAATCGGTATAATCAGTAAGGATGCCCGAAACTGTGACTTCCTGCCCATCATATTTTATTATTTTCTGATAACAAAGCTTTTCATAGCCGGAATAATATAAAACTCCTATTGCAAAGCAAATTGAACAGACAAAAAAGACAATTTTATCCTTTCCTTTAAGCTTGATTATTACAATCGATAATAAAACAGCCGCTGCACAAATTGATGCAGACTCTCCAAAAGAAAAAAATGATGCGAAAAACAGCCCAAGCAAGTATGAGAAACCTACATAAGCCATTTTTCGTACCATATAATTTACCTCCGAAAATTAACCCATTGAATCGGTGAGCTTCTTCCCTCCGAGAATATGAAAATGAAGATGCTTCACACTCTGACAGCCATTTTCACCGCTGTTGGTAACGATTCTGAAACCGTCCTTGTCAATACCCTGCTCCTTGGCAATTTTAGCCGCTGTTTCAAAAATATGTGCAACCACATCGGAATTATCCGATGTGATATCAGCCGCACTGTCAATATGAGCCTTAGGAACAACAAGTATATGAGTAGGGGCAAGAGGATTGATATCCCTGAAAGCGAGAACAGTATCATCCTCGTAAACCTTAGTGCTTGGGATCTCTCCTGCCACTATTTTACAAAACAAACAATCCATAGTTCTATCCTCACTTTACAAATTCTGAAACAATATCATTGAGCGATGAAAGAGCGTTATCTATCTTGGAAGCGTCACCGATTCCAGCCATAGCACTGTCGGGACGACCGCCGCCCTTACCGCCTGTAATTGCGGATATTTTCTGGACTATCTTACCTGAATGTGCACCAGCGGAAACAGCTTCTTTGCCGCTTACGCAAAGTATAGAGCTGTCAGAAACAAGGACAGCCACGATATCAGGTGCTTTGTCCTTTATCTGATCTCCCATGGTGCGGAGGACATCAGGCTTTACTCCACCAAGCTTTACAGAGGAAATTCTAACGCTTCCGCAAGCAACAGCATTTTTGAAAACATCGTCAGTCTGACCTGAAGCAAGCTTAGAATTAAGCTCCGAAATCTGCTTTTCAAGCTCCTTTATTTCATTAGCAACAGCAGAACACTTTGCCGCAAGCTCATTGGCATTGGGTGCTTTGATTGCAACAGAAGCTGCTTCTATAGTATTTCTGTAATCATTGATAAGTGTAAGAACTCCTGTACCCGTTACAGCCTCGATACGTCTTACTCCTGCCGCAACGGAATTTTCGGAAACAATCTTGAAAAGTCCGATATTTGAAGTATTCTTGACATGAGTACCGCCGCAGAATTCAAGTGAAACATCAGGAACGTTGACAACTCTTACAACCTTACCATATTTTTCACCGAAAAGTGCCATCGCACCAAGCTTTTGTGCTTCTTCAATTGGCATTTCTCTTATATCTAACTCAATAGCGGAAAGAATTGCATTATTAACCGCATTCTCGATTTTTTCAAGCTCTTCTGGAGTAACTGCACTGAAATGTGAGAAATCAAATCTCATTCTATCGGGAGAAACAAGCTGACCAGCCTGATGAACATGCTCACCGAGGATATTTCTCAAAGCAGCCTGGAGAAGATGTGCCGCAGTGTGATTTCTTGCAGTTGCCGCACGAAGCTCTTTATTTACCTTTGCAACAACCTCTTCACCTGTTGTAAATCCACCGCTTGTAACCTCACAATGACATACAAACTGACCGCCTGTAAGCTTTTGTGTATCAAGAACATCCATAACGTTTCCGTTGGATTCGATAGTACCCTTATCACCAACCTGTCCACCGCTTTCAGCGTAGAATGGAGTTTCTTCAAGAAGAACGGTTACTCTGTCGCCTTCCTCGCAGATATCAGCCTCATTGCCTTCCTTAACCATAGCAAGAAGCTTTGTTTTACATTCAAGGTCGGTATAACCAACAAATTTTGTAGTAAACTGTGTAAGAACGCTTGCAGACGCATCGTCCCAACCGCCGCCAAGCTTTCTGTTCTCACGGGCAGTTTTTTTCTGGACAGCCATACATTCGTGGAATTTATCCTCATCAACGGTTATTCCGTTTTCCTCGCATATTTCCTTCGTCAAATCAAGTGGGAAACCGTAAGTATCGTGAAGCTTGAACGCTTCTTCACCGCCGAGAATCATATTATCGTTCTTTGCCTTGATATCAGCAATATACTGATCAAGAATCTGCGAGCCGTTTTCAACTGTTTTAGCAAAAGCTTCTTCCTCTTGCTTGATAACTCTCTTGATATAATCACGCTTGGAATCAAGGTCGGGATAAGCAGTTACATTTTCATTAATTACAGTATCAACAACTTCAAAAAGGAACGGCTTTTTAGTTCCAAGGATTCTACCATGTCTTGCAGCTCTTCTGAGCAAACGTCTTAAAACATAACCTCTGCCCTCGTTTGAAGGAAGAACGCCGTCACCAACCATAAAGGTTGTACTTCTGATATGGTCAGTAATAACACGGATAGAAACATCGTCCTTATCGTTCTGCTTATAGGTCTTTCCTGTAAGCTCTGAAATTTTCTTCATTATATTCTGAACGGTATCAACCTCGAAAAGGTTATCAACATCCTGCATAACGCAGGCAAGTCTTTCAAGACCCATACCTGTATCAATATTCTTGGTAGCAAGCTGTGTATAATTTCCGTGGCCGTCATTATCAAACTGTGTGAAAACGTTATTCCATATTTCGATTATTCTATCGCAATCAGAAGCCTGTTCAAAGCTTTCAAACGGGCCGTATTTTTCTCCTCTGTCAAAATGTATCTCCGAGCAAGGACCGCAGGGGCCGCTTCCATGCTCCCAGAAATTATCCTTTTTGCCAAGCTTGATTATTCTGTCACGAGGAACGCCTATCTCATTTGCCCAAATCTCGCCTGCTTCATCGTCTTCTTCATAGATCGTTACCCAAAGTCTGTCAGCAGGGATTTCAAGCGTTTTTGTAAGATATTCCCAAGCCCATGCAATAGCCTCATGCTTAAAATAATCTCCGAATGAGAAATTACCAAGCATTTCAAAATATGTTCCATGACGTGCAGTTTTACCAACATTTTCAATGTCGGGAGTTCTTATACACTTCTGACAGGTAGTAACACGATGGCATGGCGGTTCTTCAATTCCCTGAAAATACTTTTTAAGAGGTGTCATACCTGCGTTAATGAGAAGTATGGAATTATCGTCCTTAGGCACGAGCGGTGCGGAATCCATACGGAGATGTCCCTTACTCTCAAAGAATTTAAGATAGCTTTCACGAAGCTCATTAAGTCCTGTCCACTTCATTTTTCTTTACTCCAATCATATTGATTTTTAAGTGCAGGCAATATTTATGCAAATATTACCCTTAGTCTTCCTCTTCAGGCATATCCCAGTTATGGTAAACGTTCTGAACGTCATCATTTTCTTCAAGAGCGTCAAGAAGAAGGTTCATCTTGCGGATAGAATCTTCATCCGTAAGAGTTGTATAGGTTGCAGGAATCATTTCAACATCGGCTGAAATAAGCTTATATCCCTTTTCAACAAGACCGTCACGAACTGCAGAAAGCTCGTTAGGCTCGGTTTCAATCTCAATTGTATCATCTTCCATAGAAAAATCGGATGCTCCAAGATCGAAAACGTCCTCCATAACCTTATCTTCATCAAGACCTGTACCGTCAGCGACAATAATGCCCTTGCTTGAAAACATAAATGATACACAGCCTGTTGTACCGAGATTGCCGCCGAATTTATCGAAATAATGACGGATATCTCCAGCAGTTCTGTTTTTATTATCGGTAAGAGTTTCAACAATTACAGCAACGCCGTTAGGACCATAACCCTCATATACATTAGCTTCATAGTTAGTTTTATCACCGCCGCCTGCAGCCTTTTTGATAACTCTTTCAATGTTGTCGTTAGGAACATTGTTTGCTTTAGCCTTAGCGATAAGGTCACGGAGCTTTGAATTGCTATTCGGATCTCCGCCGCCCTCTTTTACGCATACGGTGATCTCACGTCCAATTTTGGTGAATACCTTTGCTCTTGCACCATCTGTTGCTTCCTTTTTTCTCTTGATATTGTTCCATTTGGAATGTCCTGACATAATTTTCTTTCTCCTTACATTAAAATATTTTTACTAAAAAGATTTTTATACAATTTATTGTTGTATGTTATTATTGGCTCACCCCTTGTGAAAAGTATACGTTCAGGGGTGATATCCCTAAGTCTATCTATAAAAGCTCTCGCTCTTTTCGGACTTTCACACACAGCAGGAAAACACGGATAAAGAATATTCATTATAGCATCGCCTATGTACATATCTCCACCGAAAAGAAATGCCAGCGAGCCTTTTGTGTGACCCTCTGCTGAGTATATCCTGCAATCAGTGCCAAGCTCATCGGAAATATCCGTAAATTCATCAATAAACCTATAAACCTCGAATTTATCGGGAGGTGCAGATTTTTTTCTTGATGCCAAAAGGCTCATTGCAGCTCCCGTAACTCCCACAGAATAGGAATTACGGTCGGAATTACCCATTGCAAGCTCATAATCCGCCTCACTCATATAGATTTTTGCATCAAAAAGCTTGGAAAAATAATTCGCATTTCCCACAGCCTCGCTATGACCGTGCGTTAGCAGAATTTTTTTCACATTATAATTGAGAAGCCACATTTCAATACTGTCACGATACCTTGGTTCGCCTGTATCTATAAGAATATCTCCATCGGGGCATTTGACAACGTAGCAATGGATATTGTCGCAATTTATCATATTAAGATTATCATACAGCTTATCCATTTTCGACCTCCGTGTTGTTCCAGATATATTCAAAAAGCTCATTTATTCTGTCATATTCTTCAAGCAATTCAAGATATCCGAAAAGGGTTTCGAGTGAAGTCGCTCTACGGTATTCTATCGGATTAGAGCTTTTGGGAACGGTATTTGATGTAGCATTACGTCCCCTTTTCATAATATCAGCTTCATCCTCTGTCAGCATCGGAAGAATTACATCAACCGCCTTTGACTGATACGCCGCACGAACCTTTTCAACAGCTTCCATATGTAGCTTTTTTACCGACATATTCGCTGTAATTACAAGTCTTTCTCTTACAAGCCTTTCATATACAGCGTCACCAAGAAAAGCAAGCGTAAGAGGACTGTACTGATTTACCTCATGTTTATCTATGATATATCACCCTTTGTTATTGTACGCAGATTATCCTTGAAATGGAAAAGCATATCAATAAAGCTTTCATGATAAGGGATAAACTCACCACTGCGTATCTTAGCCTTTATTTCATCAATATCCGCCCATTTAGCATTCTGCACTTCCTCATATTGAAGATGAAGCTCCGACAGTTCTATATCCATTGTCACGGTATACCAATCATCAAAAACGTGTTTATCGCATATTGTGATAAATTTTCTAAGCTTAGCAGGCTCAATGTCGATACCAAGCTCCTCGCTAAGCTCTCTTACAGCGGCTGAACGGCTTGTATCGCCTGAAACAGCACTTCCACCAGTACTTACGTCCCACAAATTGCTCCAACCCTCTTTAAAAGGCTGTCTTTGCTGAATAAGCATTTTTCCGTCTGAGCTAAAAATGCAAATATGAACTACCATATGATATGATCCATCAGGAAGAACACTTCCACGAGGAATAGTCTGCCCTGTTTTTATACGGTTTTCGTCATACAAATCAAAAATTTCCATAAATAGTTACCTTTAATATACGAAATCAAATTCAAATCCGTAAATATTAACAACATCGCCCTCATTGATACCCATTTCTTCAAGCTTATCAATTATTCCTGTATTACGAAGAACACGCTGGAAATACTGAAGTGAAGAATAATCGTCCATATCAACCGTTCTCATTATATTTTCAAGCCATGGAGCTTCAACATAATAAACAGCGTCATCTCCACGAGTAATCTCGAATTTTTCACCCATTCCTGCACGTTCGTCAAGCTCCTGCTGGGTCATTGGTTCAGGCTCATATTCCTTTATCGGAGGAAGTGTATCAAGTTCAGCAGATACAGCGTCTATAAGCTCTTTTGTACCCTGTGTTGTAGCCGCTGATATTCTGAAGAATGAAATCCCCTTATTTTCAACATAATTTCTGAAAGCTTCTATCTGTTCTTCAGAAGCCATATCACATTTATTAGCGGCAACTATCTGTGGTCTTTCCGCAAGCTCCTCACTAAAATTGCGAAGCTCCCTATTGATTATTTCAAAATCCTCACAAGGATCACGTCCTTCTATTCCAGAAACATCGACAACATGGACAATAAGCCTGCAGCGGTCAACGTGACGTAGAAATTCGTGACCTAAACCAACACCCTCGCTTGCACCTTCGATAAGACCGGGAATATCAGCCATTACAAAGGATTTTCCCTCTGTCACCTTTACAACTCCAAGAACAGGTGTAAGTGTGGTAAAATGATAATTTGCAATCTTAGGCTTTGCCGCCGAAACAACAGAAATAAGCGTTGATTTACCTACATTCGGAAAGCCTACCAAGCCAACATCTGCAAGAAGCTTAAGCTCAAGAGTTATCTCAAAAGCTTCTCCTACAAAGCCTGGTTTTGCGAATTTCGGTATTTGACGTGTAGGAGTAGCAAAACGAGCGTTGCCCTTACCGCCCTTACCGCCATGTGCAATGATCTTAGGCTCATCAGTTGACATATCCGCCATTATTCTTCCTGTAACAGCGTCACGAACAACAGTACCTCGGGGAACTTTTATTATAAGATCGGGAGCATTTCTTCCCGTACAATTTGCCGCACCGCCATTCTGCCCCTTTTCTGCGGTATATTTACGTTTATATCTGAAATCAATAAGGGTAGATATATTTGTATCAACTACAAAAACAATATCTCCGCCCTTACCGCCGTCACCACCATCGGGGCCGCCCGCAGCAACATATTTTTCACGATGAAAGGATACGGCACCATCGCCGCCGTCACCTGCTTTAATATAAATCTTTGCCTTATCAACAAACATATAAACTCCGTTCCATGAAAACAATGCATAAGCATATATTTTCAAAAATAAAGTAAAAACCACTTTCAGATATTAAAATACATTATATTATACCACATTTTCCGAATAGTTGTCAATAATTTTGAATAATTTTTTCATTCATTGAAAATTATAACATAATAATTGCCGTTTATCCAACATATCATAATTCAAAATGATATATTTTCAAAACGGCGATTACAATTAATTAGTGCGTACTCAACAAACAAAAAGCACTCCGAAGCAAAGCTTCTACAGACTTTTTCGGTTGTTGAGAAGAATTTAATCAACAATAGTATACAAGCTCTTTGCTCACTTCAGAGAGAAGCTCTTTATAAAGCTCACCTGCACTGTCAAGGTCAATGCAGACAAGCGGATCATTAAGAAACGCATTGAATGCAATATCAAGATCCTTTTCAAGAACGGATCTGACTATAGTTTTCTGATTTGATATGTGTCTCATAGCAAGTGCAGCTATTTCATCGGGCAGACTGCCTGATGTGACGGTTTGGACGTTATTCTTACTGATAAGAACGTTGGACGAAACTATTGCATTTTTCGGGAGATTAGATATCTGACCGTCGTTCATCCTGCAAGCATTTGTTATAAGATTTCCATTTCCTATGATAGCTCGTATCTGAAGTACGGCATCACTTGTACAGCCGCCTATTGCCAGATACTCATTTCCGCTCATAAGAGGCTTTACTCTGCCTTGCCTGTCAATGGAGAGCTTCTTATTATAATTTGCGGCTGAACCGCTGAATTTCCAGTTTTCCATAGTTTTTTTGCTGTTAAGGTACCACGGCGGACAGAATTCCGCAATTGTCCTGTCGCTGACAGCAGGAATTATGCCATATCGCAGAAACAGGTCAAACTTAACCTTATTTGCAGATGAAAAGGGATTGGTTTTATACTCGCCGGCGTGAAGCTCATATCCCGTTTTATAATACTTTTCGGCATATTTACGGAATATCGGCATAATATCCTCTCCGTCATAGCTTATCCTGTCAAACCATGAAAAGCCGCTTATTCCCATAAGGTTATACTTTATATCACGTCTGCGGATATTTGAAATACCATTTTCCGTTTCAACAAGACCACCGATAAATTCAAGCGCCTGAAAAAGCTCGTTAGTCGAACCAAAAATCTTAATCTTCGGATATGTTCTTGTCATTATTTCGATACATTCGGACATTGGATTGCTGAAATTTATAACCCATGCATCGGGACAAAGCCTTTCTATAAGCTCTGCATATTTTATGTATATCGGGAGTATCCGCAATGCGTTTATTACACCGATAGGACCTGTCTGCTCGCCCGAAGTCTGAATGATGCCATACTTTTCGGTAATCGAATGAAGTGCTGCGTCATTTTCGACATCTCCGCAGCTGATCGACATAAGAACAATATCCACATTTTTTAAAGCGTCCTCGGGAGTATCACAGGCAAGATAAACTATATCTGACTTACAGCGTGGATTATCCCTAAGATTATTTCCGATAACCTCATTTGAAAGCGAAAGCTGTTTATCCGTATCATACAGATTTACAGTCGCACATATTTCCTCTGCCGCAAGCTCTGAAAAAAGCTTCCAGCCAAAATTATATGAGCCTCCGCCTATATAAGCAATTTTGATTCTGTTTTCATTATTCATACAGGAATTTCCTTCCCTAAATATTTTACGCAAACAGCGTTATAAGTGAACCATATTACATAATATTACACATATATATTATGTAACAAAAAGAAGCTTTTGTCAATGGTATTGAAAATTTTTTGTATTTATTTTTTATTATAACAAAAATCTTCATTTTTTACACAACAAATTTATGTAAATTTTGTTAAAATCAATAAAATTCATAAATTTAGTTTCTTAAAAAAAGAATTATTGTTAATATTGCAATAAGTTATTGACTTTTCTAATCAATTTTGTTATTATATAGGTGTGTATTATTGTCAATAGAATGGTTGGCAATAATATCGAGTAATGGATTACATTTATTGGCAGAATATTCTGCTGACTATTCTTGTCATAAATATCTATGGCAAGCCGCATACTGAATTTACTTAATAATGGGGGCAACAAAATGGATGTTTTTAACCAATATGACGTATTTAAGGAGAAGAGCTATGCTTTTACAAATGAGCTTGAAAGCAAATGCTTCAGCAACGCCAAATATATATGTCACCCAACTCAAAAAAATGAATTGATCTGCAAATGCTCCGATGAGGAGGCAAAAAGCAACGGCCTTAATATCTGCCGTTATTCCGATATGCTTCTTATGTCTGCCGATAACGATGAATGGCAGTCATTCAATCTCACCAGAGCAAGAGAAATTGCCGCAGAAAACGGATTTGTATATCTTACGGATATTTTTGCCGAAAATGCATTCTATGCTGAGGATTGGATGATTAACGGCAAAAATGATACTATTGTTGTTAATGAAGCATATATGCGTGAAAAGGGCAAAAAATATGCTCCAGTAACTCCCCTTACAAACAAGGTGCTTCACTTCAAAAAGCTTAATAATTCACTTTTATGGAGTAAAGCAGATATAGGCGAGGTTATTACTGTAGATAAGGCATATATCGACAAATGTATAGATAACTACCTTGGAAAATGCGTATCTGAAGCTCCCAATTTTGCTGATTCGAACGACCTTTCCTTTGATCTTTTTGACAAGAAGGTCATAATTGACAGCAAAACAACAAGAATACTCAAAACAGATGTACTTTTCGAGCAGTTTGATTCTGTATATGACATTCTTGCAGAAGCTAAGGATATCCTCGAAGAATCTGATTATGAATTTTCCGCTAAGGATTTTGTCGCAAAAATTGCTGCACAGATCCTTTTCAATAACGGTGTTACTATTTCAAGTGAGAAATTCATTTCCGAGTACGTTGATAAATATTCAAAGCTTTCCGATGAGCAGCTTGCAGACAATACCTATGGAATTTCACACAGGGAAAATAATTCCGAGCTAACTGCCGTAAAGATCGCTTTTGCAGAGGCTCTTTCAAAATCACAGCTCTTTGAATATAGCTACAATAAGGAATCTGACAGCGATTATATCGCTCTTATGAAGGATCTTGAACAGAAGGATTTTGAAGGTACACAGGGTATCGCAGAGGAAAAATTCCTTATCTCAAAAATTCTCTCATTCCGACCTGACAGCTATGGAATTTTTTCATATACTCTTTATAAATATCCTGAGGAAGCTGAAAATCTTGAAAAGCTTGCCGATTTCTGGAATATCACTCCTATGGATAAGGCATCTCTCCAGAGTGTTATTTTTAATTCATACCTCAATAATGCAGAGCTTTATGACGAAAATGGCAACTTCGTACCTGGAATAAAGCAAGCTGAAATCATCAAGGAAGAGCTTGAAAAGGTAAACATTAAGTACGGCTTTGAGGATAGAAAATACCTTGATGAGCTTGCAGAATACATAAAAACCGCAGACCTTCGCAGCAGAAGCTTCAACGGAACTGTTTTTGATACTCCCGAGGCTATGAAGCGTGCAGTTGCAAACGAGCTTGAATTGCAGACGCTCTGTATCAACCTTTCCGCCCTTGACGAAAAGGAGCTTGAACAGCTTAAAAAGCATATTGAGGGCATCACAATTGACGATATTACCAAGTCAAAATATCTGCTCAAGATAAAAATGGCTATGAACTGCGTTGAAGAAAGTATGCTGGATCAGCTTTGCCTTGGTCTTGCAACACTTGACGCTGATGAAACCATCAAGCTCCGTGACGATGTCCTAAAAACAGGATATGCTGAATCTGTCATAAACGCAAAAATGGCTGATATCAACAATCACCTTGATATAGCATTCACCGAAGAGCTGGATAAGAGAATGTCCAAACTCAATGACATGGATACAGCAGAGATAGCTATCCTTCTCCAGAGTGTTAATTCAGGCAGATATCCGACTGTTATGGCTGAAAGCTATGCAAGAAAAATCGAACAGTTTGCCGATGAAAAAATCAAATCCGAAATTGATATTATATGTAGCGGAATGGATGAATTTACCCTTGATATGCTTACAGATGCAAAGCTTAAGCTTTCAAATGAAAAATTCCCCGAAAAATACACCTGTGCATATATTGAAGAGATTGACAGACTTATTGTTGATTACGAACGTCACGAGGTTGAAAAGCTCTTTGAAAATATTGATTTCGCTACAGAGGAAGAAATCGCCAATATCAAGTCCGTGCTTAGCGAAAAGAGCTATAATGACGAGCTTGTCGCACCTTATATGACAAAGGTTTCCCAGCGTGAGCAGGCTCTTATTGATGAAGAACTTGAAACAATGTGCGAAAGCATTGAAGATATGGAGCAGGACAGACTTGACGAAATAAAATCAAGAATCATCTCATCCGATAAGAGCTATAACATCGAGCTTAAGGAAAAATGTCTTGACAGAATCGAACGCAGAGAGGCTGAGCTCAAAAATTCCGAGCTTGCTGAACGATGCAAGTATATATTCTCAATGAATCAGGACGCTCTTAATGAGCTTAAGGATGTCCTTTTGAGCGATGCTTACGATGAATCCATAACCACCGTTTACCTCAAAAAGGTTACGGAACGTGAAGATGAACTTCGCCGTGAAGAGCTTGACGAGCTTTGCTCCAATATTTCGGAAATGAATCTTGAAGAGCTTGAAAAGCTTAGAACAGAAATCGCCGAAAATGAAGAATACGTTGCTATATGCGATGATTACTTTGCAAAGATTGACAATTGCGTTGATAACATCAAAAACGCTGAATATAACGCACTTCTCGAAACTGTTAATACAATGTCGGAAAATGAGCTTGAAAAATTCAAATCCGATCTTTCCGATAAGCTTGCCGATAGTGAAATTTCACTTGAAAGCTTTGAAAAGGGCGTTGCAAAAATCTCTGAAAGAGCTTACGCAATTGAGGATGAAAAGCTTGATTCTATTATCGGAGACATTGACAGCATAGACGTTGACAAGGCTGTTTATGCTCTTGAAACTATCAAAAATGGTGAGTTTAACGAGGATAAAAAGAACGCTCGCATTGAGCTTCTTGAAAACAAACTTAAGGAGCTTCACATCGCTAAGCTTGATGAAATTACTGATGGAATTGATGGAATGTCCAAGGAACAGCTTCTTAAGGTCAAATCCTCTGTTGAAGAATACAAGTGCGTTATTGAGCTTAAAACCGCTTATATCGTCAGAATTGACGGATGTATTTCCGCTCTTGCTGAAAAGGAAGTTACCGATATTATCGGTAATATAAGCGAACTTAGCACCAAGAAATCACTTGATGTTATCGTTCGTCTTAGAACGCTCTCACTTGATGAAGCTGTTAAGAATAAGTATCTCGACCTCATTGAGTCCCATATCATGGAGCTTAAGAATACGGAACAAAGAGTTTACATTTCCTTCCTTAAGCAGAAAATTGACGAATTTAACGTATCTACCGCTAATTTCCTCGTTCCTACGGTTTCAAATCTTTTCTATCCAAAGTATGACGAAGCATGCAAGAACTATATTTCTGCCGGAAGATACGAGTTGCCAATATTCCTGCACGATAATTCAGGAGAAAACGGCTTTGCTCTTACAACGGAATATTTCTATTTCATAAATAAGGGCGTTTTCAACCGCATAAGAATTGACGATATAGTTTCGTTCCAGGGAAAGAAGTCATTTGTTAATACTTCAATTGTTATCACCGAAAGAAATGGTCATACAAGCGAAATAAACTGCGCAATCAATAAGAACACAATTGACGGCACTGCCAAGGCAATGACTGCTCTTGTAAACTATATCAGAGATCAGCGTTCCGCTGAGAAGATGAAAGAGCTTCTTGAAAATGCTGTTAAGGAAAGAACGCAGGAAATCACCGTTGCAGCTATCAATGCTGCGGCTGAAAAAACTGCCGAGCCTCCAAAGGTTGAAGAAGAGATCACTATTGATGTTGAAACTCTCGAAAAAGCCGAAAATACAGAACCTGCTCAGACTGAATCTGAAAGCAAGCCTGAAGAAACTGAAAAGTCGGAGAAGACTCCCGCTCCCGATGAGCCTAAACCTCGCTTCTGCGATCAATGCGGAGCTAAAATTACAAGCCCTAACGCAAAATTCTGTGCAGAATGCGGAAACAAATTATCATAACCCCAAAAATTTCAAAGCACCGAAGCGAATCATCGTTTCGGTGCTTTTCTTTAAAGTATGAAGCAGATAAGTCCACCACAACCCTCATTTATAATGCGTTCAAGGGTTTCCTGCAGCTTTAAGCGTGCGTTAACAGGCATTTTATAAAGCTTATTATGAAGTCCCTCGTTGACAAGCTCATGAAGTGACTTCCCGAATATATTGGAATTCCAGATTTTTACAGGATCATCATTAAAATCATTCATAAGATACATTATCAGCTCCTCCGATTGCTTTTCAGAGCCAACTATCGGATTTACCTCCGTTACAATATCTGCTTTCATCATATGTATTGACGGTGCTGACGCTTTCAGACGAACGCCGTATTTTCCGCCCTGCTTCACAATTTCAGGCTCTTCAAGTGAAAGATCGTCAATATCGGGCATAACTATTCCATATCCAGTCGCTTCAACCTCATTAAGTGCGTTTTCGACCTTTTCATACTTCTTTTTGATTGAAATAAGCTCTTTTATTAGCGGCATAAGGTCGTTATCACTATCAATTTCAAGTCCTGTCTGCTCGCCGAGTATCTTATAAAACAATCCGCTGTTTAAGTCGAACTTTATATCTGCACTTCCCTTTCCAAGGTCTATTCCAGTAATTTCGACATTGCATATATACTCGTCATTTTTCATTTTTCCCGAAAAATCAGTTATATCCCGTATATGCCTTATGTTTTCAGCCGCTGAACGTATCGCTGTAACGATATTGCTTTTGAGCCAATGCTCCTTTTCAAGTGATGTGACCCATTTGGGTATGGAAATATTTATCTCTTTCACAGGAAAAGCGTACAATACCTGCCTTAAAATATCAGATATTCCCTGTTCGTCAAGCTCAAGACAGTTCACAGGCAAAACTGGCGTTTTATACTTTTCCTGAAGCTTTATCGCAAGCGATTTTGATGCTTCACATTCAGGATCAAGACAGTTAAGAATTACAACGAACGGCTTATTTATCGAGTTAAGCTCATTGATAACACGTTCCTCTGCATCGCTGTATTCCTCACGGGGAATGTCGGTTATACTTCCGTCAGTCGTTACGACAAGACCGATTGTTGAATGTTCCTTAATCACCTTCTGCGTTCCAAGCTCTGCCGCCATAGCAAAGGGTATTTCCTCATCAAACCACGGCGTCATAACCATTCTCGGAGCTTCATTTTCAATATAACCAATCGCCGCAGGAACAATATATCCCACGCAGTCTATCATACGCACATTCAGAGCGGCATTATCGGATAGCTTTATCTCAGCCGCCTCCTCCGGAATAAACTTTGGCTCTGTCGTCATAATGGTTTTCCCTGCGGCTGACTGCGGCAACTCGTCAATTGCACGTTCCTTGCGATATTCGCTTGAAATATTTGGAATTACAAGTGTTTCCATAAATTTTTTTATGAAGGTTGATTTTCCTGTTCTGACAGGTCCTACCACACCTATATAGATATCGCCGTCTGTACGCTCAGCAATATCGCTGTATATATCATTATTTATCATTTTTCTACCCTCCGTCATATCATTGGAATAAACAACATCATATCATTGACGATATTTTCATCGTCAATATCATTTTCATCAATAATTCTTTCAGACGATGAACGGAAACGCTTTGCTATATCCCAAAGCCTTTCCCCGCTTTCACAGAAATATAGCTTCATAGTGCATTCACTTTCCTTTGATACGGGCGAATTTTCATCTGCAAAAATATCAACAATAAATTCAGAACATTCAAGACAGCATATATTCCCGATTAAGCAAACTTCTGTCTTTACCTCAATCTTTCCGTCAGCACCGATATTATACGAGCAGGATGATGATACAGCTTTCATATCAATATTACATTCATCTGATACTTTTTCAAGCGGAATACTATGTGTAAAGCTATAATCCTTGTCACTAAATATTATTTCACCATCTGACGTACCTGCAATAACAGTACAGCAAACCATACCTTCAACTTCAAGCGAACCTTTAGCCTTAGACACTGTAAAGCTGCAACTCTTTACGGTTGATATTACGCTATAAACTCTTTCGATTTCATTTTCTCCCATATCAACCGTGCATACGGAAAAAACGCTGTTACTTATCCATTGTGGTTTGCCGTCATAGCAGATTTTTTCACGCTGATCAGAGGTTTCATATTCCGTTGAAAATTCATCGCATACAAGCTCTGCACTACCCATTCTAATTGCTGCACATTTAAGCTTGACAGAAATGGAACAATCTACAATCTTTGTATTACCATCTCCGTCTGAACGTGGTGTAATTTCACAATTGACGATATCAGCGTCAACATAGCAATCAAATCTATCGTCAAGTCCATCCATATCAACTATCTGCGAAAACGGAAGCGTAAATGACAGCGATTCTATTTTGCTTTCATCACAGGTGTAAAGCATATCAATGCTTATTTCCCCTTTTGTGACAGCTTTATTTGCAATGATTTTTTTATCAATAGAGGAAACAAACGCTTTGCTGTAAATAATATCATTTATAGCAGGTTTGGATATACCAAGCTCAAAATCATCATTAACGGTAAGCTGTTTTTCAGAAAAAATCCTGCTGACAGGATATTCAACCGTTTTTTTGTCAAGCTCAATACCCATTCCGTATACATCACAAACAACCTCGCCTCTACATTCATCAATCACGCATATATCAACGGAAACTGCACCTCGAATATCAACTCTTCGTGAATTTACGGCACGACAATTAATATAATCTACTGTCGGAACAAGCCTCACTCTTGGAGAATCACATATTCTTCCAAGTTCGACAGTTTTTGTAAACATCATTTTCTGATCTACAACGTGAATTGCATTACTTTCACTATCGGAATAGCTAATTTTAATGTATACACAAAGCTCATATGTAAGCTTGCTGCCTGATACATTATAGGATACTATGTACGGTGTTACAAAATGCTTTAAAAGTCTGAATATTTCTGGATAATAATCAGGAAGAACATAATCAAGTTCTATTGATTGTTCCTGTTTTGTTTTTAATATGACCTCGGAAGAACAAAGCTCCTCCCTGTTGATTTTCATTTCCATAGGTTTCCTCCTTGCAGTTTATCTTTTTTTGGGCAATATTACTTTTTCATAGCACTCGCCCGACCGCTTTACATAATAATATGCCGATAAAAGGGCTTGTATTCCGAATAATAAAAAATATGAACAAAATATAAAATTTTGAAAACCCCTTGCAATTTTTATGTGTATGTTGTACAATGTAATCAATTACATAAGAGGAGGATTTTGTCATGAAATTCGCAGATGGCTTTTGGCTTAATCAAAAAGGTTATGACGTAAACTATGCTTCACAGGCATATGAAATCAAAACAGGCAAAAACTTTATAAACGTCCTTGCAACTACCAATTATATCCAAAACAGAGGTATGACCCTCGGTGGTCCTGTTTTCGATATAACATACTCCTGCACACAGAAGGACGTTATCAAGGTTTCTATCAACCATTATATGGGTACTCTCGACAACCAGCCTAAATTCGAGCTTAACGAGGATCAGGGCTTCACTCCCGAAATCGTTGACGGTGACGATTATGTTGAGCTTGTTGCTGGAAATACAAAGGTTCATATTTCCAAATACAGCTGGAACGTGCAGTTCTATTACAAGGATAAGAAGCTTACAGGCGGTGCTTGGAGAGCTACTACTATCGTAAACGAGAGCCAGTTCAAGGTTTCAAGCAGACTTAACTCAACACAGGATGATACATTCTGGTCCTATCCCCGTGATTCACGCAGCACATATCTCCGTGAACAGCTTACTCTTTCCGTTGGCGAATGTATTTACGGCTTCGGCGAGAAATTCACTACCTTTGTAAAGAACGGTCAGAATGTTGAAACATGGAACGCTGACGGCGGCACTTGCTGCGATCAGTCATATAAATCCATTCCTTTCTATATTTCATCAAGAGGCTACGGCGTTTTCGTTAATTCCTCGGACAAGGTTTCCTACGAGGTAGCTTCTGACACAGTTTCAAAGGTTTCTTTCACTGTTCCCGGTGAAAAGCTTGAATATTTTATGATAGGCGGCGAAAATCTCGGCGAGGTTCTTACCAACTATACTACACTCACAGGTAAGCCTGCTCTTCCCCCAGCATATACCTTTGGTCTATGGCTTACAACATCTTTCACTACAAATTATGATGAGGAAACAGTTACTTCCTTCATCGATGGTATGGCTGAAAGAGATATTCCTCTCCAGGTATTCCATTTCGACTGCTTCTGGATGAAGGAATTTGAATGGTGTAACTTTGAATGGGATAAGCGTCAGTTCCCTGACCCTGCCGCAATGCTCAAGCGTCTTAAGGCAAAGGGACTTGAAATATGCGTATGGATCAATCCTTATATCGCACAGCGTTCAGCTTTATTCGATGAGGGTAAGAAGAATGGCTATTTCATCAAAAATCCTGACGGAAGCGTTTTCCAGTGCGATATGTGGCAGCCTGGTATGGCAATTGTTGACTTCACCAACCCTAAGGCTTGCGAATGGTATGCTGGTATGCTCAGAAAGCTTTGCGAAATGGGTGTTGACTGCTTCAAGACTGACTTCGGCGAGAGAATCCCAACTAATGTCACATACTATGACGGTTCAGATCCTATCGCAATGCACAACTACTACACCTACCTTTACAATAAGACTGTTTTCAACGTCCTTAAGGAATATTACGGTGAAAATAAGGCTTGCCTGTTTGCTCGTTCGGCAACAGTTGGCGGTCAGAAGTTCCCTGTTCACTGGGGCGGCGACTGCTCTGCTGAATATACATCAATGGCTGAAACACTCCGTGGCGGTCTTTCACTCTGCTCTTCAGGCTTCGGCTACTTCAGCCACGATATGAGCGGCTTTGAAGCAACTGCAACTCCTGATATTTATAAGAGATGGGCAGCCTTCGGTTTGTTCTCTACTCATTCAAGACTTCACGGCAACTCCTCTTACAGAGTTCCATGGCTCTTCGATGAGGAATCAGTTGATGTTCTCCGCTTCTTCACCAAGCTTAAGGGTAAGATGATGCCATATATTTGGGCGCAGGCTAACAAGACCTCTACCACAGGTATTCCTATGATGAGAGCTATGGTTATTGATTACGCTGACGATCCTGCTTGCCTCTACCTTGACAGACAGTATATGTTCGGTGACAACGTTCTCGTTGCTCCTGTATTTAACGAGGAAGGCACCGCTGAATTCTATGTTCCCGAGGGCGTTTGGACTGATATTATCAGCGGCAAGAAGTATGAGGGTGGAAAATATTACAACGAAAAGTTTGACTATTTCTCACTCCCCTGCCTTGCAAAGCCTAACAGCATTATCGCATACGGCGATTTTGAAAAGAATTTTGAATATGATTACCTCAACAACGCTGAGATCGTTATTTATGAGCTTGAAAACGGCAAATCCGCTTCCTGCACTATTTATGATACCGATTCCAACAAGGTTCTTGAGCTGACTGCTGTTAATAACAACGGCACAATTGACGTAACATTCACAAAGAATGCTTCTCCGTTCAAGATCACTGTTTCAGGCGGCAAAACTGTTGAAGTTCCTGCAAATTCTGACGGAAAAATCTCACTCTGATAAAGATAAATCACGCAGTTCTATGAATTGCGTGATTTTTTTGTCGAAAACTATTGAATAACGATTTTATTTGTGATAGAATATTAAAGATATGAAATGAAAGGATTGTTTAATATGGTAATTTCAAAGTTTACCAATCTCATCGATCTTAACGACCTCCCCGTATCATGGTGGAACGATGTTGTTTCTCTCGGAGCAAAAATTGCTGAAAATCCGCAGAAATACGCCCATGAATGCGATGGAAAAATAATGGCGACACTGTTCTATGAGCCGTCCACAAGAACGCAGATGTCATTTCAGACGGCAATGCTCCGTCTTGGCGGAACTATAATCGGTTTTGACAATCCTGCAACTTCCTCCGTTGCAAAGGGAGAAAACCTTAAGGACACAACTAAAATAGTTTCAGGATATGCAGATATAATGGTTATGCGCCACCCGCTTGAAGGCTCTGCAAAGGCTGCCGCACTTACCGCTGAATGTCCGATAATAAACGCAGGCGACGGCGGTCATCTTCACCCGACTCAAACTCTTACAGATCTGCTGACGCTTTATGTTGAAAAGGGTACACTTGAAAATCATACTATCGGATTTTGCGGCGACTTAAAAAACGGACGTACAGTTCATTCGCTCTGCAAGGCTATGTCCTGCTATAAGGGTAATAAATTTGTGTTTATATCAACTCCCGAGCTTCGTCTGCCGTTTTACATAAAGGATATTCTTAAGGCTAACGGCTGTGAATTCTGCGAGGTTGACACACTTGAAGAAGTCATCGGCACGCTTGACATACTTTATATGACAAGAATACAGCGTGAACGTTTTTCCGACCCTGATGAATACGAAAAGCAAAAAAATGTATATTGCCTTGATACGGAAAAAATGTCAAAGGCTAAAAAAGACCTGATAGTCCTCCACCCTCTGCCCAGAGTTGACGAGATCGCAATAGCTGTTGACGATGACCCGAGAGCAATGTACTTCAAGCAGGCAAAATACGGAATGTACGTCAGAATGGCTCTTATTATGACGATTTTGAACAGCAAGTCTTCATCTACGCTCATAAAGGGTGAGGAACATCGCAGTGTAAATTGCACAAACAAAAACTGCATTACAAACCGTGAGTATTATCTGCCTAAATTCTTCAGAGGAAACGGCGATACTCTTGAATGTGAATACTGCGATGAGCGTGTTCTGATAAAACATTAAAAATGGGGATATGTTGCACGATAATGTCGGCGGCATATCCTTTTTTGTGCAAAGATAATAATAAAGACTTGTTTTTCTCTTGTAAAATTAACAAAAAAATAAAAATATGTTACAATTCAGATATATGCTTAACTTTTTAAAAAATATGTGGTATAATTAATATTAATAAGTTAAAATTTGCCTGTTATGAATATGTTTTCAGAAAGGAATTCCCAAATGCAAAATCAATATCCCGACGAAAATCAAGAGATTATCACGGAGCAGGAAAATGAAGCTCCTAAGCATAGCTCTCCGAAAAAACGCAAAAAACGTTCAAAGAAAAAAGTCCACCCTGTAAAAAAATTCTTCGCTATTGTCGGAACTACTATTCTTTCGCTGTTTCTGATCGTTATAATTTCAGGCTCTATAATAGCCGCCGCTTTGACGGTTTATGTGCTTCAGTTCGCCGATCAGGACGCTGTTGACATCTCTCTTTCCGATCTTGACCTTGATTATACTACCTTTATCTATGGTTATGATGAAAATGACGCTCTTGTCGAGTTAAAAAGCATAAGCAGAAATGCTGACAGAATACCTGTAACGATAGACCAGATCCCACAGCACGTTCAGGACGCTTTTGTCTACATTGAGGATGAGCGTTTTTATGAGCATTACGGAGTTGACTGGAAGCGTACCTTCACAGCCTTTATAAACGAAATACTCCATATGTGGGGCCGTCAGGGTGCTTCGACAATTACTCAGCAGCTTGTAAAAAACGTTACCGGTGACGCTGATATAAAATGGGATAGAAAAATCCGTGAGATATTCCGTGCGGCTACTCTTGAAAAATATTGCCCGAAAACAGATATTCTTGAAGCATATCTGAACTACATCGGCTTCGGCGGAAGTACCTCAGGCATTCAGGCAGCTTCGCTGAAATATTTCGGCAAGGACGTTTCCGAGCTTACTATCGCCGAGGGTGCTTGCCTTGCAGGTATTCCTAAAAATCCAGAGGTAAATAATCCGTTCGCTGTAACGACAAACGCAGACGGTGAAACTGTTTACGGCAAGGATCTCTGCCTTGAAAGACAAAAGCTTGTTCTTGCCGCAATGTATAAAAATGCTGTTATCTCAAAAAAACAATATGAAGAAGCTCTTAACGAGGAAATAGTTTTTGTTGATCAGAACGCTAAATATGAAGACGGCGAGGATACTGTTCAGAACTGGTTTGTCGATATGGTTATCCGTGATGTAATTCTTGATTTTGAGGATCTTTACGGAATCGATTATAATGAAGCAAGCGACAAGCTTTATAACGGCGGTTATGAAATATACACAACTGTTGACATTGCAATGCAGGAAGAGCTTGAAGCAAAATTCCAGGATTATACAAATTTTTCGGAAAATGTATTGCTTGATCCTCCACAGGCATCATTTATATGTATGGATTATCAAGGAAATATCAAGGCTGTTGTCGGAGGAATCGGTACAAAGGGTCAGTCAATGATCAGAAACCGTGCAACAAGAGCTAAGCGTTCCCCCGGTTCTTGCATAAAGCCTATAACATCATACGGTTATGCGATCGAAAACGACCTTATAACATGGTCAACTGTTTTCACAAATAAACCTGTTACAGAAATTATTGACGAAGAAACAGGCGTAAAAAGAACATGGCCATATAACTATAATTCTAAGACATATGACTATGCTGGGTATTTCACATTCCAAGCATTACAGCGTTCTCTCAACACAATTCCTGCACAGCTTATTGAAATGGAAACTCCGCAGGCTGTTTTTGATTTCCTACAGAATAAATTCCATATCACAACTCTGACGGCACAGGATGCAGACCTTGCTCCGCTTTCTGTCGGTGCTTTAACGGATGGTATGACGCTTGAAGAATTGGTTGCCGCATATCAGGTATTCGGAAACGGCGGTAAATATTATGAACCAACCTCTTACACACAGGTTCTCGATTCAAACGGTAAAGTTGTTCTCCAGCATAAATATACGCCAATTCAGGCAATCAGTAAGGAAAGTGCTTATGTTATGAACAAGCTTTTGCAGACTGTTATTGAAGGACCTAACGGTACAGGTAGAGCCGCTAAGCTCGCTAATACTCCCCTTGTCGGCAAAACAGGTACATCGCAGAACTGGAAGGATCTTTCCTTTGTCGGCTGTACTCCCGATTATGTAAGCGGCATTTGGTACGGCTATGATGATCCTAAGGAAATTCCGACTGGAACATATTACAGCTCGTCCGTAGTATGGAAAAATGTTTTCGGTGACATTGCTGACGCTGGTCCTACCAAGGAATTTCCCGAATGCAGTGACGTACAGGAGCTTTACTATTGCACAAAAACAGGCAAGCTTGCAAGCGGAACCTGCCCGACATCAAGCGTTGGCTACTATAAAAGCACCAACATTCCCGAAATGTGTTCAGGCAACCACAAGGACGATGAGGACACATCAACGAATAAAAAGACAAATAGTTAAAATAATAATGGCAGACACTTCTCTGCCATTATTTTGTAGAAAGGATTAATTTACAAATAGTATGAAAGAATTGAAATTTGTTTGTCCATGTCATTTTGGACTTGAAAGCGTACTTAAATTTGAAGCAAAAAAAATCGGAGCTGAAAATATTAC
>CAYOAV010000002.1:0-5524 GCA_964402055.1 uncultured Ruminococcus sp. | reverse complement strand
AAATATAATATCGGTTGGTTTGAAGAAAGCGGCGATGTTTATAAAATAAGATTCAGCCTGCACAAGGATATTGCAGCTATTTATCTTGACAGCACAGGTCAGGGTCTTCACAAGCGTGGCTACAGGGCTCACTCAAATAACGCTCCGATAAAGGAAACGCTTGCCGCAGGAATTATTGACCTTGCATATGTAAAATCGGATTCAATTATCTGTGACCCATTCTGCGGAAGCGGAACATTGTTGATCGAAGCCGCATACAAGGCTCTGAACATTGCCCCAGGACTAAAAAGACGCTTCACTTCTGAAAGCTGGAGCATTATAGATCCACAAATATGGTCGGACGAACGTGCAAACGCTTTAGCTTCAATAAAAAAGGATTCAGACTTTTTTGCCTATGGTTACGACATAGACCCCGAAGCTGTTGCTCTTACGCAGGAAAATTGCAGAAAAGCGGGCATTCAGAAGCGTGTAAAAATCGCACAGGCAGATATCCGTGATTTTGTCAATGAGCCAAATACAATTACAATATGCAACCCTCCATACGGTGAAAGAATGCTTGAAATAAAGGAAGCCGAGGAGCTTTACAAAATTATGGGAAAGCGTTTTCTTTCAAATTCAGAGGGCAGTGCCTATATAATCGCTCCGCACGAGCATTTTGAGGAGCTTTTCGGTAAAAAGGCTGATAAACGCAGAAAGCTCTATAACGGTATGCTAAAATGCCAGCTTTTTATGTACTATAGGTGATAAAATACACCATTTTATAAATCTACACCAACAATTTCGCGGCTATGTATTTCCTACATATCCTTATTTAAAAAGCATACATTTATTCAAAAAGGGCTTGCCCCATCATTAAACGTGGCAAGGGTTGGCGTAGCCAATCTATGTTCAGTGGGAGATTGGACTCCCACTGAACATTAAATGTCCCCCGCCGCCGAGTTGAATGAAATTCAATTTAGAGGCGGGGGACATCTTGCCTAAGTTATAACAGTAACCGAAATACATTCCAATAATATTAAGCAAAATAACCACATCTCATAATTAATATAACAACATTTTGTGTAAAATGCTAAACTTTTAAGAAAAATATGTGAAAGCTCTTGATTTTATAGATAGATATGGTAAAATATATTTAGCACTCAGAGAGATAGAGTGCTAACAGAGTGTTTATGATACTGCTAATATACCAAAGGAGGAGTCTTAGATGACTATCAAACCACTTGCAGACAGAGTTGTAATTAAAATGACTGAAGCCGAGGAAACCACCAAGAGCGGTATTATCCTTGCAGGTTCGGCTAAGGAAAAACCGCAGATTGCCGAAATCGTTGAGGTAGGACCTGGCGGCATCGTTGATGGAAAAGAGGTAACAATGATCGTTCAAAAGGGTCAGAAGGTTCTTATTTCCAAATACAGCGGAACTGAGGTTAAGATTGACGGTCAGGAATATACTATCCTCCGTCAGGACGATATCCTCGCAATTGTTGAATAAATTCTTAAAGGAGATTGATTATTATGGCAAAAAATATAGCTTACGGTGAAGAAGCAAGAAAATCTCTTCAGGCAGGCATTGATAAGCTTGCAGATACTGTAAAGATAACACTTGGACCTAAGGGCAGAAACGTTGTACTTGACAAGAAATTCGGTGCTCCACTTATCACTAACGACGGCGTTACAATTGCAAAGGAAATCGAGCTTGAAGACGCTTTTGAAAATATGGGTGCACAGCTCGTTAAGGAAGTTGCAACAAAAACAAATGACGCTGCTGGAGATGGTACAACTACAGCAACACTTCTTGCACAGGCTCTTATCAGAGAGGGTATGAAAAATATCGCTGCAGGAGCTAACCCTATGATCGTTCGTAAGGGTATGGCAAAGGCTGTTGATACAGCTGTTGACGCTATCAAGTCTAACTCCGTACAGGTTTCAGGCTCTGATGATATAGCAAGCGTTGCCGCAAACTCTGCTGCTGACGAGAATGTCGGCAAGCTTATTGCAGACGCTATGGAAAAGGTTACTGCTGACGGCGTTATCACAATTGAGGAATCCAAGACAGCTGAAACTTATTCCGAGGTTGTTGAGGGTATGCAGTTTGACAGAGGTTACATCACACCTTATATGGTTACAGATACAGACAAAATGGAAGCTGTTATTGATGACGCTTATATCCTCATAACAGATAAGAAAATCGCTTCAATTCAGGAAATTCTCCCCCTCCTCGAGCAGATTCTCAAAGCAGGTAAGAAGCTTGTAATTATCGCAGAGGATATTGAAGGTGAAGCACTTTCCACACTTATCGTAAATAAACTCAGAGGTACTTTCACCTGTGTTGCTGTCAAGGCTCCGGGATTTGGTGACAGACGTAAGGAAATGCTTCAGGATATCGCAATTCTCACAGGCGGTCAGGTTATCTCCTCCGAAATTGGTCTTGAACTCGCTGACACAACTATAGATCAGCTCGGTCAGGCAAGACAGGTAAAGATTACTAAGGAAAATACTGTTATAGTTGATGGTGCAGGTGATAAGCAGGCTATCAAGGACAGAATTGGTCAGATTAAGGCACAGATCGAAGTTACAACATCTGACTTTGACAGAGAAAAGCTTCAGGAAAGACTTGCTAAGCTTAGCGGCGGTGTTGCTGTTATCAGAGTAGGTGCGGCTACTGAAATTGAAATGAAGGAAAAGAAGCTCCGTATCGAGGACGCACTTTCCGCTACGAAGGCCGCTGTCGAGGAAGGCATTGTAGCAGGCGGTGGTACAGCATTTATTAATGCGATGCCTGCTGTTGAGAAGCTTGTTTCAACACTTAGCGGTGATGAAAAGACAGGTGCAGCAATCGTTCTTAAGGCTCTTGAAGAACCTGTACGTCAGATTGCCGCAAATGCAGGTCTTGAAGGCAGCGTAATTCTCGACAAGATCATTAATTCAAACAAGGTTGGCTATGGTTTTGATGCTTATAACGAAATCTATGGCGATATGATTCCTGCTGGTATTGTAGATCCTACAAAGGTTACACGTTCAGCTCTCCAGAATGCCGCTTCTGTTGCAGCAATGGTTCTTACAACAGAAAGTCTTGTTGCAGATATCAAGGAAGATGTTCCTCCTGCAGCTCCTGCTGGCGGAATGGGCGGTATGTATTAATTCCAATAAAATTTCAAAGGCTGTACAGTTCATCGCTGTACAGCCCTTTTTATTTTATCCTATCCAATAAAACTTCTGCTCGCTTTTTATTTGTTGAGCAAATACTTGATTTAAGCAAAACAAAAACCGCTTCCAAAATGGAAACGGTTTAATCATTTCAATTAGTCAGAAACGTAAGGAACGAGTGCAATGTATCTTGCTCTCTTGATAGCCTTAGTAAGCTCTCTCTGATGATAAGCACATGTACCAGTAACACGTCTTGGAAGAATCTTAGATCTTTCAGTCATGCACTTCTTAAGTCTCTGTACATCTTTATAATCGATCTTCTCAACTCTGTCAGCGCAGAACATACAAACCTTTTTACGGGTTCTCTTCATGCCGCTGCGAGGAGATCTCTCTCTATCTTTCTCCATGATAATAACCTCCTGTTAAATTTGATTAAAACTGCAATCAGAAAGGAAGCTCTCCATTTCCGATTACTTCTTCAAAATCACTCAAATCGCCAACAGTATAGCTCTGCTGGTCATTTTGTGTCTGAGCAGTCTGCGTATTCTGATTCTGTCGGTACTGGTTATTACCACCCTGTGAACCTGCATTCTGACTTTTTTCACCAGTAAAATGAACTTGATCAGCATAAACCTCAGTAACATAATGCTTGACATCAGGATGATTTCTGTCATCATAGCTACTTGTCCTCAAGTTACCCTCAACACAAATCATTGAACCCTTGTGAAAATATCTGCTAACAAATTCAGCCGTTTGTCTCCAAGCAACAACCGTAATAAAATCAGCTTGCCTTTCCTGCCCCTGCTGAACAAAATTTCTGTCAACAGCAACAGTGAACCGACAGGTGCTTATTCCATTAGAAGTCTGCCTTAATTCAGGATCGGCAGTAAGTCTGCCCATGAGTACAACCTTATTAAGCATAATAACCTCACCTTTCAGAGCCTATTACTTTACAGTAACAAGGCAACGCATAACACCATCTGTGATTTTGAGAACACGCTCGAACTCTGCAGGGAATTCAGGCTTTGCGTTAAATGTGTAAAGAACATAATAACCCTCAGTCTGATCATCGATCTCGTAAGCGAGCTTCTTCTTGCCCCATTCGTCAGCACTTTCAAGTGTGCCGTTAGCTTCAATCATACCCTTGAACTTCTCAACGAGTGCCTTTGCAGCGTCCTCGCCATTGTTCAGGCTGTAGATTACCATGGCCTCATAAGCTTCGTTCAACTTTGCCATTACAATACACCTCCTCTTGGATTTACCCACACATTAAATCAGTATGAGCAAGGATTACCTAAACATTATAGCAAATTTTAGCTTCATTGTCAAGCTTTTTTTAAAATTTTAAAGTTATTTTTATTATCACTTATTTTTTGCGTATTATTTTCATTTCTTCACAATTGCTTTCGACTATTTTTGTGAAAACACGCTTTCAGCAGAATTTAAAACAGCAAATTGCAAAATAAAAAGGGATAGAAATCCTATCCCTTTCAAAGTCAGATATTAAATTATTCAGCTGTATAAACGCTAACCTTTTTACGGTCACGTCCTACACGCTCAAATCTTACAGTTCCGTTTACCTTTGCAAAAAGTGTATTATCAGAACCCATACCAACACCCTCACCTGGGTGAATGTGTGTACCTCTCTGACGAACAAGGATGTTGCCAGCAACTACTGCCTGACCATCTGCTCTTTTAACACCAAGACGCTTAGATTCAGAATCACGTCCGTTCTTGGTGGAGCCCATACCCTTCTTATGTGCCATATTGAATTACACCTCCGTTAAATCAAAATAACTCGTACAGATAATAGTTTACGCCTTAATAGCGTCAATTCTTACCTTTGTGTAAGGCTGTCTGTGACCCTGCTTCTTATGAGAAGAGCCCTTCTTAGGCTTATAAGTGAAAACAGTGATCTTCTTTGCCTTGCCGTTCTTAAGAACCTTAGCCTCTACTGCTGCACCGTCAACATATGGAGCACCAACTACAAGACCATTATCCTTACCTACAGCGATAACCTTGTCAAAATTGACAGAATCGTCAGCATTAACATCGAGCTTTTCGATATAAATCTCATCGCCCTCACAAACCTGATACTGCTTTCCGCCTGTTTCAATAATAGCGTACATTTAAAATGGCACCTGCCTTTTCTATAAACTCGCTGCGACAATAGGCGTATGTTCAAACATATCTTAAATTTGCCTAAGGCATGCGGCTTTATTATTATAACATCAACATCAATTTTTGTCAAGCCTTTTAGTAAAATTCACAATTATTTAATTTTTACAAGAAACAGTTTAACTTTTTTCCATAATTATTGCTCCCCCAATTAACTATTGAAGATTTATGCGAAGAACCGCAACCGAAAGCCTAGGAAGAA
>CAYOAV010000001.1:64337-98492 GCA_964402055.1 uncultured Ruminococcus sp. | reverse complement strand
GAGCGCCACCTTGCCAAGGTGGAGGTAGCGAGTTCGAGCCTCGTAATCCGCTCCAATGGCGCTATAGCCAAGTGGTAAGGCATAGGTCTGCAACACCTTGATCCCCAGTTCAAATCTGGGTGGCGCCTCCATAAAATCCGTTTTCTTTTATGAAAGCGGATTTTTTTCTTTTTTAAAAAATCTTGAAAAAATACTTGATATATCGGAGCAAATGTTGTATAATAATATAAGTTACGCAGAAGAAAGGTGTATCCGATGCCACGGAAAATTTATTATGGAAAGCCGAAGGCTTCAAAAATTATTATAACGCTCAATGTCATAATTATCGTACTTATTGTTCTTGTGCTTTCAGCACTTGGATTGTATAGTTATACCTTTTTTACAGGCAATAATCCGCTTATGAAAATCGGTATTGAAATGCCCTGGGACGAAGAATATGCCGTTTCTCAGCCTGTTGTGGTTATTACCGAGGCAACGGAGAGTGTAACAACTGCCACAGAAATTTCTGAAACTACTGCGAATGTCCTGCTTACTGAAAAGGTATCTGAAACTGAGACGGAAGCTGAAAGTGTTACTGAGCCGAAGTATTCTTCAACTGAATATGATAAAGAGTTCTTTAAAAATAGTCTTTTTATCGGTGATTCGATTTTCACAGGCTTTGCAGGATTCGGATATCTTGAACCTGAAAATGTTTTCGCACAGGTTGGTTTGAACCCTGAATCTGCCCTTACAAAGGAAATTGATGGTGTAACCGCTGTTGCAAAAGCACAAGCTACACAGCCTGATTATATTTGTGTTATGCTTGGCACAAACGGACTTGCTTTTTTGAGCGAGGACTATATGGCAGAAGAAATGTCAGAGCTTATTGACGGTTTAAAAACAGCCTCTCCAAGCTCGGAGATAGTAATTCTTTCAATTCCTCCTGTAACAGCTGAGCATGAAAGTCAGAATCCCGAAAAGATTCCGAATATAATAGATTATAACGGAAAAATACAGAAAACAGCCGAAGAAAAGAATTGTGTTTTTATTGATATTTTCACAATGCTTCAGGATGGTGACGGCTATTTATCAGCTGATTATGCCGAAGCGGATGGGCTTCATTTTCTTGGTAAGGCTTATGGAGTGGTTTTGAGCAGAATCCAGTATGAGCTTGAATTGCTTGACAATAATGAGGAAGAACCTTTTACCGAGGAAGTAATAACGTCTGAAACTGAAATGACGGAAACATTCGAAACGGAAATCGTTTCAGTTATTATAGAGTAAAGGAATGGTAAAATTATGAAATTGAATAACCTTGCGGCAGTCGTTCTGATGCCTGTTATAATGTTTACAGCATGTTCGGAAAAACAAGAGGATATGAAAGAGCCTCTTCCATCCGAAATAACAAATGCAATTATGGCAGAAATCGAAATTCCTTCCGCTGTAGAAAAAACTAAGGAAAATATCGGTGCATATTATGATGTCGATGTTGATTCCGTTGAAGAGCTTTCGGTTTATATCTGCGGTTCAGGTGCATATCCTGATGAGCTTGCTGTTTTCAAAATGACTTCTGAGGAGCAGACGGAAGCTGCAAAGAACGCTGTCCAGAAGCGTCTTGACAGTCAGATCGAACTTTATACTGATTATACTCCCGATGAAATGTACAAGCTTGACGGTGCAAGGGTAGAGGTTAAGGGAAAGTATGTTATGCTGTTCTCCTGCTCTGATGACGATAGAGCGTATGAAATTGCTGATAGTCTTTTTTAAATAAAATACTTGCAATTTGATGTAAAATGTTGTATAATGTACTTGAACATCTGTTTTAATATGTTTTTAGAAAGAAGGTCATATAAATGAGTAACGATCAGACAATGACATTTACCGTTATCGAAGAGAATAAACAGGAATTGAAGAAAAATCTTACATTGGTATATGACGCTTTGAGTGAAAAAGGTTATAATCCAATCAATCAGATAGTAGGATATATCCTTTCAGAGGATCCAACCTACATAACAACGTATAATAATGCAAGAAATCTTATTCGTCATATAGACCGTGATGAACTATTGCAGGAGCTTGTTAAATCTTATCTTTCAAAATAAGCTTTTGCTTTTTCTTTCAAGAATTTTTGAAAAAAATACGCTGTGTAGGTTCACGGCGTATTTTTTGTTAAAAATGTGCAAAAAACTGTGATAAATTTGTAACCGCTCTGTAGTGTTATTTTCCTTAAAAAAGTGATATAATATATATGTGATAAGTTTTAACCGACAGGATAAAATATTATTGCGGTTTTCCGCAAATTCTGTTGGGAGGGATTTTTATGGGACTTATCGCCGCTATAATTGCATCGGCAATGCTGTTTTCCGTTCCTTGTGAAATGACAGGACTTAGCTCGCAGGATATATCCGATGTGAGTGTGCTTTCGTCAGAGCAACATGGTTATGGTCAAGGCGTTCAGACAGACGAAAATAATCGTCCTTTAGGTGCGTTGAGCTTCAATGATGAGTATGAGGAGCATAACAGCTATGCGATTTTTGACGAAGATAAGGGAATATGCCTGACGTTCGATCAGGGCTATGAAAATGGCTATACTGAAAAGATACTTGATACACTTGAGGAGAAAAATGTAAAGGCTGTTTTTTTTCTGACAGGTGACTATGCAAAGCGTAATAAAGACCTTGTACAGCGTATGATAGACGAGGGTCATATTATCGGTAACCACGGAATGAAGCATTTATCCTTGCCAAAGCTTTCCCCAGAGGAAGTAGAGAATGAGATTATGTCGCTTCATAGCTTTGTTAAAGACGAATATGGCGTGGATATGAGCTATTTACGTCCACCATGCGGCGAGTATTCTGAACAGGCACTTGCCATTTGCGGTAAGCTCGGTTATAAAACTATGCTCTGGAGCTATGCTTACTGCGATTGGGATGTTGATAATCAGCCTGAACCGACCGCTTCACTTGAAAAGGCAGTAAATGCGGCACATAACGGTGCAATATATCTTTTGCACAGCGTTTCATCTACGAATGCGGAAATTCTGCCGCAGCTTATAGATGACATTCGTGCAAATGGATTTAGCTTTACACTGCCTGAATAACTTTTGATTTCACAATCGGCAAAAACCGATTATGATTTACCGCACATTGATGCAGACAATGTGTATTTGTTTTGGCACAATGTCTTTTTCGTGCCTCCAAAACTCATTTTATTTCATTTTGCAGTTCTTCGCTAAAAGGACTGCTCTTTTTTTGCAAAAAAAATCGCCCCCGAAGGAGCGAAAAGTTTTATTCGTTGATTTCTTCCACTACAATGTTGCTTTCATCAAGCTCGTAATCATCGTCATTATAAATGTTTCCACTGTCGTCAGCGTCTGCCTTTAAATGCTTCACAGCTAAGGAATCGGTGTTTATCTCGTCAGGAATATCGTTCATATTTCCGTGATAAAACTCATCGGCTTCATACGACTTATCACGCAGTGTATCAGTTGTAAGCTCTGTTATATCCAGTCCGTTCATACTGCTTCCAACCTCGGGGAGAGGTTCTTCACGCAGAATAACAGGCTCTGCTGTTGGTTTTGAAATTGCTTTTTTTCCCATATTGCTGAAAAAATCATCAGCGGTTACTGCCTTGTTCGGGTCAAATTCTTGTTCAGCAGGCTTTTCCTCGGTGAAATATGCGTCATTCATATTGCCGTGATAAGCATCATCACTGCCAAGTGTTTTATCAGTCAGATTTTCAGCCGCAACAAAATCAGCTTCAACATTGTTCATCGAGCTTGGAGCAACAATAACAGGCTCTTCACGAAGACCTGTAATGTCGGGAACATCAACATCAAGCTTGACCTCCTGCTTTGCATCAGGCTTTGCTTTGGGTTTTCTGTCAAGGTCTGCGAAAAAATCATCTGCACTTGCAGGCTTTGGAGTGGGAGTGCTGACAGTTTGTACAGATTCTTCCTTGTCTTTGTTTTTGTTGAAAAAGAACATAATAAAACACCTTTCTGTTGTTAATTATCCATTTCTGAGAGCTGAATTGATGAAGGATCTGCGTCAAATGTATAATCTTCATCATCTGTGTAGATATTATCATCGTTTTCTGCTGGCTTTTCCTCGCTGTATTCGCCGAGCGTGCTTAAATCAAGTGCTGAAACGTCAATTCCGCCCATTCCGTCATCATCATAATTGAAAGCAGGCTTTGAAGCTCCGTCATCGGGAAGAGTATCAAGCTCATCTGCGGAAACATTTGCGGTAAGCATTTCACCGGCTGTCACACCTGCAACAGCTTCAGGTTCTTTATTTTCGGGAACTTTTTCTTCCTTGACTTCGGCAACAGTTGGTTCAACGTTGATTACAGCCTGTTCTTTCGGCTTGGCAACTCTTACGTTTTCCTCGTCAATCGGCTTAACGTTAAGAAATGATTCTCTTGCAGATTCAGTTTCTTCATTGTAACTGATTTCTTCTGCTGACGAAGATTTGTTTTTGTAAACGATAAATATAACAGCGGAAACAGCTATAAGTCCAACTCCTATTGCAAGCATAAGCCAACCCGAGCTCATATGCTTGTCATAGTTATAATCCTCAAGCTCAAAGGGGAGTATGTATTTATTATAATCAGAAGCATTCTCAAAAAGCTCAAATTCATTTACAAATTCTTTGAGATAAAGCTTTACATCATCTTCAAGAGGCTTGACCTTGCCGTAAAAAACGCAGTCCGTCCAGTCAATGTCTTCTTCTCCCCCGAGAAAAGCATAAGTATTATCAACAAGCATTTCACAGCTCTGACGGAAGTCGGAATTTCTAGCAACGACTGTTACATAATATGTATTATCATCGCCGTCCTCATAATTTATGATAGGCATAAGATAATATGTACCCGAAACATTTGACGAGGTTTCAATTCCGTTTACGGTATGAGTAGTTGTTTCTTCACAATATGCTTCAAAAAGGTAAAGAATATCTCCGCAGACGTTTTCTTTAAGCTTGTAATCAGATTGATACATATAATTAATGATGTTTTCGGAATTATCGATGTTCTTATTGATATCAGCTTTAAAGCTTGAAGCTCCGACAAGTTCGTATATTCCCATTACAAAGCATACAACACCCAAAAGTGCTAAAGTTATAAATATTCTAGAAAATCTGCTTTTGAAAATGCCCATAGTTAATACCCCTCATATTGTATTTAATATCATGCTGAACGCATCATTTAAATTTTACCATATATCCTCAATTAAGTCAAGAAAAAAGTTGACATTATAAAAAAAATCTGCTATAATACAATTTGGTGTTAAGCGTTTCGGAAGAATATGTGTTTTCTGAAGCGTCCGTGCTTTTCCTTTCGACAGCAGGAGGGCAACAAAAAATTTATCGCTGTCGGGAAACGGAGTTTTCTATGGCTGCAAATATTGTTATCGGTACCCAGTGGGGTGATGAGGGCAAGGGAAAGGTTATTGATATACTTGCTTCAAGAGCAGATGTTGTTGTACGTTCACAGGGCGGAAACAACGCTGGTCATACAGTTGCAAGCAATGGTGAAACTTATAAGCTTCATCTTATCCCATCGGGAATTCTTTATAAAGATACACTCTGCCTTATAGGTGCAGGTGTTGTTCTCAATCCTGAGGATCTTCTCGGTGAGATCGATAATCTTGAATCAAGAGGAGTTTCTTGCGATAAGTTAAGAATAGATCCAAGAGCACATATTGTTATGCCTTGGCATATCATTCTTGATGGACTTTCAGAGGAATTCAGAGGTAATCTTGACATTGGTACAACTAAAAGAGGTATTGGCCCCACATATATGGACAAGTATGAGCGTTCTGGTATTCGCTTCTATGATCTTATCCATCCCGAGGTTTTTGCTGAAAAGGCTCGTACAACAGGCAGATTGAGAAATAAGATCATTACAGAGGTTTACGGCGGCAAGACTGTTGACATTGAAGCTGTTATCAAGGAATATACCGAATATGGTAAGCGTCTTGCAAAATATGAGGCTGACGTTTCCGTTCTTGCATATGAAGCAGCTAAGGCTGGTAAGGAAATTCTTTTTGAGGGCGCTCAGGCTACTCTTCTGGATATTGACTTTGGCACATATCCATATGTTACAAGCTCGCACCCACTTTCTGCTGGTGTATGCGTAGGAACAGGCGTAGGTCCGACTGTAATTGATAATGTTTACGGTGTTGCTAAGGCTTATACAACAAGAGTAGGAAAAGGTCCGTTCCCGACAGAGCTTAACGATGAAACAGGCGATTATATCCGTGAAAAGGGTCACGAATTTGGTACTATTACAGGCAGACCAAGACGTACAGGCTGGTTTGACTCTGTTATTATCAGACACGCTGTTCGTGTAAATGGACTTAACTGTCTTGTTGTTAATAAGCTCGATACGCTTGCAGGAATTGATACACTTAAGATTTGCGTAGCGTATAAGAAGCCTGATGGAACTGTTATAAAGGATTTTCCTGCAACACTTGAGGAACTTGAAGGCTGTGAGCCTGTTTATGAGGATTATCCTGGATTTAACGACGATATTTCCAATTGCAGAAGCTTTGATGAGCTTCCAGAGATTTGCAAGGGATATATTAAGCGTCTTGAAGAGCTTTGCGAATGTAAGATTGCTATGGTCGGTGTTGGCCCTGACCGTGAACAGCAGATTGAAAGATAAATAAATTATTAACCGCCGTGGGTCTCCGTGGCGGTTTTGCTATGTCTGAATTGATTAAAATTTGTATAATATGCACAAATTTTACTGTAAAAAATAAACACTATTAAGAAAATGTGAAAAAAGACTTGATTTTTATAAATAAGGTGCTATAATATTAAATAAGATGAACGGTTTTTATACAGCTTGTGAAAAATCGTCATAAAAACGCTGAATTTATTTATTTTGTTCTTATTTTTAGCGTTTTATTAGGGAAACCTTGCAAATTTTATGAGCTTCTGCAAGTGTTTTCTTAATTTGCCGATCATATGTTTTTGAGGGCATATGTCGGTTAAAAATCAGGAGGGTGCATATATGAAATCTATTGGTAAAAAAATTCTTCTCACTTGTATTCTTATGGTAAGCATTTCACTGATTGCTCTTGGTACTTATTCGTGCCTGACAACCTATAATGTTACAATGGATTTGGTTGAGCATAGTATGAAAGCGGCTACGAGTGTTGCTTCCGAGCGTTCGGAGTGGGAAATGACCTCGTATATCAACATAGTTAAGGAAATGGGCATAGACAGCAGGCTTGCTTCATATGACCTTGGAAAAAAGAATAGCGCCTTAACAGACGTGCTTGAAAGAAATCAGGATATGTTTCAGCTTGAAAATGTTATGGTTGCTGATATAAACGGTGATTGTCCTGACGGTAATAATTATGCCGACAGAGAATATTTTAAAAAGGCTATGAACGGTGAAACAAGTATATCCGAGCCTACTGTTTCAAGATTGACAGGCGAAACACTTATGATTTTCGCAGGTCCTGTTTGGAAGGACGGTATCGCTGACAGCGAGGTAATAGGTTGCGTATTTATCGTTCCTGATCCCGAATTTCTCAACGATATTATGAGAAGCATTAACATAAGCGATAATTGCAAAGCATATATTATTGACGAGCATGGCGATACAATTGCTGATTATGACAGCGATGTTGTTAAAAATGGCGAGAATATCGAGGAAATGGCTAAAACCGATTCAGGCTATACCGAGATCGCTGCAATCCATGAAAAGGCAAGATCAGGGGAGATTGGCTTTGCGAGATATGTTGAAAATGGCGAAGCACAGTATTGTTCATATACTTCAATCGAGGGTACAGATGGTTGGTCGCTGATAGTTTATGCTCCTGTTGATGATTATATGGCTGATACAAGAGTAGCTATTACAGTTACAATTGTTATGGTCATTGCGGCAGGAATCATTGCAGCAGGACTTTCATTGTGGCTTGGAAGGGCAATAGGAAGCTCAGTTAGAGTTTGCACAGAGCGTATTGAAAAGCTTGCAAATGGTGATCTTACAAGTGAGGTTCCTACTCTTAAAACAAAGGACGAAACAGGTAGGCTTTCACAGGCTACCAGACAGGTTGTTTCTGATATCAGCAACATCATAAAGGATATCGGAAGAATACTTGAAGCAATGTCCGAGGGCAATTTTAACGTACATACAGGACAGGGCGAGCAGTATTATGTAGGCGATTATCAGGAGCTTCTTCAGTATATCAGGAATATCAATCATAATTTGAGCGATACTATGTCGCAGATAAATATTGCTTCTGATCAGGTTTCCGCAGGAGCAGATCAGGTTTCGGCAGGTGCACAGGCTCTCTCGCAGGGTGCGACGGAACAGGCTTCTTCCATTGAAGAGCTTGCCGCAACTATCAATGTTATCTCGGATAAGATTCGTACTAATGCTGATTTTGCAAATACAGCGATGGAAAGTACCAACAACGCAGGCGTTAGGATGAAGGACGCTGGCGACAGAATGGCTGACCTTGTTGATGCAATGAAGAAAATAAGTACTACTTCTGATGAAATTCAGAATATTATCAAAACAATCGAGGATATTGCATTCCAGACTAATATACTTGCTTTGAATGCCGCTGTTGAAGCTGCAAGAGCAGGAGAGGCTGGCAAGGGCTTTGCAGTTGTTGCTGATGAAGTAAGAAATCTTGCAAGCAAGTCCGCTGATGCGGCTAAATCGACAAATGAGCTTATTGAAGCTTCGCTTGAAGCAGTTGAAAATGGAAATGTGCTTGTTAATGAGGTTTCTGAAATGCTTGGTGGTGTATCACAGGCGGCAGGTGAGGTTGCCGAGATCAATACTAAGATTTCCGAATCGTCTAACGAAGCTGCGGAATCTATTCGTCAGATCACAGTTGGAATTGAGCAGATTTCAAGCGTTGTACAAAACAATTCAGCAACATCTGAAGAATCTGCAGCAGCTTCTGAAGAGCTTTCAGGTCAGGCTTCAATGCTTAAGGAGCTTATGAGTTCATTCCAGCTCCGTTCGTAAACTGCTTGTCAGTTTGATAATTTAGCCTCCATTTTTTAAAAAGCACAAAGTACCGATAAGGTCTTTGTGCTTTTGTTATAATATGAAACATAATTATATTACCGTATTTTTGCAATAAAAAAGTCTGCATTAAGCAGACTTTTGATGGGGTGGGAGATGGGATTCGAACCCACGATCTTCGGGACCACAATCCGACGCTTTAACCAACTAAGCTACACCCACCATATGGCGCGTCATACTGGATTCGAACCAGTGGCTTACTGCTTAGAAGGCAGTTACTCTATCCAGCTGAGTTAATGACGCACATAAAAGCGTTAGGGAAATTTGGAGCGAGTGATGGGAATCGAACCCACGCAACCAGCTTGGAAGGCTAGTGTTCTACCATTGAACTACACTCGCAATTTATCTTCCCTAACGACAGTATCTATTATAGCACATATAAATTCACTTGTCAATACCTTTTTTGAAAAAATTTGCATTTTTTTAGAAAAAATTTTCCGCAGTATTTTTTTGAAGAATACTGCGGAAAATATACGGTTTATTCAGCTGTAATATCAAGCTCGCCTTTCTTTTCAGCAATCTTAATTGTTTCAAACGGATTTGCTGTACTTCCGATAATAAGCTCGGCAATTTTATCTTCGGCATTTTCACGGATAACATGTCGTATATCTCTTGCACCGAACTTCTTACCATATGCTTTTTCTGCGATAACAGAAAGTGCCTTTTTGCTATATTTGAGCGTGATGCCCTTTTCGGCAAGAGGTTCTTTCATCTCATCAAGCATAAGAGCTGCGATTTTTTCGTAGCTTTCCTTTGAGAGTGGCTCAAATGTGACTACCTCATCAATTCTGCTTAAAAATTCAGGACGCAGGAAATCAGAGAGAGCTTTCATTGATTTTTCCTTTGAAACCTCACTCTCGGTTCTGTTAAAGCCTATTCCTGTTGATTTATCTGTTGAACCTGCGTTTGAAGTCATAACGATTATTGTGTTTTCAAAATTTACAGTTCTTCCTTGAGAGTCTGTAACCCTGCCTTCGTCAAGTATCTGAAGCAGAATATTCATTACATCAGGGTGAGCCTTTTCTATTTCATCGAAAAGTACCACAGAATAGGGCCTTCTTCTGACCTTTTCCGTAAGCTGCCCAGCTTCGTCATAGCCAACATATCCTGGAGGTGAGCCTATAAGACGAGATACCGAATGCTTTTCCATATATTCCGTCATATCAAGACGAATCAGCGGATCCGTTCCGTCAAAAAGCTCTGCTGCAATTACCTTTACAAGTTCAGTCTTTCCAACACCTGTAGGACCTACAAAAATGAATGAAGCAGGTCTGCGACGTTTTGATAGCTGAACTCTTGTACGTTTGATTGCCTTGCAGACAAGCGAAATTGCCTCATTCTGACCGATTATTTTTTCACTTAACTTGTTTTCGAGATTTTCCAGCTTTTTATATTCACTTTCGATAACCTTGCTTGATGGAATGCCAGTCCAGAGCTCAATAACCTTGGAAAGGTCTTCTTCTGTAACATAAACCTTTTCAGCAGCTGATTCGGCTTTAGTCAGCTCCTTTTGAAGTCTGATTATTTCTGCCTTTGCATTTGCAAGCTTTTCAAAATCAGGTTCAGCTGCTTCTTCTATTTCAGCAACATTCTGTTCTTCCTTTTCAAGTGACTTCTTTACCTCATCAAGCTTGCTAAGCTCGGAACTGCGTATGCTTCTGCACGCACAGGCTTCATCAAGCAAATCAATCGCTTTATCGGGAAGATAGCGATCGTTTATATATCTTTCGGAAAGCACAGCACACATTCTTAACAGCTCATCGGTGATTTTAACCTTATGATGATTTTCATAATATTGCTTTATTCCGAAAAGAACCTGCTCTGTTTCACTTATTGACGGCTCATTGACCGTAACAGGCTGAAATCTTCGCTCTAGTGCTGAATCCTTTTCAATGTACTTGCGATATTCCTTGAAGGTTGTCGCACCAATTACCTGAACCTCGCCTCTTGAAAGAGCTGGCTTAAGGATATTTGCGGCATTCATAGAACCCTCGTTGTCGCCGCCTGTTCCGACAAGATTGTGAATCTCGTCAACAAAAAGGATGATGTTTCCCGCATTTTTAATTTCGTCAATAAGAGCCTTCATACGGCTTTCAAACTGACCTCTGAACTGTGTTCCTGCGATAAGTGCAGTAAGATCGAGAAGATAAACCCTTTTATTACGGAGATTATACGGAACATCTCCCTTAGCAATCTGCTGTGCAATGCCCTCTGCGATAGCTGTTTTACCAACACCTGGCTCACCGATAAGGCAGGGATTATTCTTCTGGCGGCGTGAAAGTATTTGAATTGTTCGTGCAATTTCCTTTTCACGTCCGATAATATTGTCAAGCTTGCCTTCCTCAGCTTTTTTTGAGAGATTATCACAATATGATTCAAGCGATTTCATTTTACGCTGACGAGGATGCTTGGGCGTGTCATTTTCCTTTGAGCCTTCAGAGTTTTCCTCATTATGTGGATTTTGCTTTGCGAAAACGTCAAAGCTTTTTGGAAGACTTCCCATAAGATTCTGAATAAAATTAGGGAAGCCTGTTGTGCCGCCCTTGTTGAAAAATCCTCCATCATCATCGTCAGCTTCGGTTATGCCTGTAAGCTCATCTGAAAGCTCCTCAACATCCTGATCGGTAAGTCCCATTTGATCCATATATTCCTTTACCTGCGGTATTCCAAGCTGTTTTGCACATAAAAGGCAAAGCCCCTCGTTATGGTTTTCTTCGCCTTGAATAGCAGTAATAAATACCACAGCAGTTCTCTTCTTACATCTTGTACAAAGCATTTAATGTCCTCCAAATAATTATTTAAACAAAATCGTCAGCAGCTCAAAGCTTTTGTTATACGCATATTTAAAAATATATGTTTTTTCAATAATTTCCGTATTCAAAAAATTATTTTGGTCTGCTGTCAGCTTAATAAATATGCTGCAAAGAATGGATAATATCACTATTATCAGAACAGCATATACAAACCCGAGGATTCCTCCAAGGAAGGAATCGGGAGCTTTTATTATATCTATCCGTCTGATGTATCTTACAAGCCTTGAAAGAATTGAAAATATGATACATACTATTGTAAAAGCGATAAAGAAAATAACGCTTTTTACTGTTTTCAGCATTACAGGACGGATTATTTCCTTTTCTATCAGATTTACAGACGAGGTTTTAGTGCTGTTGATAATTTCATTTTCATCAAATGTATCTTTTTCAAAATATTCGTCTGCACTCTTTAATATTTCGTCAGGAATAACACCACTCAATGAATTAGTGAGTTCCTCACAGTATTCTTTGAATATATCTTTTAGTTTACCACTAATTTCACTATCCGTCAAGTGTATATTTTCATCATTTTCGGAATTATCTTCCGAAAATCTTTCGTTAAGGTATTCATCCGAAATTTTTTCAGTCTCATTTTCGATATATTCTATCACAGATGGCTGAACCATATTAAAATATACATATTCATAGGTTATGCTGCTTATAAAGCCTGCCACAGTCGCTGCTACAAAGTATCCGATAAGCGAAATAATCATCCGCATAATGCCCTTTTTGTAGCCTGCGGCAGTAACAGCCATAACTATTATTAATGTGATTATGTCAAGTAAATGTTCAAAAATAAAATCCATTGTGTTTCCTTAATTCAACTTATTTATTTTGTCATAACCGAGCAGGAGATATTCCGAGCCAAGCTTTCTGAAATCGTCATAATCCTCATCAAGCACTACAGAAGATAGTTCTTCTCCAAGAATATTATATGCGATAATTTCACGGTTATTGTGTATGTACACATCGGAATCATAAATATGCAGGCTGTTTATGGTAAAATCCGTTTCAAATGAATTTTCCGTTCCAAGCTCGCTGTCAATAGTGACAATTTCCGCATTTCTTTGTTCATTGTTATTAAATACAAGAGCGGCAGCCTTGCTATTTGAGTCGAAACAGCTTAAGCTTCTTGTATATTTATACGTTGAAAGCAGAATACCATTTGTATCATAGCTTGCACAAAGGTTATCACCGAAAACGATTATTTTTTCATCGCCGAAAAGCCTTACCGAGAATGCTAGTGTTTCGAGATTATCTGTTTGCCATATTGGAGTGGGATTTCCAAGATCGTCATAATCAATTTTATCAAATCTGTAATATAGCATTTTTGATACAAGAACGCCATCTTCTGAGCCGATAATTGTTATATAACAGCCGTCATTTTCCTTGTTAAAAGTAACATCAATAATGCGTTCTATGGAGCTGTAATTAAATATGTTTTTTCCGCTGCTGTCATATATTTTCATAACAGAGAGAAATTTATCGTCCTTAGTGACAATTGCCGCTTTATCGTTGCTGCTTAGTTTAGCAAGCAGTATAGGATAATCAGTTTCAATCTTATATACGCATTTATATTTACTCATAAGACTGAATGAATTGCCGCCAATATCGTATATAAGAGCCTTTTTTGACGATATGGTCATAATTGGGTTGGACATAGTATGTTGCTGCGAAAAAATGGTTTTTCCGTTTGCGTCATAAACGTTATAATGCGAATCATCAAGTATGACGGTAGAATTATCAATAATTTCAAGGCTATAATCCGCACCGCCTTCGATTGAAATAGGAAAATTCCCGCCTACAAGCTCGTTATGAGTAACATTTACAGGGAATTTTGTCAATATGCCATCAAGCTTTGGATACCAAAGGCTTTTTGTGAATATAACAGCTGCAACACCAGCGGCAAGTATAAACATTATCAAGAATTTTTTCAAAAAACGTCCCATTTTTTTCTTTTGTCGTCTTTTTTTGAGATCTGATACATCGGTTACAGCCATTTTACTTCGTTCCTTTCTGATTAGAGGCTTGCATAGGTTATTATTGCTCCCCCAATTAACTCCTGAATTTTCTGCTTGCCCCGCAACCGAAATCCGTCGTCAGAAAACCTTGAAATATCCGCATATTTCTGCGGTTTTCTTCCTAGGCTTTCGGTTGCGGTTCTTCGCATAAATCTTCAAGATTTAATTGGTGGAGCAATATGTCAGTAAAAAACCTTGTTAAGGTATAAACCATACGGTGCGGCGGTTTTTCCTGCAATGTTCCTGTCTTTTTTTTCGATTATTTCAGCAATACTGTCGGGGGATAATTTACCCTCGTTTATAAAAATAAGAGTACCGACCATTATCCGCACCATATTATAAAGGAAGCCATCGCCCTTTACAGTAAAACGCACAAGGTCATCGTCCTTTTCAATATTGAAATATTCAATAGTTCTTACGCAGTTTTCCTTTATATTTGATGTTCCACAGAAGGATGTAAAATCGTGAGTACCCTCGAATGCTTTCGCTGATTTATCAAGCAACCTATAATCGAATTTATAGGGATAATGTAGTGCCAAATCAGAATAAAAAGGATTTTTTGTCGGACTATTCAGCAAAAGATAGACATATTCCTTGCCAATGCAGGAAAATCTTGCGTGGAAATCATCATCTGTTTCTTCACAGGTGTGTACGGCAATATCATCAGGCAGGAGCGAATTTACACCTCTTATAATATTATTGCAGGGGATAGGATGCTCTGTTTTGAAGTTGAAGCAGAATTCATTTGCGTGAACTCCTGTATCGGTGCGTGAACAGCCGTTGACCTTTACAGTGCTATGAGTAAGATAAGAGAGCCTGTCCTCTAAAATATCCTGTATAGCAACAGCGTTATTCTGACTTTGAAAGCCATGATAAGCCGTGCCTTTGTATGACATTGTACATTTAAGATTACGCATATGCTCTCCAATCAGCCGAAAATAATATTCATCGCAATAACTGCGTCAAGGAAAATCACCGCCATTCCGAGTGCGGTATAATCAGCCGCACCCGATTTTAGCTCTTTAAGACGAGTTCTTCCGTCACCGCCATGATAACAGCGGCATTCCATTGCAAGTGCAAGCTCCTCGGCACGTCTGAATGCTGATACAAACAGTGGAATAAGAATTGGTGTAAGAGCCTTTGCACGCTGTAAAAGGCTACCACTTTCCATATCTGCCCCTCTCGCTTTTTGTGCAGACATAATTTTGTCAGTTTCTTCAATAAGCGTAGGAATAAAGCGAAGAGCTATCGTCATCATCATTGCAAGCTCATGAACGGGCATATGAAGCTTTGAAAGCGGTGACATAATGCGTTCAATAGCGTCTGTAAGCGTGATAGGTGAGGTCGTATAGGTGAGTAATGACGTTCCGATAATAAGAGCGACTATTCTTATTATCATAAATACCGAGGTTTCAAGACCTTCATAGGTTATCTTGATAAATCCCAGCTTAAAAAGCGTTACACCATCAAGAAAAAATATATTCAACACAGTTGTAAAAATAATTATCGGCAGTATCGGCTTTATGCTTTTTGCCATAAGCTTAAATGGTATCTTTGAAAGAATGAATGATAATAGCATAAAACCACAGCTTATGATAAGTCCTGCAAAATTATCCGCACAGAAAAGCGATACTATAAAAATGGCTGTTATAGCTATCTTAAATCTTGGGTCAAGCCTATGAATTATAGATTTTCCCGGGAAATATTGTCCTATCGTAATATCCTTAAGCATCTGTTGATCTCCTATGAACTGAAAGGTATTCCTTTATGGTTTTAACGGCAAATTCTGTTGTGTAAACATCGGAACGAATATCTATTCCTTTTTCGCGAAGCTTTAAAAAGACCTGTGTTATCTGCGGAACGGAAAGACCGATTTTTGCAAGCTCCTCAGCACGTTTGAATACTTCAGGCGGAGTATCATAGCAGAAAACCTCGGCATGATTCATAACAAGAATTTTTGTTGCAAATTTTGCAACATCCTCCATACTGTGAGAAACGAGCAATACCGTTGATTTTGTCTGATGGTGGTATTCCTTTATCTGTTCAAGAATAACATCACGTCCCTTTGGGTCAAGTCCTGCAGTTGGTTCGTCAAGAATGAGTATTTTGGGTTGCATAGCCATAACACCTGCAATAGCGACACGTCTTTTCTGTCCTCCTGAAAGCTCAAACGGAGATTTTTTGAGGTTTTCTCTGCCAAGACCGAGCATATCAGTGGTAGCAAGAACTCTTTTTTCAATTTCTTTATTGTCAAGTCCCATATTTTTAGGTCCGAATGCGATATCCTTATAAACTGTTTCCTCAAAAATCTGATATTCGGGATATTGAAAAACAAGTCCAACGTTAAATCGAATATCCCTGATTTTTATGTCCTTGCTCCAGATATCCTGTCCGTCGATAAAGACCTTTCCCGAGGTTGGTCTGACAAGTCCGTTCAGATGTTGTATAAGAGTGGATTTACCAGAGCCTGTGTGACCGATAATGCCAACAAGCTCGCCCTCCTCGATTTCAAGGTTTACATTATTTACAGCGGTTTTCTCAAACGGAGTTCCGACGCTGTAGGTATAAGTCAGGTTTTCGGTTTTTATAATTGCCATTAAAGAACTTTCCTTTCAAATGAAATACATTTCACATTAAGCGGATAATGTTTTCTTAAGTTGATACGGAACGGCTCATAACGATTGCTTTTTTATTGCTGTCAGGGTAAAAAGGTTTACTATCGGAATAGGTGAGCCGATTATGTAAAGGGCAGTCTTGCCCGTGGTATATTTTCCCGATTTTTTCATTCGGATTGCAGCACATATCGAGATAATAGAAGCAACTGTGAAAGTCATACCGAATCCGAGGCTGCAAATTATCATTCCCAATATCTGCGGCAGACAGGCTGTGACAGCCATTATAGTTGTCGTTGAAAGTATATATCCTACCAATGGTATGGCAATAATGAACATAGTTGGAACCAATAATGAGACAAATATCAGAATTATGAAGATCCAGCCCATAGCCCAAGCCATAGTAAGCAGTGTGGACAGCTTTGGTATTATTTGTGCAAAATATACGATAAATCCAGCTATGAACAATAATGAACATACAGCTATGGTTATTCCCCATGAAGAAATACAGCCTGCACACTTTTTCTGATAGTCCGATGCAAGAGAGCCTGTAAGCTCATTTGAATGTTCAGATTGCTCTTCGGAAAGAGGATATTTTATTACCTTTACCATACCGATAATCACTGCGATTGCACCGATAAGAGCGATAAAGAGCGGAAGAAAAATATCAGTCGCAGGTGTTATGGACGATGCTATGCTTTCATAGCCGTCAGCATAGCTGTCAAGATCCGAAAAAAAGATGGAATATTTCCTTTCAATAAGCTTTTCCTGTATAAATGTAAATACGCCAAGGATAGGAAATCCCAGCATAAATGCTGCTTGTGCTGCTTTTGGCATTGTCTTTTTTCCTTTCAGCAGGAAAATTACAGCAAGTGCAAAATAAACCACAGTAAAAATTATTGATAAAACCATACTCTTTACCCCCAAAAATGTCATTTAATCGTCAAGAAGCTTCATAAGTGCATCTGCACATTCGTCTGCATTTATTATATGTGTATCGGAAGGCAGATTTTCTTTGCTGAGCATAAACATAAACTCCGTTACCTGCGGAACATCAAGTCCAAGCTCCTTCATCTTTTCGACCTGACAGAAAATATCCTTTGGAACTCCCTCCATGATGACTTTTCCGCTGTCCATAACAATTATTCTGTCGGCAAGAGCGGCTTCGTCCATATAATGCGTGATAAGAACGATGGTTATTCCGAAGTCTTTGTTAAGCTTTCGGATAGTTTTCATAACCTCTTTACGTCCATTCGGATCGAGCATAGCCGTAGGCTCGTCCATAACAATGCAGTCGGGACGCATTGCGATTATTCCTGCTATCGCAACACGCTGTTTCTGACCGCCTGAAAGCTGACTTGGAGAATGCTCTCTGTATTCATACATTTTAACGGATTTAAGTGCGTCATCAACACGTTCACGCATTTCTTTTTGTGGAACTCCCATATTTTCAAGTGCAAAAGCAACGTCCTCTTCGACAATTGTTGCAACAATCTGATTATCGGGATTCTGAAAAACCATTCCGATATGTTGCCTGATGTCAAAAAGCTTTTCTTCATCGGAGGTGTCAATGCCGTTGGAATAAACCTTTCCCTTGTCTGGGATAAGAATTGCATTCATATGCTTTGCAATAGTTGATTTCCCTGAGCCGTTATGACCGAGAACAGCAACAAATTCACCTTTTTTTATTGTCATTGAAACATCCTTCAGGATAAGAGCCGCCTCCTCGCCGCTTTCAGGGTCGGCAGGGTAGGAAAATTCAACATTTTCAGCAATAACAATATTTTCCAAGCAGAATAACCTCCTTTAGGTGTTGTACAACTGCCAGCAGCTATAAGCCGCAATTATCAAGAGCAGCACGCCAACAACAATATATGTGATTTTAACAGTTTTAAACTCTTTTCCAGTAAGTGGAGTACCCATTTTTGATGTAAAGGCTTTACCCTTACCAACGATGCCTGCAATAATAAAGTATATTCCACCGAATAAAGCAAGTACAGCCATAAATAACCTCCGTTCAATCCTTAGTCCATATCGCAGTAGAACCGCAGGGGAGTGTGAAGTCACTTTCCTTTACAGGTAATCCTATTTCATCGGCGGATACTTTTCCGCCGAATTTTGCGGCAAAAGTTTCTCCAAGAAGATATGCCATTACAGATGGGGAAAGTCCTGTTGTGTAGCTGTTCAACAGGAAGAAAAGCGGATCATCGCTCAATACTCCCGTACAAAGCTTGACAAGATCAAAAATGCAATCCTCAAGCTTCCATACCTCCTGATTAGGACCTCTGCCGTAAGAGGGGGGATCCATTATTATAGCGTCATATTTTCTGCCTCTTTTTATTTCACGGGCAACGAATTTTTCACAATCATCAACGATCCAGCGAATAGGCTTGTCGGATAGACCTGATGAGGCGGCATTATCCCTTGCCCATTGAACCATACCCTTTGAAGCATCAACATGGCAGACGGATGCTCCTGCGTTTGCACAGGCAAGCGTTGCACCGCCTGTATAAGCGAAAAGATTAAGCACATTTATCGGTCTGCCAGCGTTTTTTATAAGCTCTGACATATAATCCCAGTTTACAGCCTGTTCTGGGAAAAGTCCCGTATGCTTGAAGCCTGTCGGACGGATATTGAATTTCAAATCACCGTATGAAATAAGCCAGCTATCAGGGATCTTCTTAAAGAAATCCCAGTGACCGCCGCCCTTTTCAGAGCGGTGGTAATGACCATGGGCATTATTCCAGAGCGAGGATTTATGTCCTGTTTTCCAGATTATCTGTGGGTCTGGACGGATAAGTGTGATATTGCCCCATTTTTCAAGCTTTTCTGAATTTGAGCAGTCAATAAGCTGATAATCCTTCCAGTTTTCTGCTGTTCTCATATAAAAAATCCTTTCGCTGATTATTCCTCAGATGTGCATCGTTCCTTGATTTTATCTGCGATCTTTACAGCCATATCATTGATAACGTCAAAATGCTTGCCTTCTATCATAACACGGATGAGCGGTTCTGTACCGCTTTCACGGACTAAAATACGTCCTGATGTGCCAAGAAGCTTCTGATTTACGGAAATAATCTCTTCAATTTCGGTATCGTTCTTCCATTTTTCTTTCCATTCATTGGTTATTTTTACGTTTATCATAACCTGCGGATAGCGTTCCATTATCTTGCCAAGCTCTGAAGCTTTACACTCTGAACTCTTAAGGACAGAAAGCAGCTGAACGGCTGTAAGCTGACCATCTCCAGTGGTTGAATGATCTCTGAAAATGATATGACCTGACTGTTCACCGCCAAGGTTATAGTCATTTGCAAGCATTTGTTCAAGAATATATCTGTCGCCGACCTTTGTTGCGACAATATTAACATTGCTTGCCTTAGCAAAATGAGCGAAACCGAGGTTTGTCATTATTGTAACAACAGCTGTATTCTTTTTTAATGTTCCTTTATCACGCATATCTCTTGCAAAAATAGCTATAAGCTTATCACCGTCAAGAATAGCTCCGTTTTCATCAACAGCAAGGCACCTGTCGGCGTCACCGTCAAAAGCAACACCAATATGACATTTATTATCAACAACAAATTTTTGCAATGGTTCAAGGAAGGTTGAACCGCATTTGTCGTTTATATTTGTTCCGTTCGGCTTGTTATTAAGCATAAGTACAGACGCTCCAAGACCTGAAAAAAGCTTTTCTGCGGTAGTGCTTGCCGAACCGTTTGCACAATCTATTGCAACTCTTATACCGCTTAAATTTATATCAACTGTTTTCATAACATTTCTGATATAATCCCATTCAGCGTTTTTGTCATAGTAAATTCTACCAAGAGCAGCACCGCTTACGATCTGTTCGTTGATTTTTTCGGGAGTATCGAGTATAAGTGCTTCAATTTCCTCCTCAATATCATCGGAAAGCTTGAAGCCTTTACAGGAAAAAAGCTTTATTCCGTTGAATTCCATACTGTTATGTGACGCAGAAATCATAATTCCAGCGTCAGCTTCTCTTTTCTGAACAAGATATGCAACTGCAGGCGTAGGAACAACGCCGAGAATAACAGCGTCAGCACCAATAGAGCATATTCCTGCCGCAAGAGCCGCTTCAAGTATATCTGATGATATTCTTGTGTCCTTGCCGATAAGTATTTTTGCTTTTTTATTTGATTTTTGCGTAAGAACCATAGCCGCAGCTCTGCCTATCTGCATAGCCATTTCGCATGTAAGCTCGGTTATTGCAATTCCTCTTGCGCCGTCAGTACCAAATAGTCTTCCCATAATTATCTCCAATCTGCCGTTCGGGATAACGGCTTTTGTTTATTCAAAGGTCAGCTGATCGCTGTCGGTATTTCCGTTGTATTCATATCCGAGGTGCTTGTAAGCAAGTGCAGTTGCACATCTTCCTCTCGGGGTTCTGGAAATGAATCCAAGCTGCATAAGATAAGGCTCGCAGACATCTTCCAAAGTAACTGCCTCTTCACCGATAGCCGCAGCAAGCGTTTCAAGACCAACAGGACCCCCGTTATAGCCTTTTATAATCATATTCAGCATACGCTTATCCATATTATCAAGCCCGAGAGAATCCACTTCAAGCCTGTCAAGAGCGATTTTTGCGATATCCTCGGTGATTTTTCCGTCACCGATGACCTCGGCAAAATCCCGTACACGTTTTAAGAAACGGTTTGCGATTCTCGGAGTTCCTCTTGAACGTCTTGCAAGCTCGATTGCGCCTGATTTATCACAAGCTATGCCGAGAATAACAGCCGAACGCATAATTATATCCGAAAGCTGTTCAACGCTGTAAAGCTCAAGCCTCATTATAACACCGAATCTGTCACGAAGCGGAGAGGTGAGCTGACCTGCTCTTGTGGTAGCACCAATAAGCGTGAATTTCGGCAGATCGATACGCAGTGAACGTGCAGATGGACCTTTGCCTATTATAATATCAAGAGCATAATCCTCAAGAGCAGGGTAGAGGACTTCCTCTATCGCTCTTGAAAGGCGGTGTATCTCGTCTATGAAAAGCACATCGTTTTCTTGTAAATTTGTAAGCAATGCGGCGAGATCACCTGGTTTTTCGATTGCTGGCCCAGATGTAACTCTTATATTAACTCCCATTTCGTGAGCGATTATAGCAGAAAGTGTTGTTTTTCCAAGCCCTGGAGGTCCATAAAGCAGAACATGGTCGAGCGGATCGCCACGTTTTTTTGCTGCTTCAATAAAAATGGAAAGATTTTCCTTGACCTTATCCTGTCCGATGTATTCCGAAAGGCTTTTTGGACGGAGTGTTACTTCAAAATCTTCATTTTCATTTTCTGTTATTTTTGGAGAAACCATACGTTCCTCAAAGTTCATTTCGCTTGATTCAAGCATGATATCTCCCCCTTAAATCAGCTTTCTTGGTGTATATTCCTTGGTTTGCTCTGTTTCGGCAATGATAAGCGGAACAGTCATTTCCTGCTCAGTCAAACCTCCATGATTAGCCTTATTCATATTTTTAGGCTTTGCGTTCATTGTTCTGTATCTAAGACCTATATCGGAAATCGCACAGGCAAAATAATCGCCGACAAAATCATAGGTCTTTTTATGGGTAACACCATCGCCGAGTAGTTTTTTTTCAAAAACCTCACGTCTGCTCATGAGAATAAAATCCTGACCGAGTAGCTTGGTGAATGAACGCTCAAAATCCGTGCGTCTGTCTGATTTTACAAAAAATGACATAGCCCTGCTTTCGACAAAGGGAGGCATGACAAGACATTCAGTTATTTCAGGTATTCTGTCAATGAGTATTTCATCAGATATATCGATCATTCCATGGTCGGCAGTGATGATAAAGATTGTATCTGTAAGCTTTTTGCTAAGATATTCAAGCCTGCGATTGATATCTCCGAGCTTTTCCCGTGTTTCATTGGAATAACAGCCTGTTCTGTGAGCTGTATCATCGGGAGAACACCATTGGAAATATGTAAATGTATTCTGATTAGTGTCGCATATCCTTTCGATAAGCTCGCAAGCGTCATCAAGCTTGTCAGCGGTTTTATGGATATTTCCATTTTCTGCTATTTTAACCTTTGACTGCGAAATCGTAAAGGGCTGAACGTCACCGATTATAGAATTTGCGATGCTTTTATAGATCGTTTCATATGGCATTATGAATTCAGCTGCACTGGATATTGCCGCAGGTTGCTTTGTATAGGTATCAAGATTGGTGAAAACATCAATTGTGCGGCAAAACTCCTTGAAAAACAGCGACCAGCCTAGCCATGCGTGTTCATTAGGGGAAACGCCTGTATAGAAGCTTGTCATAGCCGAGGCGGTTGTTGAAGGAAATACGGAAGTAAGCTTTCCCACGCAGTTTCTTCTCATAAATGAGCTTGACGGGAGATCATGTTCTAACATATCGCTGCCCATTCCGTCAAGAACTACAAGCACGATATTTTTATAAAATTTTGATAGTTTTTTATCAAGCAGAGGAACAGTTGGATATTCAAACGGTTCACGATAATATTTCATTATTGAAGAAATAATGCTTATTATAGATCTGCTATAATCGGGATAACAAAGCATAAAGTATATTTCCTTTACATTGATGCGGCGATTTTCTTAAGAGCATTCTTTATAAGTTCCTCAACAGGAAGCGATGGGTCAAGCTTAGCGACTGCTGATGCGGCTTCTGCCTGACTGTATCCAAGGACAACAAGAGCCGATATAGCTTCGCCCTGATTTCCACCTGATGATACAGCGGCGGATATTTCTGAAACTCCTGTAACTCCTGAGGTGAGCTGTTCATTGGTAATCTTATCCTTTAATTCGAGGACAACTCTTTGAGCCAGCTTAGGACCAACGCCCTTTGTCTTGGTGAAAGCCTTATAATCACCTGTTGCAACATTGAGAGCAAAGCCTTCAGGAGTTGTATCTGAAAGTATGGCGAGTGCCGCTTTAGGACCAACACCCGAAACGGATAGAAGCATTTTAAAGCAGTTCAGTTCCTCCTGCGAGCTGAAGCCGAAAAGCTCTACTGCGTCTTCTCTTACATGAAGATAGGTGTATAAAAAGCATTCCGAACCGTTTTCTCCGAGCCTTGAAACGGTTGAAAGTGTAGTTCTGCAGGCATATCCAACGCCGCCGCATTCAACTACGGCGAGTGATTGTTCCTTATGTATGAGCTTGCCTTTTACGCTATATATCATGAAAAAATCTCCTTTTAGGGAATTTGTTAATATTTCGGTATTTTTACTCCACCGCTTGCGTGTCCATGACATATTGCAATTGCAAGTGCGTCTGCGGTGTCATCAGGTTTAGGAACGGACGCAAGACCGAGAATACGTCTTGTCATTTCCATAACCTGCGGCTTTTCGGCACGTCCATATCCAACTACCGATTGTTTTACCTGCAATGGAGTATATTCATAAATCGGAATACCTGCATTAGTGGCGGCTAGTAGGGTTACACCCCTTGCCTGTGCAACGTCAATACCTGTTTTCTGATTAGTATTGAAAAACAGCTTTTCTATTGCCATAACCTCTGGCTTAAAGGTAGAAATAACAGTATTCATATCATCAAATATAGTTTTCAGTCTGATATTGAAATCAGTTTTTGCTTCTGTGGTTATTGCTCCGAAATGCACGGGAGTGAATTTATAACCGTCATATTCAAGCACACCGAAGCCGACTATTGCATATCCCGGATCTATTCCGAGTATTCTCATACAAACGATCCTTTCAGCAAGTATTCATTAACCAAATAATTATACCATATTCAAAGCGTTTCTGCAACCTTTTTTACAATTTTTTCTGCTATTTTTTGTAGGAATGGATATAAAAAGCAAAATCGTCTTGAATTTGAGATGAATGTGTAGTATAATTAAATTATTATTTTTTAACCAGAGGTATATTATGGATCTTTCAACATTAAGAGTTCAAATTGATGATATTGACGCACAGATTCTGGAGCTTTTTACCAAGCGTATGGACATCTGCCGGCAGGTAGGGGAGTATAAAAAGGCTAATAATCTCCCTGTAATGCAGGGAGGCAGAGAGCAGCAGGTGATAGACCGTATAAGGGATATGGCTCCTGATAATCTTAAGGATGGTGCGGCAATTCTTTTCCAGAATATTATGGATATCAGCAAAAGTATACAGAATATCGGAATGGCAACGGATAAAAATGCCGTTTACAGTAACTTTTCCGCAGAAAACGCAGAAAAAATAGCTTGTCAGGGAACTGATGGTGCATATTCGGCGATTGCTGGAAAAAAGCTTTTTGGTGATAAGCCTGTAGTTTTTTACAGAAGCTTTGAGGAGGTCTTTGATGCTGTTGAAAAGGGTGAATGTGAATACGGTCTGCTTCCACTCGAAAATTCAACCATAGGTTCAATCACGGAAACCTATGAGCTTATGGGAAAAAGACAGCTTTATATCAATTCGCTCGTAAGAGTTGAGATAACGCATTGTCTTGCCGCAAAAAAAGGTACAAGTCTTTCTGATGTAAAAAGAGTTTATTCAAAAAGTGAAGCACTTTCGCAATGTTCAAAATTCCTTAAGCAGAATAGCTTTGAAACCTGTGATTTTGCAAATACAGCTCTTTCCGCAGAATTTGTCAGCAACAGCAATGAGCCGATAGCTTGCATTTGTTCAGAAAGCTGTGCAGAGCTTCTCGGACTTGATATATTAAGCAGAAATATCGCAGACGCACAGCCAAATTACACAAGATTTATATGCTTTTCAAAAAATCTTACCGTAAATAAGGATTCAGATATTGTGTCTGTTCTTCTGACAGTTCCTCATACAAAAGGTTCACTTAACAGACTGCTTACAAAATTTTCCGTAAATGGTATAAACCTTACTAAAATTGAGAGTAAGAGCATTGCTGGAAGTGACTTTGAATTTATGTTTTTCCTTGATTTTGTGGGTAATTGTCTTGATGTAAAGGTGAAAGCCTTGATAGATGATCTCCGCAATGAATCAAGTTCGTTCAGGCTTCTTGGAAATTTTACCGAAGTTCTTTGAGTGAGGTAATAAAAAATGCAGGATTTGACAGTTTCAGCAATAATTGCCTGTGCAGGTAGCTTTTCTCGAATGAATGGGATAAATAAGCAGCTTGTTGAGTTTGATGGTATTCCTGTCGCAGTTCATTCAATGCTTGCCTTTGAGCAGGTTGATGAGGTCAGCGAGATAATAGTTTCTGCCCGTGAATGTGATGTTGATAATTACGGACAGCTTGCGGAAAAATACGGTGTAACAAAGCTGAAAGCAGTTGTAAGCGGCGGAGAAACACGTCAGCAGTCGATTTTTAATGCCTACAAGGAGGTTTCGAGAGAAACACGTTATGTTGCAGTTCATGACGGTGCAAGACCTCTTGTTTCAAGAGAGTGCATTAAACGGTGTATAAAGGATGCTTCTGTGTTTGGAGGTGCTGTGCTTGGCGTTCCTGTAAAGGATACAATAAAAAATGTTGACGGTGGGCTTATTACCGATACACCCGACCGTTCAAAACTGTATATCACACAAACTCCGCAGATATTCCGCAAGGATATATATGTAAAGGGAATTAACTTTGCAAACGATCATGGTCTTGAATTTACCGATGATTGCCAGCTTGCCGAGGCTGTTGGTGCGAAGATCGCTATTACATTGTCCGATTACAGCAATATCAAGATAACAACACCCGAGGATATCGCCTTGGCGGAAATATTGCTGAAAGGAATGCGAAAATGATAAGAATAGGTCACGGTTATGATGTTCACCGCCTTGTTGAAGGCAGAGATCTGATTTTAGGTGGAGTAAAAATACCGTATGAAAAGGGATTGCTCGGTCATTCCGATGCTGATGTGCTTGTTCATGCCGTTATGGACGCAATTTTAGGAGCCGCTGCTCTTGGTGATATCGGCAAGCTTTTTCCAGATAATGACAACACATACAAAAATGCCGATAGTATAAAGCTTCTTGAACGTGTAATAGCTATTGTTAAGGAAAAAGGCTTTACAGTTGGAAATGTTGATTCTACTATAATATGTCAATCTCCAAAGCTTGCACCATATATAGATAAAATGCGAGAAAAAATAGCTTTTGCTTGTAAAACTGATATATCCAACATAAGCGTAAAGGCAACGACCGAAGAACGGCTTGGCTTTACAGGAAATGGTGACGGCATTTCCGCTCATGCGGTGTGTGTTATTCAGGATTTAGCAAAGAAACATACCAAATAAGCAATTCTGTATAAGCGTTAATATAATTGACAGAAATATCTGTAATGTGATATAATATTGTTAAATGTTGAAAAGGAGGTTTTGCTATGAGTACAAGGGAATATGCTGCGGAGCTTATCAGTGCTTTAAGTGATGAACAGATTGATTCGCTTGTGAATTTAATTAAAAGCTTTACGGATAGATCAACGCTTGCAAGAATCGAAAGTATACAGCTTGCTAATGATCCTGCACCAAAAACCTACAGTAGCTTTAAGGAATTTATGGACGAAGCGGAGAATGCTGACGATGAATAAATACAGCTTATATCTTACTAATGGATTTAAACGTGATTATAAGAAAATTATCAAGCGAGGATATGATGCTACTTTATTGGAAAATGTTGTCGATATACTTTTGAAAGGTAAATCTCTACCCGAGAAGAATAAAGACCACGCATTAACAGGCAATTGGAAGGGATATAGAGAATGTCATATTCTGCCTGATTGGTTACTCATTTATGAAATAATTGAAGACAGGCTGATTTTGTCGTTGACTGCTACAGGTTCACATAGTGATTTGGATTTTTAAAATCTGATTATGTAAGAAATGTTATTGTATTTTGTTGTAGATAAATCTATGTGCTGCAAATTGTTTAAATTGTTAAAACAATACGTAATAATTAATAAATCCCCCTCATATATTGTTAAAAAACAAGCTCTTGGAGGGGAAGAAATGATTTCTGCAAAGCATAAAAGGAGATTTAAAGTAGCCTTGGCACTTGTGGCATTCTGTTTTTTTACAGGTGCTGTAATGCTTGCAAAGGAAAGACTTGAAAATGTAGTTCAGACTGCCGCAGAGTTGCAAAGCAGTAAAATGATAGTTCTTGACGCTGGTCACGGAGGTATGGATGGTGGCTGTTCAACCGCAGACGGAAAGACAGAAAAAGTAATAAACCTGAATATTTTGCTTTCTGTTCGTGATATGGCTCGTTTTCTTGGTTATAATGTTGAAGCTACACGAATTAAAGATACATCTATCCACGATAAAGGGGTCGAGGGTCTGCGTAAGCAAAAAATTTCCGATATGGAAAACAGACTTGAGCTTTTTAATAAATATTCCGATTGCGTTTGCGTTTCAATTCATCAGAATACTTTTTCCGATTCGAAATACAGCGGTGCTCAGATGTTTTATTCCAATAAAAACGAGGAAAGCGAACGACTGGCTTCAATTATGAAGAATAAATTTGTAAGCAATCTTCAGCCTGATAATGAACGTGAAACAAAGCTCTGCGGAGATGAACTTTATCTTTGCTATTATTGTAATAATCCTGCGGTTATGGTTGAGTGTGGCTTTTTGTCAAATCCTGACGAGGCGGCACGTCTGACGGATAAGGATTATCAGCAGCTTGTAGCGTTTACAATTTTTTCGGGAATAACCGAATTTATTGCAACGGAATGATTTTGAAAGGAATGTAAAATGGCGGCAAAATCTAGAATTGTATATATTTGCTCGGAATGTGGTTTCGAATGTTCAAAATGGAATGGAAAATGTCCATCCTGCGGTGAATGGAATACTCTTGAAGAGCAGGAAGCTGTTCCAACAGTAAAAACTTCGTCAAGTAAAGCGGCTGTGCCTGTCGGAAGCAGGAATCTTTCATCGCAGATAAAGGATCTTTCGCAGATAGGCACGGACGATGAAATACGTTATTCAACGGGAATAGGGGAGCTTGACCGAGTTCTCGGAGGCGGACTTGTCAAAGGTTCGCTGGTTCTGCTTGGCGGTGAGCCTGGAATAGGCAAATCTACCCTTTTATTGCAGATATGCAAGTTCCTTGGTGAGGAACATACCATTTTGTATATTTCGGGAGAGGAAAGCGTCCGTCAGATAAAGCTTCGTGCTTCACGACTTGGAGTTGATACACCTAATCTCTATATTCTTTCCACAAATGATGCAGGTGCGGCGGCAGATACTATTTCTGCAAGCAAGCCTGAAATAGCTATAATCGACTCAATACAAACAATGAGCCTTAGTGAGCTTAATAGTACATCGGGCAGTATTTCTCAGGTTCGTGAATGTACAAATCTTTTTATGAGAACAGCAAAATCCGAGGAGATCCCGATTTTTATTGTAAGTCATGTCAATAAGGATGGAGCTATTGCAGGACCTAAGGTTATGGAGCATATTGTTGATGCAGTTCTCTATTTTGAAGGTGAACGTCATCTTAGCTACAGGCTTTTGCGTGCCGTAAAAAACCGATATGGTTCAACGAATGAGATTGGCGTTTTTGAAATGGGCAATTCGGGTCTTGATGAGGTGGAAAACCCATCAGCTATGCTTCTTTCAGGTCGTCCTGAGGGAGTTTCAGGCTGTTGCGTTGCGTGCATAATGGAGGGAAGCAGACCTATCCTCGCAGAGGTTCAGGTTCTTGTAACAAAAAGTGGATTTTCTGCACCGAGAAGAACAGCAACAGGCTTTGATTATAACCGTCTTGCAATGATTATAGCAGTACTGGAAAAGCGTGTAGGAATGTTTTTCGGAACGCTTGATGTTTTTCTTAATATCGTAGGCGGTTTCCGTCTTGATGAAACGGCAGGAGATCTGTCAGTAGCACTGGCTCTTTATAGTGGTTTTTATGATATTCCTCTTGATAAAAAGATGATAGCCTTCGGTGAAATAGGACTTGGCGGTGAGATACGAAGCGTTTCCAATATATCCCAGAGAATAAATGAAGCTCAAAGACTTGGCTTTGAGCATTGCATAATACCTAAGCAGTCAATGAAATATCTCGATAAAGATAATTGTAAGATAAGAGTTACGGGAGTTTCTTCGGTGCGACAGGCATTTTCACTTGTAAAAAATAGTTCAGAATAATGAAAAGCTTGCTTTCCAATTGCGGAGAGCAAGCTTTTTTTATTTGTTGTTTTGTACTGATTCACGTCCGATAAGTCTGTAATTAAGCTTGATATGCTTCGCAGTTTTCTGATTATTTCTGATATTTTCAACAAGCTCGTTTATAACTGTCTGACCTATTTCAAAAGCAGGCTGTTCTATGGTAGTTATACCAGGGTTGTAAAGCTCACTCATTTGTATGTTGTCAAATCCGCAGACGGAAAAATCGTTGCCGATATTATATCCTAATGAAATGGCTTTTTTTATAATTCCAGCCGCAAGAAGATCCGATATACAGAAAACCGCCGTCGGAGGTTCGTTGAGTGACATAAAATATTCAAAAGCCTTTCCGCCATATTGAGGATCATAGGTTCCTCGGAAAATGTATTCTTCTTTTACGGGAATACCAGCCTCGGTGAGAGCTTTTATATATCCCTTTTCTCTGTCTTTTGATGAAAGAGCATTACCGCTTGTGGAAACCATTGCAATTTTTCTATGATTTTTTTCAATAAGATTTTTAACAGCGTCATATGCACCATTTTCGTCATCGACAGTAACTGTAAGTACATCAGCTCCATCAACTCTTTCACAGCATAGTGCAATATAGTGCTTATCGTTCAAGTCGTTAAGTTCATCTGCGGAAAGCTGTGTTCCAAGCATTACAGCGGCATCAACGGTTCTGTTGAAAAGCATACGGAGCATTCTTACCTCTGTTGAATGCATACTGTTGGTGGTGCATAAGAGTATATCATAGCCTTTTTCAGAAGCCGCTGTCTGCATACCCTTGATTATTTCATTGTAAAATGAATGTTCAGTTGATGGAAGAATTGCTAAAATAACATTTGTTTCGCATTTGCGAAGATTTCTTCCGAGAAAATTAGGATTATATCCAAGCTCGTTTATTGCACGGTTAACTTGGTCTGCGGCAGCTTCTGAAACAGTTGCACTCTTGTTCAGAACTCTTGAAACGGTTGCAACAGAAACACCAGCCGCTTTTGCAACGTCTTTTATTGTAACATTCAATTTAACACCCCATTAATTAAATAATTTTTTCATCGTCATTGAGGGAGCGTTCTCTCTCTGCAAGCTTTTTATTTTTTCGTTCAAGACGCTTTTTTACAGCATCTTCGCTGAAAAAGTTGAAGAAGATAAGCAATACCAGCAATACTGTAACAGCGATAGTCGGATAATGTTTTGCAAGAAGTGCTTCCGTGTATTCCTTTGGAATTTTTGCATTGGGTATAGCACTTATTACAGCAAGAGTATATATATATGAGCTTGTACCTATGATTGTAAATATAAGCGGAATGATTGTTTTTTTAAATTTGATAAGTACTAGAGCAGCAACGAGAAAAACAGTGCTTATAAATAATGCTATTCCGCATTTATCATAATCATTAATAATAAAAGCTATGCCGCCAAGCGTATTGAGTGTAAGACAGCATATAATCTCGGCGATCATCGTTACTACGAATGTAATTTTTGAAAGCTTTTTCGTAAAATCTCCTCCAAAGTAAAATTTAAGATTTATTATATCATAAAATTTTCCGATATTCAAGAGAAATTTTTTTAATTCTTTGTTTTTACATTATTTTTGAGCTTATGGATTTAAAATAACATATAATTAGAATTTATAAATCTCATCAAAATGTGAATAGTAATATCAGAGTTCCAAATGATTTTTTTGGAGAAATATTGAAAAAAGGAAGTAAATAAAATGCGAAAAGCTTTGAAAACCGTTTTGTTTATGATGTCTGCCGTTATGATTGCATTATCGGCTTTTGTTATATATCTTTATAAGACCTTGCCCGATAAGTATTTTATACCAAAGGGGGGAACAGTAAGACTATCTGCAATGCTTGATGCTGTGCCTTGTTCAAGTGATGGTTCAAACGAGATTTCATTGGCAAAGGAGAGCAATGCAGAAAGAGCTGAATTAAAGTTACTTGGTATTATTCCAATTAAGCTTGTGGATATTTTTTCTGTTGATGCACCTCTGCTTGTTCCATGCGGAGAGCCTTTTGGAATAAAGCTTCTTACTGATGGCGTTATCGTTGTTGAGGTAAGTAGCTTTGAAACAGAAAACGGCTTTATTTCACCTGCTGAAGACTGTGGAGTGAAGACAGGGGACATAATAAAGAGTATTGACGGAATAAAGGTTTCTTCAAATCAGGATGTTCAAAGAATAATTGAGGAAAGCAACGGAAGAACACTTTGTATTTCTGCTGTAAGGGATGAAGAAACGCTTCAATTGTGGTTATGCCCGAAGATATCAAGTATTGACGGCAACTATCGTGCAGGAATATGGGTTCGTGACAGCTCGGCTGGAATAGGCACAATGACTTTTTATGACCCTAGAACACAGCAATTCGGTGGACTTGGGCATCCTGTGTGCGATATTGATACAGGTGAGCTTATGCCCTTGGATTCAGGAGAGGTTGTAAAGGTATCTATAAGCGGAGTAAAAAAAGGTAAATCAGGTTCTCCAGGGGAGTTAGTTGGCGGCTTTATTTCATCGTTTTCATCGGGAGAGCTGACGGATAATACTTCTGTGGGACTTTTTGGTACGATTGATAATTATTCAGGCGGGAATGAAGCAATACCATTAGGCATAAGTAGTGAAATACAGACTGGGAAAGCTTATATATATACGACCATCAGCGGCACACGGCCTCAGAAGTATGAAATAGCTATCGAAAAAATTGATCGCACCGATGATGAGGATTCTCGTGATATGATAATTCGTGTAACGGATGAAGGGCTGTTAAGAGAAGCTGGCGGAATTGTTCAAGGAATGAGCGGAAGTCCGATAATTCAGGATGGTAAGCTTATCGGTGCAGTTACTCACGTTTTTGTAAATAATCCGACAAAGGGATATGCTGTGTTTGCAGATTCAATGTATGAGCAAATGAAAAATGCAGGTTAATGTGATATGGGTGCAGAAAAAAACTGCACCCATAAAGTCTTGTCAGATATGTTACTTTTCGTATTCGATCTTGTTTTCAAGCTGTTTCCCGTTAAAAAAGCAATCAAGGTTATGAATTGTAACCTCAGCAATTTTTTTCAAAGCCTCTGTCGTAAGGAATGCCTGGTGCGAAGTTATTATTACATTAGGCATAGAAACAAGTACTGTAAGCTCATCATCGTCAATAACTTCTCCAGATAAATCTTCGAAGAAAAAAGAAGTTTCTTCTTCGTAAACGTCAAGGCAAGCACCGCCTATTTTTCCCGATTTAAGAGCAGATATAAGTGCGGCACTGTCGATAAGCTTTCCTCTGGATGTATTTATTATAAAAGCACCATTCTTCATTTTTTTTATGCTTTCATCATTTATAAGGAATTTTGTGTCATGAGTGAGTGGGCAATGCAGGGAGATTATATCACTCTTTTTGAGCAGGTCGTCAAGTGGAAGATAGTTTATATCAGAATTATTTTTTGGATATGGGTCATAGGCTATTACATTCATACCGAATCCTTTGCATATATTCATAAAAATACAGCCGATCTGTCCTGTTCCGATAATTCCAGCTGTTTTCCCATAAAGATCAAAGCCTGTAAGGCCATTAAGGCTGAAATTAAACTCTCTTGTTCGATTATACGCCTTGTGGATTTTGCGGTTAAGTGTAAGGAGCATTGCCATAGCGTGTTCTGCTATTGCATAGGGAGAATATGTCGGCACACGGACTATTTTCAGCTTATTATGAGCATATTTTATATCAACATTATTGAATCCTGAACATCGTAGTGCGACAAGCTCGATGCCTATTGAGCAAAGCTTGTCAATCGTGTCACAGTCAATAGTATCATTTACAAATGCGACAATTGCTCTGCACCCTTTGGCAAGCTCTGCACTGTCAGATGTAAGCTTGGTTTCAAAAAATTTGAATTTATAATTTCCACCAAGCTTTGTAAACCATTCCTTATCGTAAGCTTTTGTATCGAAAAATGCAATTTTTTCCATTATATTTCATGCCTTTCATAAAAATATATGGATATTATTATTTATTTTTCGGTAAATATTCAAAAAATGACAATTATTCTCCGAAAAATTCGGGGAAAACTGTTTTTTCTGCTATCTTTGCGGCAGTACGAACACAGTTATCACAGGAATAAAGCATCATTTGAGTATCTATGCCCTTTAATTCACGGCATATAGTTGCACCTGCTTCTGATTTGAAGCTTTCCATTATTTCTCTTGACAATTTGTAGGTTGAGCCTTTAGAATCAGGCTTTTCAAGCATTGCTGAGCTGTTTTTCATGCCTGCAAGTACAACTGCTCCTGATATTGCTCCACAGGTTCCTTCTGTCGAGCCGAAGCCTGCACCAAAGCCTTCCGTAAGCTTGAACATTGTTTTTTCGTCAATTCCTGCAAGGTCGCAATATGTACAGGCTACTGCCTGGGCACAGTTATAACCTCTGCTTTTTCTTTCGAGAGCTGAATTTACTCTGCTTTCCATAATTTTAACACTCCTGATCTAAATTTTCTGCAACATCCTTAAGCATTGCGGCATATTTGTTCTTCAATGATTCGGGTGATATTATCGATGCACCCTTACCAAACTGGAACAGCCAAGCGAAAAACGGAGGTTGAGCCTTGACCCTGACAT
>CAYOAV010000001.1:0-64237 GCA_964402055.1 uncultured Ruminococcus sp. | reverse complement strand
TTACCAAACTGGAACAGCCAAGCGAAAAACGGAGGTTGAGCCTTGACCCTGACATTTATTTTAAAATGCTCTTCATCAAGATTTTTTATATCAGCGTTCCTGCCGAATCTGTCAATAACCGCATTAACGAGCTTTTTATCAAATTTAAGCTCGGCTTCAACAGTTTCGCCGCTGAACATTGAAAAAGTGGCATTCAGATAATCAGATACATTAAGCTCTTTTGGTGATTTAATTATAGGCTCGTCAAGTATTTTAATGTTTGACATACGATCAACACGGAAATTTGTGAAATTATCTGGATATTTAAGATAGTATGAGATAAGATAATATTTATCATCATTCCATGTAAGAGCATATGGCGAGCATATCCTTAAGCCGTCACGGTAAACCTTAGTTCTGTTGGTGCTGTAATCAAAATAACGGAAGGATATTTGTTTTTTGTTGTTGATAGCCTTATGTATAGTGTCAACGTTTATATAAATCTGTTCATTCATTGATTTTACACGATCAACGACTATAACCTGACGTTTTAAAAGTGCTGCGTCATTCACGCTTGCAAGAGCTTCTATTTTTTCAAGCAGCTGCTTAGATTTCTTTTCCGTCAGAAATTTTGCGGAGCATACTGCGTCTGTAAGAAGCTTAAGCTCAGCAAGCTCAAATTCTCTGCTTGCAAGATAATAGCTGTTGCGGTGATTTTTTTCCATAACAATATCAAGCCCGAACATCTGTAAATACTTTATATCCTTGTAAATGGATTTTCGTTCTGCACTTATTCCGTATTCAGAAAGCCGTTCAATAATATCTGAAACATAGAGAGAATTACCTTCATCGGTTTCTTCATACAGAATTTTTGCGATATAAAGAAGTTTAAGATGCTGTTTTGACAATTCCATACAATCACTTCCCATTTTTTTATTATTATATCATTAATGTTGGATAAATGCAATATTTTACATAATTTTATCAAAAAAATAATAATGTTGGCGATAGTTCTTGAAAAAAATGCAATTATATGTTATAATGACAAAAGTATTTTAGGAATTTAAGGTTTTGAACGTTTGAATAAAATGGAAAAATATTAATTTTTCATACTTTTATTATATAATTTTATGTGGTAAAATATATTGATGGAATGATAGCATTTTGCTAAGTAGTATCATTCTGCTTGAGGTGACTTTATGACTGAAATAATTATCAATGTTGATAATGTTGATGAAAGTATCGCTTTGTTCGGTAATTATGATGATAATATAAATATTATTCAAAGGCAGTACGGTGTTGCCGTGTTGAGCCGAGGTACAGATATACGCATAAGCGGTGAAGAGGATAATGTCAGACGAGCCGAATCGGCTGTTAAGGCTTTGCTTGAATTGATAAAGAGGGGCGAGGCCATAAATGAGCAAAGCATCAGATATGTAAGCTCTCTTGTAGATGAGGGCGAATCCGAGCAGGCGGTTAAGCTTGCTGATGGCGGAATATGTGTTACAACGGGAGGAAAGGTCGTTAAGGCTAAAACTCTTGGACAGAAAAATTATGTTAAGGCGATAGAAAAAAACACTATTGTTATGGGTGTTGGACCTGCAGGAACTGGTAAGACCTATCTTGCCGTAGCAATGGCTGTAAAGTCATTCAAGGCTCACGAGGTAAATAAGATAATCCTCACAAGACCTGCCGTTGAAGCGGGGGAAAAGCTTGGTTTTCTGCCTGGGGATCTTCAGAATAAGGTTGATCCCTATCTCAGACCGCTTTATGACGCACTTTTCGATATGTTTGGTGCGGAGGCTTTTGCCAGACATATGGAAAAAGGCACTATTGAGGTCGCTCCATTGGCATATATGAGAGGAAGAACGCTTGATGATTCGTTCATTATTCTTGACGAGGCACAGAATACCACACGAGAGCAGATAAAAATGTTTCTTACACGTCTTGGTTTTAACAGCAAGATGGTGATAACGGGTGATATTACGCAGATAGATCTTCCTGATAGTCATAAATCGGGTTTAATAGACGCAATGCGTATATTGAAAAATGTTGATGATATTGCAATAATGCACTTTACTGAAAAGGATGTTGTCCGTCATAAGCTTGTTCAGGAGATAATTAAGGCTTATGAAAAAGCAAATGAAATTAATAGAAAAGACAGAAATACAGAAAGGAAATGATAAGTATGGCAAAGGTCAAGGTATTGATAAGAAATAATCAGCGTGAAGTTAAAATCCCTGTCGGATTAAGATTGCTTGTGAGAAAATGCTGTCAGGCAGTGCTTACAGAGGAAAAATTCCAAAATCAAGCCGAAGTCAGTGTTTCCTTTGTTGATAATACAGAGATAAGAAAGCTTAATCGTGCATACAGAAATATGGATAAATCAACAGATGTACTTTCATTTCCTTTGGGGGAGAATGGTGTTTACGATCTTAATAATGAAACAGGTGCATATCTTCTCGGAGATGTGGTTATTTCCATGGAAACAGCTGTAAAGCAGGCACATATTTACGGACATTCCCTTGAAAGAGAGGTCGGCTTCCTTACTGTACATTCAATGCTCCATTTATTGGGATATGATCACGAAACATCGCCTCTTGACGCTGCGAAAATGCACGAAAAAGAGGAAATAATACTTGATTCTCTCGGAATTTCAAGAGATGCTACATTTGTAAACGAAAGTGATAGGTAAAATGAATACAAAAATTGAATTTATTACTATAGTAGGCAGAGCAAATGCAGGAAAATCCTCACTTCTTAACGCACTTGTCGGAGAAAAGATTGCTGTTATAAGCTCAAAGCCGCAGACAACAAGAACAAGGATAACAGGCATTGTTACTGAAAATGAAGTACAGTATGTTTTTATGGATACTCCAGGTGTTCAGAAGGCTAAAAATAAGCTCGGTGAGTGTATGAACAGGACTGTCAAGGATTCTGTAACTGATGTTGATCTTATTCTTATGGTAGCAGATGCATCGAAAAATATAAATGATATTGACAGATCTATTATCAAAGGATTTCATAAAAGAGATAATGTTATACTCATTCTCAATAAGATAGATCTTATTCCTGATAAGGAAAAGGTAGCTTTGAAAATAGCTGAATTTTCTTCGCTTTATGATTTTAAAAGTGTTATTCCAATAAGTGTTATTCGTAATGACGGAATAAATATAGTATGGGAAGAATCTAAAAAATTTGCCGTTGAAGGACCTCATTATTTCCCTGATGATTCCTTTACGGATCAGCCTGAACGTGTTTTGGCGGCGGAAATCGTCCGTGAGAAGATTCTTCGTCTTATGCACGATGAAGTTCCACATGGTATAGCTGTAACGGTTGAGCAGATGAGCGAAAGAACAGATATGTCGGGGGAAGACATACTTGATATTTCTGCGATCATTTTTTGTGAGAGAGATTCCCATAAGGGTATGATAATCGGTAAAAAGGGTGCTATGCTTAAGCGTATCGGTCAGTATGCAAGAGAGGATCTTGAAAAATTCTTCGAGATAAAGGTAAATCTTCAATGCTGGGTCAAGGTCAAGGAGGACTGGCGTAATAGTGAAGCAATGATAAGAAGCTTCGGGCTTTCAAATAATTCCTCTGATAAATAAGCTTTGCTGGGGAATAATCATAATATGGTTTATGAATGTGCATATATTATGTATAGGAGTGCTTGGTTATGATTGATGAAAGTGATTTGCTTTGGGATAGCTTTGAAAAAAGTGGTAAAATTTCCGATTATCTTAAATATAAGGGCATAATTATGTGCGGCGATTCTGCGGAATATGGTTTAGTGTGTCATTCCGATGATGAGCCGCTTTTTTTCAGCAAAATACCTTGGGAGGCTTGAAAAATGAGAAATGAAACGACAGATCACAATATAGTTACGTTGGACGGCATAGTTATCAGAGAAAAGAACATAGGCGAGAACGATAAGTATTTAAACATTCTAACGGAAAATAACGGAACTATCCATGTTATTGCCAAGGGTGCGAGAAAGATAACGTCAAAAAATCATGCCGCAACGCAGCTGTTTGCATTTTCAACCTTTTGCATAAGGATTTACAAGGAGAAATTTTACCTTGAAAGCAGCGAGATAAAGCATGATTTTTATAATCTGAGGCTTGATATAAAAAAGACCTCATTGGTATGCTATTTCGGGGAGCTTGCCAGATATGCTGTCCTTGCGGAGAATAAAAGGCACGAGCATGAAATATTAAGGCTTATGCTTAATTGTATGTCTTTTCTCGATAAGGGCATAAGAAGCTGTGAGTTTATAAAAAGCATTTTTGAATTGCGATTTGTTTCGGAAATAGGATTGATTCCTCAACTCATTGGATGTGTAGAATGTATCGATTATAAGTATGATCCCATGTATTTTATAATAGACAAGGCGGTTTTTTATTGTGAATATTGTTTTTTGGAAAATGGTTTTGAGGAAGATTACTGGAATGTGAAGATCAGCAATGCAACCTTTTGTGCTTTACAGTTTATTGGACTTGTGAAAATGGAAAGATTGTTTAATTTCAGGGTTTCAGATGAGGTTCAGAAGAAGCTTAATGAAGTGACTGAAAAATATGTGCTTGTGCATATAAAAAATCAGTTTGATTCTTTGGATTATTATCATAAGATATGTGATTCTATGGAGGCGATAAAATGATTATGAATGATTATTATAAATCACTTGAACTACATAAAATTTTAGAGATGCTTTGCGATGAAGCGTCCAATACACGGACAAAGGAAATGATTATGGAGCTTTCTCCTGTGGCTGACCTTGATAAGGTTAAGAATGAGATGAAGAAAACAGAAGACGCATTTACTCTTTCTGTGAAATATGGTACACCTGCTTTTACTGCTTTTAAGGATATAAGAGGTTCTCTCAGGAGAGCGTCCTCGGGAGCAAGTCTTTCGTTGCGTGAATTGCTTGATATCGGGCAAATGCTTTATCAGGTTCGTATTATTGCAGATTGGTATAAATCGGTAGAGGAAAAGGATACATCTCTTTCAGAGCTTTTTTCATCTCTTACTCCAAATAATTATCTTGAGGATAAAATAAAAAATGCTATAATATCCGAGGATGAAATATCCGATATGGCTAGCCATGAGCTTGCGGATATAAGACGGAAAATAGCTCAGGCAGGAGTTAAAATTAGAGAAAGTCTTGACAAGCTTGTGCGTAATTCTGAGGTTCAGAAGTCTTTGCAGGAAAATATTGTTACTATTCGTGACGGACGTTACGTTCTTCCTGTTAAAGCGGAGTATAAAGGAAACGTTCCAGGACTTGTTCATGCAACTTCGGCAACAGGTTCAACCTATTTTATTGAGCCAATGTCGGTTGTTGAGGCTAATAATGATATAAAAATATTGAAAAGCCGTGAAAAAGAGGAAATTGAAAGGATAATAGCAGAGCTTTCAGGTGATTGTTCATACTGTGCCGAAACATTATCGGCTGATTATGAAACCTGTGCTGAGCTTAACCTCTACTTTGCAAAATCAAACCTTGGTGCAAAAATGAGAGGCTGTATTCCTATTATTTCTGATGATGGTGTTACAGAACTGAAAAAAGCACGTCATCCGCTTATTGCTGATGATAAGGTAGTGCCTGTTGATATTAATCTTGGAGGAGATTATCAGGCACTTATAGTTACAGGTCCGAATACGGGTGGTAAAACTGTCATTCTTAAAACGACAGGCTTGCTGACGGCTATGGCGATGTGTGGACTTATGATTCCTGCGTCCGATGGAAGCCGTGTTTCAGTTTTTGAAAATATACTTGTAAATATAGGAGATCAGCAAAGCATTGAGCAAAATCTTTCAACCTTTTCTTCTCATATGAGCAGTGTGGTTAAAATACTTAAGGCGGCAGATGAACATTCGCTTATTCTTCTTGATGAGCTTGGCTCTGGTACAGACCCTGTTGAGGGTGCAGCTCTGGCTGTTTCTATAATTGAGGATATGATAAAAAAGGGAGCAAAGCTTCTTGTTACAACGCATTATCAGGAGCTGAAGCTTTTTGCTATTGAAACAAAGGATATAGAGAATGCTTCCTGTGAATTTGATACGGCGACAATGCAGCCAACGTATAGGCTTATAATCGGTTCACCAGGAAAATCAAATGCTTTTTCGATATCAAGAAAGCTTGGTGTGCCTGATAATATAATTTTCCGTGCAAAAGCTCTTGTTTCATCTGAAAATCAACGCTTTGAAGAGGTCGTTTCAACGCTTGAAAAGGCAAGAACAGAGCTTGAAAAGCAAAAAAATGAAATGGAACGGCTGAAAAATGAACAGGCGGAAAAAACGGCACAGCTTGAAAAAGAGCTGGACGAACTTAATGATAAAAAAGAAAGTGAGCTTGAAAAGGCAAGGATACAGGCTATGCGTATCGTAGAAAGCTGCCGAATGCAGTCCGATGAGTTTTTAAATCAGCTTGAGGATTTGAAAAAACAGCAGAATAAGGCTGATCTTGCGAATGCAAAATCCCGTATGAAATCAGCAATGGGAAAAATGTATGATACCGCTAACCCTGTTCAACAGCGTGAACGCAAGGAATATAAGCTTCCAAGACCACTGAAAAGAGGAGATAAGGTTCTTATTTTTGATATTGATAAGACAGGAATCCTTGCAAGTGACCCTGATAACAGCGGAAATGTTTTCGTTCAAGCAGGAATAATGAAAACAAAGGTAAATATAAGCAAGCTTCGTCTGATTGAAAATGATGCAAAGGTGACAGTTCAGAATAAGAAAATTTCCAAAGCAGGCGTTCAGAGTAAATTGCAGAGAAAACCGTCGCTTGAGCTTGACATAAGAGGTTGTGCGGTCGATGAGGGTGTTCATGAGCTTGATATGTTCATCGATAATGCTGTACTTTCAGGAGCTGGAGTGATAACGGTTATCCACGGTAAGGGAACTGGTGTGCTTCGTGCAGGAATCCAGAAGCATCTTAAATCCCATCCGTCTGTAAAAAGCTTCCGTGCAGGTCTTTTTGGAGAGGGTGAGGACGGAGTTACTGTAATTGAGCTGAAATAAAGAATAGTATAAGCTTTCCTTTTAATATTATGGTATTAAAATACTATGAAGGAGAGTATGTGATGAAATATACCTTTGATGAGATAAGAAACAAGGAAGTAATCAATATCCGCTCGGGAAGTAAGCTTGGCTATGTTGATGACATAGAATTTGATTCGGAAAGCCTTATGATAAAGTCACTGATTATTTTCGGCAGAGGAAAGCTATGGGGATTATGGGGCAGGGAAGATGATATGATCATAAAATGCCGTGATATTGAAATGATCGGTACAGATACGATACTTGTTTCATCTGATGTGACAATATCTCCAAAAAAGATTGATACTAAAATAAAAAGTTTGTGCAAATAAACTGTAGTTTGGCTCTTGAAATTGTTGGGGATTTGTGATATAATATTCGAGTAATTCGCACGCTTGTACTTTTAACAGTTGGTGCTTGGTGAATTCCAAGTTTATGTTAAGCTAAGTCGGGCGGAGGTTATAAAAATTAAAACCAATATGGAGGAAAAATCATGGGCGTAGTATCAATGAAGCAGCTTCTTGAAGCTGGCGTACATTTCGGTCACCAGACAAGAAGATGGAACCCTAAAATGGCACCTTATATCTTTACAGAAAGAAATGGTATTTATATCATTGATCTTCAGAAGACTGTAAAGAAGCTTGATGAAGCATATAGCTTTATTCGTGAGGTTGCTGCAAACGGCGACACAGTTCTTTTTGTAGGTACAAAGAAGCAGGCTGCTGATTCTGTTAAGGAAGAAGCTATCAGAGCTAATGTTCATTATGTAAATGCAAGATGGCTTGGTGGTATGATGACCAACTTCAAGACCATTCAGAGAAGAATCAAAAGACTTGAACAGCTCCACCAGATGCAGGAAGATGGTACTTTTAACCTTCTCCCTAAGAAGGAAGTTGTTAAGCACGAGCTTGAAATTGAAAAGCTTGAAAAGTTCCTCGGCGGTATAAAGACAATGGAAAAGCTCCCTGGTGCTCTTTTTGTTGTTGATCCCCGTAAGGAAAAGATTGCTGTTTCCGAAGCTAAGAAGCTTGGCATTCCTGTTGTAGCAATCGTTGACACAAACTGTGATCCTGATGATGTTGATTACGTTATCCCTGGTAATGACGATGCTATCAGAGCTGTAAAGCTTATTGCAGGCGCTATGGCTGACGCTATCATCGAAGGCAGACAGGGTACACAGGAAGCTGTTGTTGCAGAGGATGAAGCTGCAGCAGACGCTGAATAATTTATCCGCATTTTTCGGGCAGACACAATTTTATAATTATGTCTGCCCTAATTGAATTTATACCTTAATAGGTTACAATATAATTGGAGGAATTAAAATGGCAAAGGCATCTATTGCAGAAATCAAGGATCTTATGAAAGCTACTGGCGTTGGTATGATGGATTGTAAAAAGGCTCTTGAAGAGGCTGACGGCGATTCTGAAAAGGCTGTTACCATTCTTCGTGAAAAGGGTCTTGCAACACAGGCTAAGAAGAGCGGCAGAGTTGCTGCTGAAGGCATTGTAACTTCTGTTGTTGAAGGAAATGTCGGTGCTGTTGTTGAAGTAAATATTGAAACAGACTTCGCTGCAAACAACGAAGAATTTAAGGCATTCGTCGTTGCAGTTGCAAAGACTGTAATTGAAAAGAATCCTGCTGATGTTGATGCTCTTAAGGCAACAGTTATCAGCGGTGGTGATAAGACTGTTGAGGAAACTCTTCAGGATCTCTTTATTAAGATCAGAGAAAACATGGTTATCCGTCGTTTCCAGAGATTTGAGGGTATCCTTGTTCCTTACGTTCACGGTGGCGGAAGCATCGGCGTAATGGTTAAGCTTGATACTGATCTTGCAGCTGACAAGGTATTTGAGGTTGGTAAGGATTGCGCACTCCAGGTTGCAGCTATGAACCCTGCATATCTTGATGAAGCTTCTGTTCCTGCTTCTGTTCTTGAGAATGAAAAGACTATTATCATGGCTCAGATGGCTGAAGATCCTAAGATGGCTTCTAAGCCTGAACAGGTTAAGGCTAAGATTGCTGAAGGTAAGGTTGGTAAGTATTATTCTGAAAACTGCCTCCTTGATCAGGCATTCGTTAAGGACGACAAGATGACTGTTAAGCAGTATGTTGACAATGCTGCTAAGACACTTGGCGGTTCTATCAAGGTTGTTGACTATGTTCGCTTTGAAAGAGGCGAAGGTGTTGAAAAGAAGGTTGACAACTTCGCTGAAGAAGTTGCAAATATGGCTGGCACCAAGTAATAACTGAATTTAAGAATTATTAATCCGCTCGGAAATTTCGGGCGGATTTTTTTTTAAAATACTATTGAAATATTTATCATAAAATGTTATCATTATTATAAGCTTCTTTTTTAGCTTTTAAAAAGTACAGATTTTGAATTAAAAGGAGATTTATAATTGGAAAATAATATATTATGTCGGGCTTTAATTTCGTTTTTTATGATATTTCCCTTGCTATTTGTTTTTACAGCCTGTGAGGAAGACGATGGCTCTGGGCATACCTTTAAATATAATCTTGCAAGTAATCCACAAAATCTTGATCCACAGCTTGCAGATGATGAAGAGTCGATAATTGTAATAGAGAATATGATGAGCGGACTTGTGAAAAAAAATCTTGATGGCTCACTTTCCGCAGATGCTGCTGAAAGCTATACAATTTCAGAGGATGGTCTTATATACTCATTTGAATTGAGACATGACATATATTGGCAGTCGCTTTCTGATTTTGAAGCAAAAATGACGGCAGATGATTTTGTATATGCTTTTCAGCGTATTTATAATTGTGATGCACTTTTTTCGCCTTATATTGATGATTTTATATGTATAAAGAATGCTTCTGATGTATCAAAAGGACTACTTTCAGTTGATAAACTTGGAGTAACGGCGGAAAGTGATTATACTTTACAGATAGAATTGGAATATCCATGCTTTGATTTTCTTGAAAAGCTTACTTTGACAGGTGCGAAACCTTGTAATAAAGCCTTTTTTGAATTTACAAAGGGTAGATATGGGCTTTCAGCTGAAACATCTGCTTCAAATGGTGCATTTTATCTTAAAGAATGGAATTATGATCCATATTGGGATAATAATTATATGATACTCCGAAGAAATATAAAAAACTCTGAAAATGAATATACATATCCTTACAGTCTGAATTTTTTTATAAAAAAATCAGATGAACTTAGCGAATTTATTGACGGAAGCGTTGATTGTGCTGTTGTTTCAAATTATGATGAAAAAACATTTTCAAAAAATCAGTATGTCAGCTATGCGACTAAAACTTATGGCTTGATTTTTAATACAAATTCCAAGTATCTTTCTTCAAGATCAATAAGAGAAGCGTTGTCAACATCATTTGTACGAAGTGTTTCACAAAATCCCGATTATATCTCTGGTTGTGGAATAATTCCGCTGGGAGTTACCCTAATGGGACGAAAATATCGTGAGCTTGTTTCCGATGAAAGTATGAATTTGTATGACAAGGATAAAAGCTTTACAGTGTGGAACAACGAATTAAAGAATAATGGCTGGGTTTCAATTGACGGAATACGCATAACAGTTCCTGAAAGCTTTGGCTGTTCGGAGTTGATTTCAGATATAACTCAGCAATGGCAGGAAAATCTTAATTTTTTCTGTGGTGTTGAGGTCGTTTCAGAGAATGAATATAATCTTAAGCTTTCAAATAAAACGTATGACATTGCTTTGGTTGAAATAAGCTCGGAGAGTGGTACCGCAAATGGTTATTTTGACTTTTTTATGCCAAATGACAACTCACTTATTGATAATTCGGCGGCATATGCGATAGCAGGAAATGTTTCGCAGTTATCGAAGGCGGATAGCCTTGGTAAAGCCATAGACCTTTACACAAATACAGAAAGTACGATCATCAATTCATATGTTTTTATTCCTATTTGCTATGGTAATGTGTATCTTATTTATGATAATAATACAAAGGATCTTAATTATGATCCAATAACAAATTCAATTGATTTCAGTAAAGCGAAATATTTTGATTAAAAAATGCCGCAAATGTGGAAAAACACATTTGCGGCAATTCTATTTTGATTAATTAAAATATGCTACTCCGTTTTCGAAGATTTTCTGATCCTTTTCACCTGATACATTCTTGCAAATGTCACGTCCGATACGTTCGCTATGTCCCATTTTACCGAGGATTCTTCCATCAGGTGAAGTGATACCCTCGATTGCGTCAATAGAAGTATTCGGATTGAAGCGAATATCCATAGTAGGAGTGCCTGAAAGATCAACATATTGTGTTGCGATCTGTCCGTTATCTGCAAGCTGCTTGATAAGCTCTTCAGAAGCAACGAAGCGACCTTCTCCATGGGAAATTGCTATTCTGTGAATATCACCTGCTTCACAACCTGCAAGCCATGGCGATTTGTTTGAGGAAATTCTAGTATTGACCATCATTGACTGATGACGACCGATAGTGTTAAATGTGAGAGTAGGAGAATCATCCTTCATATCAACGATATGGCCGTAGGGGACAAGTCCAAGCTTGATAAGGGCCTGGAAGCCGTTGCAGATACCAAGCATAAGTCCGTCACGGTTATCCATAAGATCATGAACAGCGTTCTTGATTCGTGGATTGCGGAAGAATGCAGTAATGAATTTACCTGAACCGTCAGGCTCGTCACCGCCTGAAAAACCGCCAGGGATCATAATTATCTGTGAGTTCTTGATAGCCTTTTCAACATATGCAACGCTTTCTTCAAGTGCTGCAGCTGAAAGATTTTTAATTACAACAATTTCGGGAACTGCACCTGCACGTTCAAAAACTCTTGCAGTATCATATTCGCAGTTAGTGCCAGGGAAAACAGGAATAAGAACTCTTGGCTTAGCTGTATGGATTGTCGGTGCAACTCTTTCGGATGCTGTGTAGGTGAATACCTTTGCAGGCTTGTCAGTTGTTTTTATGTTGCAGGGGAATACAGGTTCAAGCTTGTCTTCCCACTTTTTCTGAATTGCTGTCATATCAACAACATAATCCTTGCAGTCAATCTTGTATTCTTCAATAGTTTCACCGATTACGTTTTCAACTGTGAATGGATCACCGTTAAGCTCAATTACAAATGAACCATATCTTGAATAGAAAAGTGTATCCTCGGAAAGCTTCTTATCAAAGCGGAAGCCTATTTTATTACCGAGCGACATCTTTGCAACAGCTTCTGCAACACCGCCAAAGCCAACTGCCCATGCTGATACAGCTGAACCATCTGCAATGAGCTTTTCAACCTTTTCAAAACAGCTGCGTATGCTATCAAATTTAGGAAGATTATTTTCATCATATTCAGGAGCGATAAGTATAACCTTATTTCCTGCCTTTTTAAATTCAGGAGAAATTATGGACTTGCTGTTGCCTGTTGAAACAGCGAAGGAAACGAGAGTTGCAGGAACGTCAATATTTTCAAAAGTACCTGACATTGAATCCTTACCGCCGATAGCTCCACAGCCAAGCTCAATCTGTGCCTTATATGCACCAAGAAGAGCAGCAAATGGTTTGCCCCAACGTGTTGGGTTGTTCTGTGTTCTTTCAAAATACTCCTGGAATGTAAGCCAGCATCTCTTGTAGCTTCCGCCAGCCGCAACGACCTTGGCAACAGATTCGATAACAGCAGCTATTGCACCGTGATACGGGCTTTTATCGCTTACATATGGGTTAAAGCCCCAGCCCATGATAGAGCAAGTATTTGTTTCACCCTTAAGGACAGGGATCTTTGCCGCCATTGCCTGAGTAGGTGTAAGCTGATATGCACCACCGTAAGGCATAAGGACTGTTCCTGCTCCGATAGTTGAGTCAAAGCGTTCAACAAGACCCTTCTGTGAGCATACATTAAGGTTTGTCATAAGTGCTTCCCAGCTGTCTGCACAGTCAGTATAGGTTTTGAGCTGTGAAGTAACAGGAAGTGGTACAGCGATATCTGTATGCTTTTCAGCACCGTTTGAATTAAGAAATTCTCTTGAAAGATCAACTATTGTATTATTGTTCCAGTTCATTCTAAGACGAGGTTCTTCTGTTACAACGGCAACCAAAGTAGCTTCAAGGTTCTCCTTTTCAGCTTCTGCAATAAACTTTTCAGCATCAGTCTTGCGTACAACGACTGCCATACGTTCCTGACTTTCTGATATTGCAAGCTCTGTTCCGTCAAGACCGTCGTATTTTTTAGGAACAGCGTTAAGGTCGATGATAAGACCGTCTGTAAGTTCACCGATTGCAACGGATACACCGCCTGCACCGAAGTCGTTGCATCGTCTTATCATATGAGTAACGTCAGGATTTCTGAATAATCTCTGAAGCTTTCTCTCAACTGGTGGGTTACCCTTCTGAACCTCTGCACCACAGCTTTCAAGGGAAGCTTCTGTGTGTGATTTTGATGAGCCTGTTGCACCGCCGCAACCATCACGTCCTGTTCTGCCGCCGAGGAGGATAACAACATCGCCTGGTTCGGGAACTTCACGGATAACATTATCCTTTGGAGCTGCCGCAATAACTGCACCTATTTCAAGACGTTTTGCAACATATCCTGGGTGATATACTTCTGAAACGTGACCAGTAGCAAGTCCGATCTGATTACCATAGGAGCTGTAACCATTTGCTGCTCCAACGGTGATTTTTCTCTGCGGAAGCTTGCCGTGAATTGTATCTTCAACAGGCACAAGGGGATTTGCCGCACCTGTTACACGCATAGCCTGATAAACATATGAACGTCCCGAAAGCGGATCACGGATAGCACCGCCAAGGCAGGTAGCCGCACCACCGAAAGGTTCGATTTCTGTTGGGTGGTTATGTGTTTCGTTCTTGAACATAAGAAGCCAGTCCTGCATATCACCATCAACATCGACTTTTATCTGTACGGAGCAAGCGTTGATTTCCTCAGATTCGTCAAGATCCTTGAGAATGCCATCCTTTTTGAGCTTCTTTGCGGCGATTGTCGCAATATCCATAAGAGTTATAGGTTTGTTTGTCCTGCCAAGTTCTTCTCTTGCATTGAGGTATTCATCATATGTTTTTTTGATGTAGTCAGCATTTATTTCAGCGTTGTCAATAATTGTTGAGAAGGTTGTGTGACGGCAATGATCAGACCAGTAGGTATCTATCATACGAATCTCGGTGATAGTGGGGTCACGTTTTTCTGTATCCTTAAAATACTTCTGACAGAATTTGATATCATCAAGATCCATTGCAAGTCCATATTTTGCTATAAAATCAACAAGCTCTGCTTCGCCGAGATAGATGAAATTTTCCAGCACAGCAATTTCGGTTGGTATGTCATATTCCGTAGCAAGGGTAGAAACTTCATCAAGAGATGCTTCACGGCTTTCAACAGGGTTGATAATATATGCTTTAAGTGCAGATATTTCACTTACGGAAAGCTTTCCGTCAACTATATATACACGGGCATTTCTTATTTTACAGCGTTCACCCTGAGTGAGTATCTGAATACACTGCTCGCAGGAATCAGCTCTCTGATCAAACTGACCTGGGAGATATTCAACAGCAAAAACGCTTTCGTTTTCTCCAAGCTCTGGAAGCTTTGAGAATGTAATGTCTACTGCGGGTTCGGAGAATACATTCCCAATTGCAAGCTTGAAATCAGCCTCGGAAATGTCCTCTGCGTCATAGCGGTTAAGAATCCTGATATTTCTCAGCTTATCAAGTCTGAGTGCCGTTTTTACATCAGCAAGGAGATTTTTGGCTTCTACCGCAAATTCGGGTTTCTTTTCAACATAGATACGAAATACAGACATAATTTACGCTCCTTAAATTCTGTTTATTGTGGGTATCATTTATCCTTTTCTTAATTGGCACGATTCAGGGTGATGTCTGACACCTTTAAAGAATACAATCGACCATTTGAATATGAATCAAAGGACACCCATTGAGTAATTACTGCTCTGAAACAATTTCACCAATGCAATAATCATTCTCTTCCTTTACTATTTTAACATAAAAAATTCGATTACGCAAACTTTTCTCTGAAATTTTTGTAAATATTTTTACCAAAGTGTAGTTTGGTGTATATCCGTGTGGAATTTTATCATTTTTTTCTCTTTCAAAAAGCACGGGAAATATAAGTCCTGACTGGGTTTGAAGGAATTTACGCTGTGACTCCTCTGCAATTTCATTCATAAGCTTTGCACGTTTGTTTTTTTCTGCTGTTGATATTTGATTTTCAAAATCCGCCGCAGGAGTACCTTTCCTTTGTGAATAAGGGAAAATATGTATTTTTGAAAAGCCTATATTTTTTACAAATTCCGTCGATATTTGAAAGTCTTCTTCAGTTTCATCTGGAAAACCAACCATTACATCGGTTGTTATAGAGCAATTTTTAAAGCTATTACGCAATTTTTCAACAAGCTCTGCATAATCCGAGGAGGTATAACGTCTGTTCATTGCTTTCAGCGTTCTGTCGCAACCGCTTTGAAGTGATAAATGAAACTGTGGGCAAAGCTTCGGCTGTGCGGCAAGTCTTTTTATATCGTCATCATTTATCATTTCAGGCTCAAGAGAGCCGAGCCTTACACGTTCAATTCCACTGACCGAGCAGACAGCTTCAACAGCGTCTGCAAGCCGAAGCTTGTATTCTATGCCGTAAAAGGATAAATTTATGCCAACGAGAACAATTTCACGACAGCCTGATTTCGTAAGCTGTTCGGCTTCTTTTATAATATTTTCTAACGGTTTTGAACGGAATCTTCCTCGTGAATAGGGGATAATACAATATGTACAGAACATATTGCAGCCGTCCTGTATTTTTATGAATCCACGGGTATTGTTTTCATATCCGCTATTGCACATATCTTCAAAAGCATCTCCCGATGAATACTCGCATATATTCACATTGCGTGTGCGATTGTTTATAAACTTTTCTATCATATCGGGGAGAATGCTTCGATTTTTTGTTCCTGTAACGATATCTGCCTCGTTCAGATTGTTTGCCTCATTTGGAAACGCCTGTGGGAAACATCCTGTTAACGCTATTATAGCGTCGGGATATTCTCTGCGAAGCCGCCTAAGTTCTTTGAAAACCTTTTTATCGCCTGTTTCCGTGACTGTACAGGTGTTTATGATGAAAATATCGCTTTCCTGCTCCTTATCAGTAACAGTAAACCCTTTTTGAATAAAGCTTTGTTTCATATTTTCCGTTTCATACAGATTGACCTTACAGCCAAAGGTTTTAAAGTAAATATACATAAATAACTCCATATATTATTGTGAATATTCACCAACGAGCAACTTATTTGCCGCTGAATTATATATTATTATACAATATTAAATTAAATTTTGCAATTCCTCTTGACTATTTTTTAAAAAACTGATATTCTATAAGAGTACCAAGAAATGGTATAACAACTGTATTACTATAAAATGGAGGGATTTTTATGTCAAAAACAACTGTAATGCTGGCTACTATCAATGATGTTAAGGAATTTGTTTCTATCGTTTCCCTTTGTGACTTTGATGTCGATTTAATTTCCGGCAGATATGCCGTTGACGCAAAATCCATTATGGGTATTTTTAGTCTTGACCTTTCAAAGCCCATTTCTCTTGAAGCTCATACAGAGGATGCTTCAAAGTTCTTTGCACAGATCAAGCAGTTTATCGTTGAATAATTCAGCAGTAAATTTTGTGGAGTGTCGATGCTTTCGACACTCTTATTTTTTTACTTCTAATATCTACATATACGCATAAAATATCATAAGGACGCTTTGGGAATGATATTTTTATTATATGAGGCTGTGTATATGAAAAAAATTTTTTGTTTTATTATTGTGGCGGTTTATCTTGTAGCTTTTGCTGTTCCTTGCTTTTCTGTTGAAGATAATTACTCCTATATCGTTTTTGAATTAACATCAGGAGTAATGATAGACAGTGCAAATGAAGATAGAATTGTATCGGTCGGAGTTTTGAATAAGCTTATGACAGTATTGCTTACTGCTGAAAAAATAAACAGCGGTGAACTTTCACTTGATACAAGCCTTAAAACCTCGGAATATGCTAATTCAATGCAGGGTGCTCAGATATGGCTTATGCCCAATGAGGCTATAACTGTTGATGAGCTTTTGAAGGCTGTTATAATAGGCAATGCAAACGATGCGGCTGTTGTTCTTGCAGAGGCAGTCTGTGGTTCAGAAGAAAAATTTGTAAATGAAATGAACAGGAAGGCTGAAGAATTGGAAATGAAAAATACTTCTTTTACAAATTCCTGCGGATATTATGATAAACAGCTTTCAACAGCTGCAGATATTTCAAAGCTTGTATGTGAACTTTATAAATATGATTTTCTGACAGAATATTTTACAACAAGGCTTGATTATGTGAGAGATGGTGCTGCAGAGCTTGTTAGTTCGAATAACCTTATAAGAAAACTTGATGGGATAATTGGATATAAGGTTGGATTTGATGAAAAAAGCGGATATTTTGCTGTTATTGCCGCTGAAAGGGACGGCAAAGCCTTTGGCACGGTGATTCTGGGCGGAGATGATAAGGATGAGATTCTCTCATCGGCGGCAGTTAAGCTTAATTCTGTATTTGCGGATTATGTTGTGATTAAACCCGAGTTTCCTGATGATATTCCTTTATTTGTTGAGGTTAAGAACAGTCAGAAGTCAAATATTTCGGTTAAGGTCGATGATGTAAGAAATATTGTAATCCCCAAAGGGGCGGTTGGTAGTATAACGGCTGTTGCAATTTTGCCTGAACATATTTATGCACCTGTTAAAACAGGAGATAAAGTCGGAGAAGTGCATTTTTATCGAAAGGATAAGTTTCTTTTTTCGGTTGATATAAATGCTTTAGATGATGCAAAGGAAAAATCTTTAGGTGAAACTTTGTTGAAATTGTTTAAAAAAATGGTTTCATTTTAGATAAATTGAATAAAACTTGTTAAAAAATCTTTATTGTTCGTCAAAAATGTTGCAAATTTACAAAAATTATAGTAAAATAACAAATAGGAATTAATATGGAGGAATGATTGAAATGCCAATCTCACTTAATTGTAAGTATTTATCTAAATTTATTGCTCCTCATGAGCTTGAAGCTGCTAAGGCACAGGCTGAGCTTGCTGCTAAGGCTCTCCATGATGGTACAGGTCTTGGAAGTGATTTTCTCGGCTGGCTGAACCTTCCGACCGATTACGATAAGGAAGAATTTGAAAGGATCAAGGCTGCTGCAAAGAAGATACAGAAAAATGCTGATATTCTCATTGTTATCGGCATCGGCGGTTCGTATCTCGGTGCAAGAGCGGTTATCGAGCTTCTTAAAACGCCTTTCTATAATGACGTTAAGAAGGATACTCCCGATATCTACTTTGTAGGAAATAACATCAATCCTACTTATCTTAATACGATACTCTCTATCTGTGAGGGTAAGGATATTGCTGTTAATGTCATTTCAAAATCAGGTACTACAACAGAGCCTGCACTTGCTTTCAGGGTTTTCAGGAATCTTGTTGAAAAGAAGTATGGCAAAGAGGGTGCCAAGGACAGAATTTTCTGCACTACCGATAAGTCAAAGGGAACTCTTAAGGAACTTGCTGATACAGAGGGTTATGAAACTTTTGTTGTCCCTGATGATGTAGGCGGCAGATTCTCGGTTCTTACGGCTGTAGGACTTCTTCCAATTGCTGCTGCTGGATGCGATATCGATGCTCTTATGGCAGGTGCAAAGCAGGCACAGGAAGATTATTGTAAAGATTTTGACAATAATGACTGCTATAAATACGCTGCAATCAGAAATATTCTTTATTCCAAGGGTAAATCTGTTGAGCTTCTCGTTTCATACGATCCCTGCTTTACTATGATGACTGAATGGTTCAAGCAGCTTTATGGTGAGAGTGAGGGTAAGGACGGAAAGGGTATATTCCCATCTGCGGCTACTTTCTCAACGGATCTTCATTCAATGGGTCAGTTTATTCAGGAAGGTTCAAGATGTATGTTTGAAACCGTTGTGGATATAAAGAAGCCACAGCAGGATTTCTTCCTTGAAGCTGATGAAGAAAATCTTGATGGTTTGAACTTCCTTACAAATCAGAATATGTCTGTTGTAAATCGCAAGGCTTTTGAGGGTACTGTTCTTGCTCATACAGAAGGCGGAGTTCCAAATATTGTGCTTGAACTTGATGATACATCGGAATGGAATGTTGGATATCTTATCTATTTCTTTGAAAAATCCTGTGCTGTTGACGGATATATGCTTGGCGTAAATCCTTTTGATCAGCCTGGCGTTGAAAGCTATAAGAAGAATATGTTTGCTCTTCTTGGCAAGCCTGGATACGAGGATAAGAAAGCAGAGCTTGAAGCAAAGCTTAACTAAGATTAAAATCACGTTGATTTTCACTCGTGATTTAATATAACTTGCGGCTGATGTACCGTCTTTCTTGATGGTATATACAGACCTTCGGTGAGATTTTATTTTGTCTGAGGTCTGAAGGTTAATTCTCTCAGTCGTTTGTTAAATAACAGGGCGATGCCCTTATTGAAAAGCCTAACGGCAGAACGGAGTGTTTTCACATGGTAAAAATTATTACTGGTAAAAAGGGTACAGGTAAAACCAAAATCTTAATTGATATGATTAACGAGGCTTCAAAAAAGTCGGATGGTTATGTAGTTTGCATTGATAAGAGCGAAAAGCTCAGATATGATATTCCTACAAATGTAAGAATCGTTGATACAGACGCAAATAACATTTACTCTTTCGAGGCTTTCTATGGTCTTGTTGCAGGCCTTGTTGCTGGCAACTATGATATTAAGGAAATCTATGTAGATTCTATCCTTAAGGTTGGCGGAGCTGATTTTGAAGCTCTCGGAGCTGTACTTAACAAGATCGATAAACTTACAGGTGCAGAGGTTAATGTAACTTTTACTGTTTCGGCAGAGCTTGCAGATCTTCCTGAGTCTGTTTCTAAATTTGCAAAAAAATAATTTGCAAAAACTATTGACATATTCTCGATGATGTGTTATAATTTTGTTTGTTATGTTTGGGGTGTGCTATGGTTTTAAACTTAAAGCAGCTTTATAATATTGTCGGTGAAAAGCTGATTGTGGATTATGCTGTTGATTCCGACAGGCTGAAAGAGATTAAGCAATTTAGCTTTGTTGACCCCGTAGATGTCAAGGGTTCAGTTTGCAATCGTGCTGGAGTGGTTATGCTCGACTGTACTGTTGAATTCGTACTTGACACCGTTTGTGACAGATGTCTGATTCCGTTTAAAAAAAGCTTTTCTTTTGAATGTGAGCATATTCTTGTTCGTGAATCCAATACGGATAATGACGAGTATATAATTACAGAGAATGATTCGCTTGATTTGGACGAGCTTGTTATTCAAGATATTCTGTTGCAGCTCCCTTCAAAAATGCTCTGCAATGAGGATTGTAAAGGTCTTTGTCCTGTTTGTGGAACAGATTTGAATTTCAATGAATGTAACTGTAAAGGTTAAAGGATAAGGAGGTGCTGAATAATGGCAGTACCAAAGAGAAAGGTATCAAAGGCAAGACGTGATAGCAGACGTTCTGCTGTTTGGAAACTGGAGGCTCCTGCACTTTCCAGATGTACTCACTGCGGCGAACTTACATCTCCGCACAAGGTTTGCAAAAATTGCGGATACTATAAGGGTAGAGAAGTAATTTCTAAGGAAGCTTAATCAGCTTGCTAAACCGAAGAGGGAGATTGTCCTTCTTCGGTTTTTATTTTAAGGAGAATTATGGCTGTAAAAATTCAATATGTTACTGGAAATTCACCTGCTTTTCATGCAGGTATAAAGGAAAATGACATTCTGATATCGCTGAATGGTCATGAAATAACCGATGTTCTCGATTATATGTATTATGCTGCCGATAGCAATGTTTCAGCGACCATTGAAAGAAATGACAGGCGACTTACTTTCCATATTGAAAAAAGCGAATATGATGATCTCGGTCTTGAATTTGAAACTTTTCTTATGGATAAAAAACAGAGCTGTACAAATAAATGTATTTTCTGTTTTATCGATCAGATGCCGCCCAATATGCGTGAAACCTTGTATTTTAAAGATGATGATTCACGACTTTCTTTTTTGCAGGGAAATTATGTCACGCTTACTAACCTCGATCAAAAGGAAATCGACCGCATTATTGAAATGCGTTTAAATATTAACGTTTCTGTGCATACGACTAACCCAGAGCTTCGCTGTAAAATGATGAATAATCGTTTTGCGGGTCAAAAACTTGATTATTTAAGGCAGTTTGCCAACGCAGGAATTGCGATGAATTGCCAGATCGTTTGTTGTCCAGGAATAAATGACGGTGAAGAGCTTCGCAGAACTCTGACTGATTTGGGTAATCTTATGCCGAATATTCAAAGTATCGCAGTTGTACCAGTTGGATTAACAAAATTCAGAGAGGGACTTTATCCGTTGGAGAAATTCGGAAAGGAAAATGCAGGAAGCACTCTTGATCTTATAGAAGAATTTCAGAAGGAATTTCTTGAAAAATATGGTACAAGACTGGTTTTCCCTGCAGATGAATTCTATATTACAGCTGAACGCGAAATTCCAGACGGTGAATATTATGAGGATTATTGCCAGTATGAAAACGGTATCGGAATGATGCGTTCTCTTGCAGATGAGTTTGAATCAGCAATGGAAACAGCAGAAGAGCCAGCAGAAAAAAGATTTGTTTCAATGATAACAGGTGACGCACCTTATGAATTTATTTCAAAGCTTGTGAAAAAAGTCGAAAATAAATGGGATAATATAAGATGTGATGTTTATAAAATCAGAAACGACTTTTTTGGCGAAACTATTACTGTTACAGGTCTTATTACCGCACAGGATATTATTGCACAGCTTAAAGGTAAGGATTTAGGCGAGGAGCTTATAATTTCTAAGAATATGCTTATGCGTGATAGTGATATTTTTCTTGATGATCTTACAGTTCCTGATGTGGAAAAAGCTCTCGGTGTGCCTGTAAAAGCGGTTGCAAATGATGGATTTGAAATGCTTGACGCAATTCTTTATAAATAAAAAAGATTGGAGATGATAGCTTTGGCATTACCTATAGTTGCGGTTGTTGGTCGTCCGAATGTCGGAAAATCAACACTTTTTAACAAGCTTGTCGGTCAGAGAATATCAATTGTAGAGGATACTCCCGGTGTTACCAGAGATAGAATATATTCCAAATGCGAATGGAGAAACCGTGAATTTATGCTTGTCGATACAGGCGGAATTGAACCTGATAGCAATGATGTTATTCTCTCCCAGATGAGAAGGCAGGCAGAGCTTGCAATAGAAAAAGCTGATGTTATTGTATTCTTGACGGATATAAGAACAGGAGTGACGGCAAACGATTATGATGTTGCTAAAATGCTTCAGAAGAGCGGAAAGCCTATTGTGCTTTGTGTTAATAAGATAGACTCCATCGGTGATCCTCCTGTTGAATTTTATGAATTCTATAACCTTGGACTTGGCGATCCGATAGCGATTTCTGCAGCACACGGTCACGGAAGCGGAGATATGCTTGACAAGGTATTTGAGTATTTTCCTGATGATGAATCCGCAGAATATGATGAGGAATATATTAAGGTTGCTGTCATTGGTAAGCCAAATGTCGGAAAATCATCGCTTATTAATCGTGTTGCAGGAGAAGAAAGATCTATCGTATCAAATATAGCAGGTACAACTCGTGACGCAACTGATACCGTTGTTGAAAATGAACACGGTAAATATGTTTTCATTGACACCGCAGGAATCAGAAAGAAATCAAAGATTCAAGAGAAAATCGAGCATTACAGCGTGCTTCGTGCATATATGGCTGTCGATCGTTCCGACGTTTGCGTTATAGTTATTGATGCAGAGGTAGGTTTTACTGAGCAGGATTCAAAGGTTGCAGGCTATGCTCATGAACAGGGTAAGGGCTGTGTCGTTGCTATAAATAAATGGGACGCAATTGAAAAAGATACCAATACCATGGATGAGTTTAAAAAGAAGCTTGAAACGGATTTCAGCTTTATGTCATACGTTCCATTTGTGTTTATTTCAGCAAAGACAGGACTTCGAATAGATAAACTGTTTGAGCTTATAAATAATGTAAATATGCAGAACAGTATGAGAATTTCCACTGGTATGCTCAATGATGTTCTTGCTTATGCTACAACAAGAGTTCAGCCACCTTCTGATAAGGGCAGAAGGCTTAAGATTTACTATATGACCCAGCCATCTACCAAGCCGCCAACGTTTGTTATTTTTGTCAACAGAGCTGACCTTTTCCATTTTTCGTATCAGAGATATATAGAAAATCAGATAAGGCAAACATTTGGATTGGACGGTACGCCTGTGCGATTTGTTGTGCGTGAGCGTAACCGTGATGATGATTAAATAGGGGAACAGATATGATAAAGGTTATAATTTGTCTGCTGCTGACGATGATAATTTCTTATCTTCTTGGCAGCTGTAATTCGTCGATTCTCGTTATAAGATTGCTTAAGCATGAGGATATTAGGGAGCGTGGCAGTAAAAATGCGGGGCTTACAAATACGCTTCGCTGTTATGGCAAGCTTCCTGCATTGCTTACGCTTATAGGTGATCTTGCAAAGGGTATTGTTGCGGTGCTTCTGAGTATTTTAGTATTTAAGCTTATAATTGGAAGCGATTTTATTGTAAATATGCCAGAATGGTATCCGTCCGTTCTTGATGAAAAATCAATTGGTTATATATCTGGATTTTTTGCAATATTAGGGCATATTTTTCCAATTTATTACGGATTTAAAGGCGGTAAGGGCATATTGGTGTCCTCGTCGATACTTATTGTTATTGATCCGCTGACATTTGCAATAATAATTCCGTTTTTTGCAATTGTACTTTTTATAACAAGGTATGTTTCGGTTTCATCAATATCTGCTGCGTTATTTTATCCTGTACTTACTTTTATACTTCATTATTTTGTTGAAAAGCTTCCATTAAGCAATTGTATTATGCACGTTATTCTTGTTGCGTTTACAAGTGCATTGCTTATATATATGCACAGGACGAATATTAAGCGTCTTAAGGAAGGAACGGAGAATAAATTCAGCTTTAATCAGAAGAAAACTTGAGAAAGGTTGGGATAGACGATGGCAAAATTTACGATTCTTGGTATGGGTGGCTTTGGACTTTCTCTCGCAGTTATGCTTGACAAAAACGGTCATAGCGTGAATGTCTGGTCAGCTTTTCAGAGTGAAATTGACGAGATAAAGCGTGATGGTGAAAATAAAGCTAAGCTCCCAGGTGTAAAAATCAACAGTTCAATTGAGCTTACAAATGATATATCTGTTGTTTCAAAGAGTGATGTTGTTATATTTGGTGTTCCGACAAGCTTTGTTCGCAGTGTCGCAAAGCAAGCGGCACCTTATGTGACATCAAAAACAGTTATTCTGAATACAAGCAAGGGACTTGAAGATAAGACCTTTAAAAGAATGAGCGAGGTATTGCATGAAGAATTGCCAAACTCACCGATAGTTATACTTACAGGACCTTCTCATGCAGAGGAGGTCGGTACTGGTATGCCAACTACCGTTGTTGTTGCATCTGAGGATACGAAATATTCTGATTATATCCAGTCGCTTATGTCAAATGAAGCGTTGAGAATTTATATTAACGATGATATTATCGGTTCGGAGCTTGGAGGATCACTAAAAAATATAATAGCTCTTTGTGCAGGAGTTTGTGACGGAATGGGCTTTGGTGATAATACTAAGGCGGCTCTTATGACAAGAGGAATAACTGAAATAGCTCGTCTTGGCGTAAAGCTTGGTGGAGAAAGTGATACTTTTGCTGGATTGAGCGGTATTGGAGATCTTATAGTTACTTGCACAAGTATGCACAGCAGAAACCGTAGGGCAGGAATTCTTATCGGTCAAGGTGTTTCTCCTGATGAAGCAGTTAAACAGATTGGCACTGTTGAAGGATATACCTGCACAAAGGTTGCATATGAACTTGCACAGAGTTTGGGTGTTAGTATGCCGATAACAGAGCAATGCTACAATGTTTTATATAATGGAGTTTCACCAAAAAAAGCACTTAAAGAGCTTATGGGCAGACCTAAACGTCACGAAACGGAAGAGGTTTGGGTAGAATAAAATTCTTGTATGAATATAAAAGATAGACCTTTGGAACTATTATCCTTAAAGATGATAGCTCCAAAGGTCTTTTTTGTTCTATACTTGTCCGTCACAGCATAGAATTAAGTAAAGCTTTTGGAAAGGAAGTGCTGTTTCTTATATGGAAATGGGAAATAAATCAGCGGATAAGGATATTATCGGATATTTTCCGAATAGGCTGAAGAATTGCCTTGAAAATGTTGTTTGCGATATAACAGAAATACGCTTAAGACGTGAGCAGCCACTTATTCTGATGAAAAATTCGGAAATGTTTTTTGTTAAATCTGACGGGGAGCTTGTCAGACAACTGGATAATTCTTGCATTAAAATAAGTTCAGTTGAAATGGATAGTATTTTTTATGCATTTTGCAGAAGCTCTGTTCATTCCTTCCAGGAGGATATATGCAATGGATTTATAACACTCGAAGGTGGTCATAGAGTAGGTATTTGCGGAACGGCGGTTTACAATAACGGCAATATTTCCAATATAAAAAATATAAGCAGTCTGAATTTGAGATTAGGCCGTGAGGTTATAGGTGTAGGAGAGGAAATATATAACAGTGTTTTCAGTTCAGGCTTGAAAAATCTGCTTATTGCAGGTGAACCATCAAGCGGTAAGACAACCATGCTTCGTGATCTTTGCAGACTTTTAGGAAATAAATATAAACTTTCTGTAATAGATGAACGTTCAGAGATAGCTGCTTGCTTCGAGGGTGTACCGCAGAATAATGTCGGCTTGAATACAGATGTTTTTGACGGTTATCCAAAGGCAAAGGGGCTTGAAACAGCAGTCAGAGTAATGTCACCTGAAATGATAGTATTTGATGAAGTTGGCTCATCTGAAGAAATTGATTTTATAAGCTATGCTATGACCTGCGGAGTTAAAATATGTGCTTCGATACATAGCTCCTCTATAGATGATATAAAAAGGAAGCTACCGTTCTGGAAGAATTTTGATTATATATCTTTCCTTAGCAGAACAGGTGAAAAAGCTTGCAGAATATTTGGAACAGATGAATTATGAAAACACTTTGTATTTTAACCTTGATTGTAATAAGCTCATGTTTGGGAGGCTATTTTTCAAGACGTTTAAAAATTAGATGTACATTTTTGAAAAATATATCCTATATGCTCGAGGAAATTTCATTGATGATAGAATATGATGCTGCCGAGGTTTGGGATATAATAAAAAGATTGTGTGGTAACAAACGTTTTGAAGAGCTTGATTTTCTTAAATCTATTCATTTGGAAAAGAAAAGCAACTTTTCATATTTATGGGAAAAATCAATTTCCGAGAAAAAATATGATTTTCTTACCGATGAAGAACTTGAGCTTATTAAGGATATTGGACGAAAACTTGGGAAAACAGACATTTGCGGTCAGTTGAACAATATTAAGTATGAAAAGAATGAGCTTGAAAAAATGCTGAAAAATGCAGAAGAGGAATATATTGCAAAGGGAAGACTTTATCGTTCTTTTGGTGTTCTGTGTGGAGCATTTATTGCAATATTGTTAATATGAACAGAAAATGAGGTGGATATAAAAATGGAGCTTGATTTGATTTTTAAGATAGCAGGAGTTGGAATAATCGTAGCTGTGCTTAATATGGTACTGAAAAAGTCTGAACGTGAGGAATACGGATTGATAGTCACAATAGCAGGTCTTATAACGGTACTTCTTGTGCTGATAGATGAAATAGCTGCATTATTTGAAACAGTTAAGACAGTTTTTGGGTTCTAAAGCTATGGATATAATTAAAATTGTTTCCGTTTGTGTAATTTCAACAGTATTATGCAGACTTTTCGATAAGGAATCAAGGGAGTATCAGGTTTACATAAGAATTGCAGCGGCATTATTTGTATTCTCCTTTGTACTGATTTATATTTCGCCGTTGATAGAAACTGTCAGGACGATTTATGAGTATTCAGCGTCTGATACTGATTATCTTAAAATACTTTTTAAAGCAACTGGAATATGCTATGTTTCTCAGCTTGCGTCGGATATGTGCAGGGATAGCGGAGATAGCTTGCTTTCCTCACAGGCAGAGCTTGCAGGACGGGTAGGTCTTACTGTGACGGCTATGCCGCTTTTTGAACAGGTAGTACAAATTATAATCTCGTTTTCGAAGATTTGAGGAGCTTTAAATATGAGAAGCTTGATTTCGGCAGTAATTTCGATTATTTTATTTATTTTCTTTTTTTCAATAAATTCCTTTGCTGTGGGAAATGTAAATAATGAGCTTTCGTATGAAATTGGGATCGATTTTTCCGATTTAGATAAATCTGTTCCTTCTGATGCGGCTGAAATTATTGAACAAAATGGTATTTCTCCCGAAAATGCTGAAAGTATTACCCAAATAACACCATATGTTGTTTTTAAATATATGATAGGTCAGCTGAAAAGTAGGATAAGCTATCCGTTAAAGTTGATTGCAATGCTTTTAGCGGTAATTATTGCGGCAGCTGTAACGCAGAATTTCGGAAGTTGCCTTGAAAGCAAAGGATTATCGGGAGTTTATGAAAATGTATGTGTCTTGATTGCTGTTGGTATTGTTTCAGAACCGATACTTAACTGTGTAAATATTGCCGCAGATACACTTTACAGCGGAAGTGAGTTTATAACCTCATATGTGCCGATTTTTTCAGGAATAATTGCATCATCGGGAAGTGTTACTTCAGCTTCGGTTTACAGTATATTTTTAATGCTGTGTTCAGAGCTTGCTTCTGCTGCTGCGGCAGATTTTCTTATGCCGTTTGTATCTATGTGCATGGCACTTGGCATTATCGAAGCAATTAACAGCAATCTGAATCTTATAGATATAACAGATTTTATTTATAGGGCAGTAAAGATTGTACTTGGCTTTATGATGACAATTTTCATCGGACTTCTTTCATTGCAGAGTATAATAGGTGCTTCTGCTGATACGCTTGGAGTAAAGGCGGCAAAGTATCTTGTTTCAAATTGTGTTCCGGTAATTGGTGGAGCAGTTGCAGATGCTTATACTACGCTTAAATCAAGCCTTGGAATACTTAGAGGTGGTGCTGGCTTTTTCGGAATAGCGGTAGTATTTTTATCGGTGTTTCCAGCATTGGCGGAGATAGTTCTGATAAGACTTGCATTTTGCGTTGCAGAACTTGTCGGCGGAATATTCGGATTAAGGGGAATAAAAACTCTTGCACATAATTCAGCGGTCGTGCTTTCGGTTATAATTAGCTTGCTTATATGCTTTGCGATGATGCTTATAACGGCAACTGCTGTAATGATGTTGGTTGGATTGGACGTATTTTAAGGGTGAAAAAATGGAGCATATACGATTAATAATTATTTCAGCCAGTATTATCGGTGTTTTGATGAATGTATTTGAGGCGATTTATCCGTCCGAAAAATATGAAAAGCAGATGAAGATGATTTTTTCGTTGATATATGTGCTGTGTCTTATAGCTCCTATTAAGGACAGTATTAGAAATATATCGGATATTGAAGAATTAACTGTATCAGCAGATGAAAAAATAGAATATAACGAAAGCTGTGTATCTGAATTTTTTAAGGGTTCAATAGAAAGAAATATAAGCAGTCAGATCGGCATTCTGCTTAAAGATAGCAAAATACCCTATTACGAAATCAAGACAAGTATTACTATTTCGGAAAATGGCGGCATATATATTAATGAAATCATAATATTTGTTGAGGATATTTCACGGGGAGATGAGATAATTGACATAGTTAAAAAAGAAATTGGTGAGGATACTCTTATAAAAATCGAGGAGAAGTCGGAATGAATAAGAATGAGATAAAAAATAAGCTGAAAGATTTTACACAAAAGCCTGCATTTCCTAAAATGTTTATTGCGGCAGGACTTCTGATTATGGTGCTGATAATTCTTTCTGATTCCTTTGACGAAAAAGAAGCAGATGGTATAAGCAGGATAAATGCAGACTTTTCCACTTCTGATAAGTATTCACAGGAAGCGGAGGAAAGGCTTTCGGAGCTTTTGTCATCAATTGAAGGCGTTGGAAAGGTCAAGGTTCTGATAAATATAATCTCGACAGAGGAGTATGTTTACGCCGAAGAATATCGTCAGAGTACAGGAAGTACAGAAAATGAGATAGTAATTATCGATGAAGGTTCATCAAAGGAGGCTCTTGTGAAAAAGGTAAAGATACCCGAGGTTGGAGGAATTGTTATTGTCTGTGAGGGAGGTGATGATCCAAAGGTATGTGAAAGGGTTTATCAAGCGGCATCAACCGCATTAAAAATTCCAAGCAACAGAATATACGTTGCTGAAATGAAATAATCGGAGGTTATAATATGAAACGACTTAATCTTATTATCGGAAAAAAGCAGATAATCCTTGCTTGTCTGACGCTTATACTTACAATCGCTGTTTATATGAATTATGCATTAACACCGACAGAGGACGAGATTTCACAGAATGTAATGAGAAGCAGCTCAGACAATTCAGGTCAGATAAACTATGGCGATGCGGCATTTGTAAGCACGGAGGGAACGAGCGATTATTTTGCTCAGGTTCGTCTTAGTCGTATGACAAGCAGAGATGAAGCGGTTGAAACTCTCTCTATGATACTTAATGGCGGTGATCTTTCCGATGAGGAAACCGCAGTTTATACAAATGAATCCATTACTCTTTCACAGCTTACCGAAAGTGAAAGCAAAATCGAAAATCTAATAAAAGCACAGGGCTTCAGTGATTGTGTTGTATATCTTAATGACAGTACGGCAAGCGTTGTTGTGAAATCAGAAGGTCTTGAAGCGGCACAAGCTGCACAGATTAAAGATATTTTGTTAACAGAGGTGACAATTCCTGCAGAAAATATAAGAATTTTTGAGGTAAAGTAGTTGTACAATTTGAAAAAATCTGCTATAATATATTATGTAACTGCTGATTATGATGAGCATTTTGAAAATATAATTATTTCGTATCAGTCAGCGGTGTAATTTTACAGATATTTCAGATTGCTGACTATAAAGACGTTCCTTATGAATCTGTCAGTCAATCAGACGTAAGGAGGCTTATCAAATGGATAAAATCAATGATGTTCAGGTAAATAGCATCAAGGTTTCGGAAGATGTGGTTTCAAAAATCGTTGAGCTTGCAGTCAGAGCTATTGATGGTGTTGATGGCATAACTGATAGCAGAATACGCTTTGGTAGTATTTTCGATAAAAAGGATCGCTCGGCAATTGCTATTATCGGAGAAAGCGGCACGGTTGATGTTACTGTGAATGTTGTTGTTGATCCTAATTGTAAGGTGAAGCAGGCAGCAGAAAAAATACAGGATAGGGTGAAAAATGATATTCAGAATATGACAGGAATTATTGTTAATAAGGTGAATGTCATTATTGAAGGTTTTTCAGCTGATACTTAATACGAAAGCAGGCTCTTTTCGGTGATTCTGATACAGGGCTTGCTTTTCTGTGCATAAAATGAAAGGATTTGAAGATTTTGAAAAGAAGTGAAATAAGAGAAGCGGCATTTTTGTTAACCTTTGAAAAGCTTTTTACAGATGATTCCGCTGATTCTGTCATTGACGCTGCATATGAGGTTGATGAGTTTGAAATGGACGAGGAATGCGAGCAGCTGTTTATTGGAGTAAATGAAAAAGTAGAAGAAATTGATAAGCTCATTGCCCAAAACAGTGAAAAGCGTCAGTTTTCGAGAATTCCCAAGGTAAGCATTGCAATTCTTCGTGTTGCAATTTATGAAATGCTTTATAATGATATGGTTCCGAATAATGTCGCAGTCAGTGAAGCGGTAATTATTGCAAAAAAATACACCTATACTCCTGATGTTAAGTTTATAAACGGAGTTCTTGGAGTCATTGCCAAGGAACTTGAAGGTAAGGCAGGTACAGAGGAATAATGCCGTTTTTTCTGGGAATAGATACAAGCAATTATACAACCTCGGCGGCTCTTGTTAATACTGACAGTATGGAAGTGTTTCAATCAAAAAAGCTTCTCCCTGTAAAGAATGGCGAACTGGGACTTCGGCAAAGCGATGCTGTTTTTCATCATACAAAGCAGCTTCCTGATAGGATAGCAGAGCTTTTTGACGGAAAAGAGATGTTGCCGTCAGCAATAGGAGTTTCTGTCAGACCGAGAAACATCGAAGGTTCATATATGCCGTGTTTTTTATGCGGAGAAGGACTTGCTGATTCACTTGGTTCGTTTAACGGTATCCGGGTTCATAAAACTTCGCACCAGATTGGACATATTCTTGCGGCACTTTTTTCTGCTGGAAGGCTCGATTTGATAAAAGAACGCTTTATTGCATTTCACGTAAGCGGAGGTACGACTGATTGCCTTTTGGTTGAACCTGATAACGATATGGTTTTTAAAATAACTGAAATATGCACTTCACTTGATTTAAAGGCTGGACAGGCGATAGACAGGGTTGGTCTTATGCTTGGTATGAAATTTCCCTGCGGCAAAGAGCTTGAAGGACTTGCTTTAAAAAGTAAAAAAAAGTATAAGATAAAGGCTGTCCTGAAAGATGGTAATTGTTGCCTTTCGGGATTGGAGAATAAGTGCCGTAAAATGCTTGAAGAAAACGAAGCTGCAGAGGATATTGCGTGCTATTGTTTAGAAAGTGTTTTTTCAACAATATCGGCTATGACTGGATTTGCTGTTGAAAAATATGGAAAGCTACCTATTGTTTATGCAGGCGGTGTGATGTCGGACAGAATAATTCGGGATAAGCTGCTTGAACGGTTTGACGCTTATTTCGCTGAGCCTGAATTTTCCTGCGATAATGCAGTTGGAACGGCTGTTTATGCGGCTGTTAAGGAGAATGCTTTATGACAGGTGTTTACACTGTAAGTCAGCTTAACAGATATATTTCGTTTAAGCTTAAAGAGGATAAAATACTTAAAGGTATTCTGATAAGAGGTGAAATATCTAATTTCACAAGGCATGCAAAATCGGGACATTTGTATTTTACTTTAAAGGATGGCGAAAGCTCTGTTAAGGCTGTTATGTTTAATAATGCAGCTTCAAGGCTTATGTTTTTTCCACAGTCGGGTATGGCGGTTATTATTTCGGCAAACGTTCAGGTTTATGAGCGTGACGGAGTATACCAGCTATATGTAAATGATATGCAGCCCGATGGAATAGGTGCTTTGTATATCGCTTATGAACAGCTTAAGGACAGGCTTGCCGAAGAAGGCATTTTTGATGATGAGAATAAGAAAATGCTTCCTCGTTTTCCGAAAAGGATCGGTATTGCCACTTCAACCGATGCGGCGGCTTTGCAGGATATGCTTAATATTATTTCAAGAAGATATCCGATTGCTGAGGTTGCTATTTATCCATGCCTTGTACAGGGTGCTGATGCTCCTGACAGTATCTGTGCGGCGTTAAGAGCCGCTGATAAAAGCGAAAACGACGTTATAATCCTTGGCAGAGGTGGCGGTTCACTTGAAGATCTTATGGCTTTTAACAGTGAAAGCGTTGCGAGGGCAATATATTGTTGTAAAACACCTATTGTTTCGGCAGTTGGACATGAAACAGATACAACAATTGCGGATTATGCGGCTGATCTTCGCGCACCTACACCATCGGCGGCGGCAGAGCTTGTTGTACCAGAGTTGTCTGCTCTGAATGCTTTTCTGAAATCATCAGAATCAAAGCTTGAAAAAATAATAAAGGAAAAAAGCACATTAATGCGTGTTCAGCTTGAAAACAGAGAGAAGCTTTTGAATTCGCTTGAACCTCATAACAGAATAACAGCTTTGGAGAATATACTTGAAGAACATCGGAAGCATATGTATATGATTTTAAAGAACAGGCTTAAGCTTGGATATGCACAACTTGATTCAAGGCTTGCGGCACTTGATAATTTAAGCCCGACTAAGATAATGACAAGAGGATATTCACTTGTTTATAAGGCTGACTGGCTCGTTCATTCAGCTTCGGAGCTTAAAAGCGGTGATGATATATGCGTAAAACTTGCTGACGGTGAAGTAAATGCCGTTATCAGATGAAAGGAAAAAAATGAAATTTGAAGCGTCTATAAAAAGAATTGATGAAATAATATCTGCTCTTGAAGACAGGGATATTTCCCTTGATGATTCGATCAAGCTGTATAAGGAAGGGGCAAAGCTTATAGAAAGCTGTAAAAAAGAGCTTGATAAGGCTGAAATGCTCGTTACGGTTGAAGATGTAAAGGAATAAGGGGATTTGTCTATGTCAAAAAGCGTTATTTCCGAAAAAAATCAGGCAAGGCTTGATGAATATATGAAAAAAATCAATCTTGACCTTGAAGAATATATGAAAAAAGAAGTTGAAAACTGCGGTTTGCAAAAGGAGATAGCGGAAGCAATGAGCTATACGCTTTTTGCAGGTGGAAAGCGCATCCGTGCAATCCTTGTCAAGGAATTTTGCAGGCTTTGCGGTGGGGAAGAAAAAGCTTCTGTTTCAGCCGCTTGTGCCATAGAAATGATTCATGCCTTTTCTCTTATACACGATGATTTGCCCTGTATGGATGATGATGATTTCAGACGTGGAAAGCCGTCCTGTCATAAGGTATACGGTGAAGCAATGGCATTGCTTGCAGGTGATGCTCTTGAAAATAAAGCATTTGAGATTATTGCAGAGGATAAAAATTTGTCTGATGAAGTTAAAATAAAGCTCATCGGAACTATTTCCAGGGCAATAGGAGTATGCGGAATGATAGGCGGTCAGGTTATTGACACGGTTTGTCAGGATAAAATGACTAATATTGACAGCATATCAGAAATGTATAGAATGAAAACAGGTGCTATTATCAGGGCTTCGTGTGAAATGGGCTGTATTGTTGCAGAAGCCTATGATAAGATTTCTATAGCAGGTGAATATGGCGAGAAGCTTGGAATTGCTTTTCAGATAGTCGATGATATTCTTGATATCAGAGGAAATGAAAAAGCTCTGGGTAAGCCTGTTGGCAGTGATAAGCAGAATAAAAAAAACACTTCTGCTGTTCTGTGCGGAATTGATGAGGCTGAAAGAATTGCACAAAAGTTTACAGATGAAGCTATGGGATGTCTGTCAGCCTTTGAAGATGGAAGCTTTATTAATGAAATAAGTGAGTATCTTTTGAAAAGGAATAAATAAAATCGGAGGATTGGCTTATGTATTATAATTATACGCTTGCGGCGGCTGTTGTTTCATGGTGTGCTGCCCAGATAATAAAAACTATTATCCATGCGTTCAATAATAAAACATTTCGTGCGGAAAGACTGATAGGTTCGGGTGGTATGCCAAGCTCACATTCTGCACTTGTATGCTCGGCTTCCGTTGCAACGTTCAGGCTGTGCGGACCGCAGTCTGTTGAGTTCGCATTGATGCTGATCGTTGCCCTTATTGTTATGTATGACGCTATGGGCGTTAGACGTGCGGCTGGACTTCATGCACATCAGCTTAACAGAATGAATAAATATTTCAATGAAGAGGGCATTGAAATTCCGAATTATGACGCATATAAAAAACCATCTAAAAAACCTAAGAAACAAAAGGATTTTAAGGAATATCTCGGACATACGCCATTTGAAGTTCTCGGTGGAGTTATTCTTGGTATAATTGTTGCTTTTGTAATGCCTGTTGAGATATAATCGGAGGAAGCTTTGGAAAAAAATCAGATAAAGCTCGGAGAACTGAATTTGCCGAGTGATTTAAAAAAAATGGATTATTCAGAGTGCAGGCAGGTCTGTCACGAGCTTCGCAGATATATAATTAAAAATGTGATGAAAAATGGGGGCCATCTCTCATCTAATCTCGGAACGATTGAACTTACTGTTGCATTGCATAGGGTTTTTGATTCTCCTGATGATAAGCTTGTATGGGACGTTGGTCATCAGGCATATGCACATAAAATTCTTACAGGAAGATATGAGCAGTTTCCAACATTGCGAAAAAAAGGCGGCATTTCGGGATTTATTCGTCCCAAAGAATCCATCCATGATTCTTTTGTCAGCGGACATAGCAGTAATTCTGTATCTGCCGCACTTGGTATGGCAGAGGCAATGCGAATAAACGGAGATACAAAGCATAGGGCGGTTGCTATTATAGGCGATGGTGCATTTACAGGCGGTCTTTCATATGAAGGTCTGAACAATGCAGGAAAAAGTGCTGGAAATCTTATTGTTATACTTAATCATAACGATATGTCAATATCAAAAAATGTGGGTGCACTTGCAAAATATCTTACATCGATAAGAGGAGATCAGCGTTATCTTGATATAAAAAAATCTGTTGAACATACGCTGGATAATATGCCTGTTGTTGGCGAACCTGTAAAAAAACTGCTTGTTTCTTCAAAATCAGTGCTTAAAACAATGCTTTATCATTCAACAATGTTTGAGGATCTTGGATTTGTCTATTTAGGTCCTGTTGACGGTCATAATCTTGCAGAGATCGAAGATACATTGAGAATGGCAAAAAGAATAGAAAAGCCTGTTTTTATTCACGTCAATACTGTAAAGGGTAAAGGCTTTGCACCTGCGGAAAATAATCCAGGTGCTTTTCATAGCATACCAAGCAGTGGCTACTCAAAGGAAAATCCTGATAATTTCAGCCATGATAGCTTTTCTGTAAATTTCGGACGTACATTGTCTGAACTTGCTGAAATAGATGATAACATCTGTGCTGTAACAGCGGCTATGAAATACGGTACAGGTTTACAGTATTTTGCCGCAAGCTTCCCCAAACGCTTTTTTGATGTAGGAATTGCAGAAGAACACGCTGTAACTTTCTGTGCAGGACTTGCAAGCTGTGGAAAGTTACCTGTTTTTGCGGTTTATTCAAGCTTTCTCCAAAGAGCGTATGATGAGCTTATCCACGATGTTTCGATAGAAAATACTCATATTGTTCTTGCTGTAGACAGAGCTGGCTTTGTCGGCGAGGATGGAGAAACTCATCAAGGCGTTTTTGATATTCCAATGCTGACAGGTATTCCGAATATTACAATTTTTTCGCCCTCAAATTATAATGAACAGCAGATATGTCTGAAAACTGCACTCTATGATTGTAAAGGTCCTGTTGCTGTTCGTTACCCAAAGGGAAGAGAAGGATTCGGCTTGATGGATAATAGGTATGATACTGTTTCATTTTGTCATATCTGCTTTGACAGCAATTGCCTTGTAATTTCTTTTGGAAGGCTGTTTGAGCGTGTTCTTGAAATAAATCGCTCTGAAGAAACGGGGAAATTCGATATACTAAAGCTTGTAAGAATTTTTCCGATTGAAGATGAGATAATAGGCATTTGCCTTAATTATAAAAAGATTTTGTTCTATGAAGAAAGCTCAAAATCAAACGGAATTGCAGAGCATTTGCTTCTGAGACTTTTTGAAGCAGGCTATAATGGTTCTTATGATATTGTTGCTTCAAGCGGATTTATTCCAAACGAGAGCATTGAACAGACTATGGAACGTTTTAAAATGGATAAAAGCTCCATGATTGAAGCAATTGGCAAGATGGTGAACGATATTGAGAATTGATAGTTTCCTTGTTGAAAATAAAATTATAAAAAGCCGTGAGAGAGCCAAAGAGCATATAAAAAATGGTGACGTTATTGTGAATGGAAAGGCTGTATTAAAGCCCTCTGCAGATGTTTCGGAAAATGATGATGTTAAATTTATCGGAACAGCGTTGAAATATGTCGGACGTGGTGGTTTGAAGCTTGAAAAGGCAATAGAAGCATTCGGAATAGATATCAACGGCAGAATTTGTATGGATATTGGTGCGTCAACAGGCGGCTTTACCGATTGTATGCTTCAGAATGGAGCAGATTATGTTTATTCGGTAGATGTAGGTCACGACCAGCTTGATGAAAAGCTTTGTAATGACAGCAGAGTATGCAATATGGAAAAAACCAATTTCAACGAGCTTTTTCCTGAAAATTTTGAGCCATATCCGTGCTTTTTCGGTATTGATGTTTCATTTGTGTCGCTAAAAAAAATAATTCCTAAGCTTTCCGATTTTATGAGAGAGGGGAGCTTTGCTGCTGTGCTTATAAAGCCACAGTTTGAAGCAGGAAAATCAGATATAGGCAAAAATGGTATTGTCAAGGATAAAAAAGTGCATATCAGAATTCTTAATGAGATAATAGCTTTTTTTTCACAGAATGGGCTTACCGTTCAGAAGCTCGATTATTCTCCGATATGCGGAGGCGACGGTAACATAGAGTACCTTTCATACATAACACGCAGTAACGGAATAGCTGCTGTAAATGATGTCAAGAGTATTGTTGAAATGGCTTTCGGAACATTGGGAGGAAAGGATTGAAACGGTTATGAATATTGTTCTTTATCCGAATTTTACAAAACCGAACGCTCTTTCTACTGCAAGAAAGCTTTGCTGTAAGCTTCACGAGCTTGACATAGATATTTATACAGATAAAGAGTATAAAAAAGAGTTTTCGGACGAGGATTTTATCAATTATGGTGATATGTGCAGTATTGTTGCTGATTGCGAGGTAATAATTGCGATCGGCGGTGACGGTACAATACTTAAAGCATCGCATTATGCTTCGGAGTATGATAAACCTTTGCTTGGAGTAAATACAGGGCATTTAGGCTTTATGGCTTCAATGGAAATTGATGAGCTTGAAAATATTTCAAGGCTGAAAACCCGTGATTATCTGATAGAATCAAGAATGATGCTTGATGTTGTGCAAATGAAAGGGAATAATGTTATTTCAAGCTACACGGCTTTAAATGATGTGGTCGTTGCAAGACCTTATTCCAATATATGCAGCTATGAAATATCAACGGACGGAATCATTGTCAGCTCGATACGTTCTGACGGAGTTGTTTTTTCAACGCCTACAGGCTCAACTGCCTATGCTCTATCGGCAGGAGGGCCAATAGTTGAACCGATTATGGAAACTATTCAGATGACACCAATATGTCCGCATTCACTTTCGTCAAGAACAATGCTTTTTAATGCTGATAGAAAGCTTGAAATACGTCATTCTTCGGGTGATGATAATGAGATGTATTTTTCGGTTGATGGAAATTTTGAATGTAGGTTTGAAAGGGACGAGCATCTTGTTATTTCAAAATCGAAAAAAAAGCTTCGACTTATAGATATCAAAGGAAATTCTTTTTTTGATGCAGTAAACAATAAACTTATGAATCCAATAAAATAGCGTTTTCGGAGGCTGTATGATAAAGAAGGAAAGGCAGAATATCATTGTCGATATTGTTATGAATAATGATATTTCAACACAGGAGATGCTTAAGGCGTATCTTGAAAAAAGAGGTATAAGCGTTACACAGGCTACTCTTTCGAGAGATATTAATGAGCTTAATCTAAAAAAAGAATCTGATGGAGTGTATAAATATATTCCACCTATCAAGGAACTTATTGATTGTCCGCCTATTTTAAAGGATTCTGTAAGAGATATTGTATATGCGATGAATACTATCGTGTTGAAATGTCATACTGGAATGGCTCAGGCGGCTTGTGCGATGCTGGATAAAATGGAATATATTGGTATTGTTGGGACGATTGCTGGTGATGATACGATATTCGTCCTTATGCCGAATGAAAAAGCAGCGGCAGAGCTTTGCTGCAGCTTAAGAGATATGATTTTGTAATTAGAGGAAGTTTTTATATGCTTTGTGAGCTTTGTATTGATAATCTTGCGGTAATTGAACACGCTGTTATTCCGTTTACAGATGATTTCAATGTTTTTACAGGTGAAACAGGTGCTGGTAAATCTATACTTATAAATGGTATAAATGCAATACTTGGAAAAAGAGTAAGTAAGGATATTGTCCGATCAGGCTGTGAAAAAGCGACCGTTACAGCACTTTTTAAGGCTCTTTCGGAGGAAACTAAGGAAAAGCTTGATGAATTTGGCATTGATCATTCTGATGATGAGCTTCTTGTTACCCGTATTATTTCATCAGACGGTGGAAGCAATGTTCGTATTAATTCAAGGACATCTTCTGTATCTGTTTTAAGAGAGATAGGTTTGACTTTGATAGATGTTCATGGTCAGCATGATAACAGAATACTAATGTATCCTGAAAAGCATATTGATATAGTAGATAATTTTGCAGGACTTGAGGACGATATTTCCGATTATCACGAGAGTTTTCATCGATTGCAGGAGATATCAAGAAGAATAAAAAAGCTTTCAGATAATGAAGCGGAAAAAATTGGACGTATTGAATCACTGCGTATTATGACCGATGAAATCAGAGAAGCGGAAATTGCCGATGAAAAAGAGGATGAACGTATTGAGCGTGAATTTACTGTAATAAATAACAGCAGTAATATTTCAAGAATGCTCATAACTTCTGCACAGGAGCTTGCGGGCGATGATGATAACGATGGTATCTGCGGAGTTATAACAGATACTATATCGGAAGTAAAGCGTTATTCGGATATAATGCCAGAGCTTGACGAGATAGCAGAACGTCTGGAAGGCTTGAAAATTGAAGCAGGGGATATAGCAGATTCTCTTAAAGCTTTGAATAACAGTATTGATGTTGATGAAAGCAGACTTTCATACCTTGATAACAGACGTGATACGCTTATTTCGATAAAAAAGAAATATGGTCCTGAGCTAAAAAATGTTATTGAAAAATATAACATTGCTTGCAATGAAACGGCAGAGCTTATAGATAATTCGGAGGAAATAAAGCGTTTGACAGCTGAAAAAAACGAGCTTCTTAAGTTAGTAAGTGACAAAGCAAAGGTTCTTTCCAAGAAAAGGCGTGATGCGGCTGATATTTTATCTGAAAAAATTGAGAATGAGCTTAGATTTCTTGATATGCCTAATGTTAAGCTTGAAATATCGCAGGAGCATGGCAAACTAACAAGTTCAGGAATGGATACAATGGAGCTGTTAATTTCTGTAAATGCTGGAGAACCTGCTAAGCCGATTGCAAAAATAGCTTCGGGCGGTGAATTATCAAGAATTATGCTTGCTATAAAAAATATCACAGCCGAAAAAGATGATGTTTCGACTATGATATTCGATGAAATAGACACAGGCGTAAGCGGAAAGGCGGCACAGAAAATAGGTGTAAAGCTTCGTGAAGCTTCGAGAAGCAGACAGATACTTTGTGTAACTCATCTTGCACAAATCGCTGTTATGGCTGACAGCCATTTATACATTGAAAAAAATACAAACGGTGAAAGAACCTTTACCGAGGTTAGGGTTCTAAACGAAAATGAGCGTGCAGGTGAAATCGCAAGAATCATAGGCGGTGACTGCATTACCGATTCTACACTTAATACTGCGAGAGAACAGCTGTCTTCAAGAGATGAGATTTATGAACGAATGATATCCCAAAATTAATAAAAATCCCTGCCAAATGGCAGGGTATTTTTATATATCAGTACCATCAAGGTCAAGCTTAAATTCTTCGTCTGATTGTGGCTCATTTTCAGCTGATTCACCTTCAATATCGGCAGAATCATCAGGATAAGATTCAATGTTTTCGTTAATTATTTCTGTCGGTTCAGCAGGTTTTTCTAACGGTTCGCCGTGAATTTGAACATAATAGGAGTCAATAAGCTCCATATCATATTCAGAATAATGCTCTTTTTGGGAGATGAGGTCGCTTATTATATTGTCATAAAAAAGTACAATTTTTGGTTCAATATCTTCAATAGCTGTTCCTTCCTTAATAGGGTGCTTTTGTGTTGCATGTTTCCATATTCTTGCAATCATTTCTGTTGTTGCGGTAGGCTTGTGATTAAGATAGTTGCGTTTATACACGCTTGGAACAGGGTTTTTGAATGGGTAATATTTTTCAAGACCTATTAAGTCTTCGATAAGCCTTTCTATTTCTGTTGCATATTTGAAAAAATTGACGGCTGAACGTGTTGAGTGCATATTCACATAGGAAGTATTGATAATACTCATTCGTTTGGATATGTATTTTATCGTCATTTCGTTGAGGAAATCCTCGGAAACCATAAGTTTTTTTTCACTTGTTCCGAAAAGATAATTCTGAAGCTCGACTTTTAAATTTTTTTCAAGCTTAAGGATTGGATTTACCTTTATTGTAACATTTTTTTTAGATTCTTTTTCAGGCTTTGGAGATTTAGGTTCTTTTTTTGCTTTTTCTTTTGCCATAGATTTATGCCTCCGAAATATTATTGGATAAAGCTGTAGGTTTACATTATATATATTTTAACATATTTTGAAAAATATATATTGCATTACTGTGTATATATCATTAATTATATATTAATTAAATAAAACGATATTAAAAGCTCTTTTCAATAAAATATTTTGTAAAATTTATGTTTATGCTATTGAAATAAAGAATAAAATGTCGTATAATTGTTATATGTAAATGTTTGTTATTGATTTAGGAGTTTTTGTTTTGAATAAATATATAATCAAAATTTTGTGTACATTTATTGCGTTTGCAATTTGTGTTACAGCTGTGCCTATTTCATCGGTTTTTGCTGATGATGAAGAAAATATTGTAGTTATTGCTCCGCAGGAGGAAATTAATCGTGATGAAGACCTACCTGACTTTGAAGAGCCTATTTATACTGCAATGTTTAGCTTCCCATCCGAATTAAGGGGAGTATATATTACCCCAACAATCGATTATGCTACAGAAAACAGTGAAGAAACTGTTGAAGAAGAGGTTGAAAAACTTCTTGATAATGCCCAGTCTAATCGTCTTAATGCTATTATTGTCAATACTGACTGTGAAGGTGAAATACTTTACGACTGTGATTTGAATAATTCGCTCGGCGAGGATATTGTTTCGACTCTTGTTGATAGTGCTGCCGACCGTGGTATGTATGTATATATGAACTTTAGCCTTGATGCAGTGCTTAATTCACTTGATGGATCTGATTTGAGTGAAAGAATTGATTTTCTTGCACTAAGGGTACATACCTTTACAGTTAAGTATCCTGTTGATGGAATAATTCTTGACGGATACTATTCGTCAAAGACAAATTCTACACTCCATAGTTATATTGAAAATGGCTCTGGAATTGGTTTTGAAAACTGGTTGCTCGATAATGGAGCATATGTATTTGCACTTGCTTCTGATGCGGTTAGAAAGACTAACAATACAGTTCCTGTTGGCATTTCTATAAAGGATGTATGGGCTAATTACGAAAATAACGAAAATGGTTCTGATACATCTGTGAAGTTTGAAGCCTTGACAGATGGATATTCCGATACTTTGAAATATATTCGTGACGGTTATGCTGACTTTATTATGCTTAAAGCAAACGGCTCACGTTCAAGTTCAACAGAACCGTTCGGAGAGATAACCGAATGGTGGAATGATGTTGCAGAGGAAGCAGGAATACCCCTTTTTGTACATCATATGAATGAAAATATCTGCACTGATTCCGAGGGTTGGGGCTCACCTGATGAGCTTGTAAAGCAGGTTATTGAAGCGTCAGAGCTATCTTCTTATGGTGGAAGTTCGTTTGACTCGCTTTCTGCTTTATGCAACGATAGTATGGGTTCGACGACTGTACTTATAAAGCATTATGATGATACGATTGATCTTGAAGGTCTTAATAGTGAGCTTGAAATGACACTTCCGACAAAAACTACCTACAAAACGGAAGAGCCTACGGTTATCTTTGCAGGTTCTTTTGATCCGAATTTTCCTGTATACTATCAGGGTAAGGAAATTGTACTTAATGAAGCAGGACGATTCTATTTTACAGAAGAGCTTGATGTTGGTGTAAATACATTTAAATTTCAGAATAAGGCTAAGGTTATAACATATAAAATTACCCGTACAGTGAATATACTAAAAAGCGTTTCACCATCTGATGGCAATATGTACCTTGACGGCGGTTCAACCGTTGCAATAAGTGCGATTGCATACAAGGGTTCAGATGTAACTGCAAAAATTAATGGCAAAAGTATTACCCTGAAAGAGGTTGAAGGTCAGCTTGACGAGCTTGATCCAAACTCATACTATACAAAATATGTAGGAAGATACACCGTTCCCGATGGTAAAAAGAATGAAGAAATACAGCTTGGCTCAGTTGAGTTTTATGGAGTTTATCATACAAAGACAGGCGATCTGACTGAAAGCAGGACAGGATCATCAATAACTGTTAATGCACTTCCGGAAATTGAGAACGATTTTTCGGGAAGTATTCTTATGATAAACAACGATAACACGATGGTATATAATGCAAAAACTACAGATACTGCTCCAACTCCCGATATGGCACGTTTGCCTGCAGGAACGCTTGATTACATTGTAAATACTGTTACATACAGCGGAACAGATTATTATATTACCAATTCTGGAAAAAGAATCCGTACAAATGCTGTTTCCATACTTGAAAATAAACCGCTTGGCAATAATCCTATATCCGTTAATTCAGTTTATAAGGACGGAACAGATACTGTTATAAAGCTGAAGACGGCTGTTAAAATTCCGTTCTCTTTGAGCTATAATGGCATTAATTATTCTGACGGCGACAATGGCTCATATTATGTTTCGTCATTTAATTCTGATGGAATTGTTATCACATTCAACTATATAACAAGTATATCCGCTGCAGATCTGACTTTCCCTGAAAGTGCGGTTTTCTCTTCGGGAACATGGTCGTCTGTAGAAAATGGGGATATTAAATCGGCGAAGCTTAGTCTGACATTCCGCCAGAACGGTATATATTCGGGAATGAAGGCAACATATGATGAGGACGACAATCTTGTACTTCGGTTTAATGGCTGTCGAAATAGTCTTAGTGGTGCAACTATTGTTGTAGATCCTGGACACGGATATACAGGTGGAAACTTTGATCCTGGTGCTGTTGGACATATCAAGGAGCAGGAGGCTAATCTTGCAATTGCGAAATATCTTGCGGCATATCTTGAAGATGAGGGTGCTAATGTTATTAGGTTGACGACGGAAAGTGACAATTATGATACAGATCAACGTGCGGCAATAGCAAGACAGTATTCGCCTGATTTGTATATTTCTGTTCACTGTAATGCATCTGGAAATGAAAATGCAACGGGTGCGGAAGCGTATTACTTTACGCCGTTTTCGCAGCCGCTTGCTGATTCGGTATCAGCGGCAATGGGCAGTTATCTTTATAATTATGTTGATGAGGGTGGCCTTGGTGACAGGGGAGAGAAGTATAATTATTTCTTTGTCACACAGCAACAGGAATTTCCTTCAATACTTGTTGAATGCGGATTTGTCACCACCTATACAGAAGCAATGGCACTTGCAAATAAAACTCATCAAAAAGGAATTGCAAAATCCATTGTGAATGGTATCAAGAATTATTTTGAAAAGTGTAGCTATTCCTGCTTTGGCGATGGATATATTGAAGGTATGGATTCCGAAATAGATTCAGACGTGACTAGCGATGCTATGGCAGAAGAACCAGAGGATAATACAGATAATACCGAAAATATATTTGATAACGATGATCCGTATTATTCCTATTTCTTTTAGTGATTTTGTGTATATTTACCATAAAAAAGCTTAGTTGGACACGTTTTTTTGAGGCAGTACCAATTGACGAAAACTGACTTTTATGGTAAAATGATAATTAATTAACAAACAAAGGAGAAGTCCTATGCAGATTTTTAATGTTCCAGAAAAAGTATATTTTATGCCGGGTGCGGTTCAGTATCTTGAAAAATTGCCTGAAATGCACAGAGTAGTAGTTTTTGCTGATAAGGAAACTATTGGTGCAGGTTTGCTTGAGCATATAAATTATTATATTGAAAGAAATGAATCCGCTCCTGTGGTTGATGTTTTCTATGATATTAATCGTATCGCAGATATTGCATCTGTAAATAGAGGCGTTTCTATAATGAACAGCTTTAATCCTGATACGGTTATTGCTCTTGGCGGCGGAAACGTTATGGATACAATGAAGGCTGCAGCCGCACTTTATTCCAATCCAGAAATGACAATTGAACAGCTTGCAGATAAATATGGTTGTAATACAGCGAAGAAAAAGGCAAGAATTGTTTGTATTCCAACAACATCGGGATCGGGAGCTGAAATAACCTCTACTGCGGTTGTATTTGGTGAAGATGGTAAGAAATATCATCTTGTTGATTGCAATATAAAGCCTGATGTTTCCATTGTTGATTGCAGAATGGTTATTGATGACGGACGTTATGCAGAGCATGGATTTGAGGTTATTGCACACGGTATTGAAGCATATGTTTCTGTTATGCATTCAGATTATACTGATTCCTTTGCACTTTCTGCTGTTAAAACATCATTTGATTATCTTGCAAGACTTTGTAAAAACGGTAAGGCTGATGCAGAAGCGGTTGAAAAAATGCATAATGCAGCGGCTATTGCAGGAATGGCATATGAAAGCACTCTCTGTGGTTTGAATAGTGCTGTTTCGCATAGCGTAAGCTCTGAAGCCAAAGTATCTAAGGGTGTTGCTGACGCTATACTCTTACCTTTTACTATAAAGTACAATGCGGCATACAATGTTGAAAAAGCGTGGCCAAAATATGGAAGAGATGGTGCTGCAGAAAGATATCGTCAGATTGCGGCATATCTTGGACTTGAAGCAGATACGTGTGAAAAGGGCGTGGAAAGCCTTGTATCGGCTATAAGAAAGCTTGCAGATGAGATTGGAATTATGTCCAACTTTGGTTTTGTAGGCTCTGAATATCTTAATAAGATACCATTTATGGCTGAAAAGGCTCTTGAAGATCGTGATATCGCAGGAAATCCGAGAGTGCCAACAGCGGCGGATATTGAAGAGATACTTAGAAATGCGTATAATTCTTAATATATGATATAAATATGCCGAAATTCACCAATACAAATATAGTGGATTTCGGCATTATTATTTAAAAAAAAGTCAGTACAAGATCAAAAATGAAATTGCACTGACTATTTTTTAGTTCATAAACTTTTCGATTTTGTAACGCTTATAAGCGGCATCGTTTTTCTCAACATTCTGAGAAAGAGTCCAAGAGGTTACCGTATCATCAAATTCATCATCTTTAAGTGCATGACGTGCTGTTTTTTCATTTTCTGTGTAATAATTCTCGTCATCATAAAGATCAAGAACAGCAACTACATAATAAACCTCGTCCTCTTCAACAAGGAAGACATCTCCTGTGTTAGCTTCGAATGCTTTTTCAACAACTGCCGCAGATGGTGTGCTTCCATCCTTTGAAATTACGGTTTCGTTATCAACATAGCTACTTGCTGCTTCAATTGTATCATCTAAAGCATCTGTTTCATCACCATCTGTGGTTTCTGCTGCATCTGCAACAAGCTTATCGTAATAATCACTGTATTCCTTGCTTACATCAGCAAAAGCTTCGCCATTTTTTATTCTATCGATATAGCCTTCGGCCATTTCTTTAATTTCGGCTTTGCCGTTGGATTTTAGAAGATTTCCTTCTCCGTCCTTAAGCTCCATTTCAATGAAATTGATTCGCTTGTTATTTTCCTCGAGATATCCTTTTATATCAGCTTCGGAAATTTCCTTTTCTCCGCCGTTTCCGTATATATAATCAAAAACCATATCTCTCTTGGTTGAATTCAGCATAACAAGAAGCTGTGAGCTTTCGCTGATACCAAGCTCTTCATAATATGAACCATAATATTCCCAAAGTGAGTCAAGATAAATGCTGTTTTTCTCTTTTTCGTTATCTTCAAACGCAAGCCCATATTCATCAAATTTTTTCTCAATAGCAACAAATTCCTGCATCTTCTTGGTTGCTTCGTCATTTATCCATTCACGAACAGGCTTGTCCTCAATAACTTTATCGGTGAAGGGCGTGGTTGTAGTTTCCTCTGTTTCTGCTGTTTCATCAGTGGAAGTAGTTTCTGTTGCAACTTCTTCGGATGATGTATCTGTTGATTCATCATCTGTTGGCTCGGTATAATATGCCGCATCGTAATAAGCATCCATCTGCATTGAGATAAATACACCAGCCGGAACCTTGTAGTCATCAATAACAGCTCCATAAGTAGTGTCAGCACCTGTCAAATTATTTCCACAGGCAGTAAGAGAAAATGCTGCAGCGGAGCAAAGAGCAGCTATTGATATTTTTTTTAATTTTTTCATAAATATATAAACCTCCAGTTTTTGAGAAACCGCAGATTAATACATATTGTTTGTTGCATGGAAGATTTCAGCGGGTTCCCAACTAAATACATTTTATTATAACATATATGTAACGAAATGTCTAGTGTTTTTATGAAAAATTATTGACTTTCACAATTTATTATGATAGAATATAGGCAAAAGGAAGGAAATATGTGTATGGTGTTTTTTATATTAACTACTCTTGTTTTCCTTTATCTGTATATTAATGAAAGAGAACAGAACAAACAACTTCGTAAAAAAATTAAAAATATTGAATTTTCTTCTGATAATAAAAGTGAAGAAAATAAGGCATATGAAAAGCATAGCTCAACTTATGACATATCATATATTAAAAGTGTAAGGACTGATGCCTTTACAGAGCAGATAACAAAGCCTGAAGAAGCAATTGATAAACCTAAAGCTGAAAAGAATCATAAGGTCAGCTCAATCAATGCTTTGTTTATTCTTGGAGCGTTGCTTATTATTATTTCGGGTTTTATTTTTGCTACTACCACCTGGGCATCGCTTGGAAGTATTTTTAAGGCAGTTATAATACTTTCATTCTCCGCTGTTCTTTTTGCTGCTTCATCTCTTGCGGAAAGAAAACTTAAACTTCCAAAAACAGGCAGAATATTTTATGTGCTTGGTTGTGCTTTTCTCCCTATAACCGTATTTGCTGTTGTATTCTTCAAAATTTTTGGCGATTGGTTTAGCTTTGGTGGAGAGGGAGTAGGAACGGTTTTTGCTGTTGCTTCATTGCTGACAGCTATTGTTTGCTTTAAAGGCAGCTATGATTATAAAAGCCGACCATTTGCGGTTGCTTCATTGACAGGTATTTCGGCTTGTGTAATATCAATTGCTGTACAGATTTTTGAAAATAAAGATTTCATCCTCCTTGTGGGGGCTATTTATTCGTTAGCTGTTATTTTTATAGGCAGATTAATTCAAAATAAGGATATAAAACTTGAATATTTTACAGCTTTGATTGATGTTTTGCCTGAATTTGAACTAATGAATACTATTTGGGTTAGCTTTGTATCGCTTATAATTGTTTGGTCAGGAAAAGGCTTTGTTTTTACATTAGCATGTGGAATTTTTGCAGTGACATATGTTTTCAGCAGTCTTTCAAAGAAAAATGAATATGCGGGTGCGATACCTTTTTGTTTTTTTCTTTTCATAGGGGTTACACATCAGGCTTCGTTAAGCACATTTGATGATGGTATATTTATATGGACGTTGATTGCAACAATTATATCAGTCCTTTCGTTGCTTAAAGTGTTGCCGACAAATAAAGCATTCAACTTTTTATCGTGCGTTTGTGCAGGAATAGCTATGCTTGTGGTTACATGGGATTTATCCTTAGAGGTAACCTCGGCATATCTGATAGCTTCTGCGATTTTTGCTGTTGAAATACTTGTGTTTGGATTAATCAAGAGAAATGAAGCATCAGGTAGCTTTTTGCTTGTAGCTTTTTCGTTTTTGCTGTCCGTTTTAACGCTTTCGATAGTGGAATTTTTTGAAGCAAGGTATTTCCATACAATATCATCGGCTGTTTTGCTTGTGATTTCGGCACTTTATACGATTTTTGATTTTATTCTCAATAAAAAAGGAAAAAGCTTTATACTTCGCTCAGTTTTCACAGATATAATTTATTCTGCTTTTGCGGTAGGTATCCTTGTTTCGCAGCTTTTTGCAGGAAATTCTATAACTATAACAGTGCTTTGTACTTCAGCGGTTTTCTTATCCCATGGTATATATCCAAAAAAGAAGTGGGAAAAAATAGCTTTTATTTCTTTGAGTATGTTGACCTTTGCGTTGATACCATCTGGTGATATTTTCAGTCAAAATTTTGAGATGATATGGATTTTTACCGCTGTTTCGGTTATTCTTGCATTGATAACAGTAATGCTTTCAAACCGCAGTAAAGTAACAGCTAATGCATCTCTCTTTGGTTTTACTGTTGTTACATTAATATACATATGTTTATCCTATGCCGCATCTTATAAACCAATATGGCAGCTTTGGTTAGTTTTGGGTTCTGTCTATTTTGCTAAAACAATTATTGAAAAACGAAAATGCTTTGCTTTTGCGGATATTACGTTATTCTGTATTGTTTTTGCAAGCCTTGCTAAATCAGCTTTTGACTTTGATTCTGTAGGACAGCTTATTTTTGCAGGACTATTTGCTTCGGTACTTTTCGCTGTATTTACATTTGCCGATGGAGATTTGGTCATTTCCTGCCGTAGATTTTCAACGGTTTGTCTTAATATTATAGCCTTTGGTTTGCTATTTTTGGGTACATTTTCCGATAGCTTTAATGTCGCTGTTAATGTCGGCGTGATAATTGTTCTGGCAATGACTGTAACAAGTAGCTTGATGATGGGTTTTACATCGTTGCTGATAATGCCACTTTCTGCGTTGTATTATGCCACCGCTACACAGTCCTCGCTTAGTTTTGTCAATCAAAATGCGGTTTGCTTGACTATTGCTGTGATAATGCTTCTTTCTGTTTTTGCAAGCTATATTGTTTTTAATGTTCATATTTATAATAAACAAAATCATAAATTGGATTGCTTTGCAATTTCAAGATGCTTGGGACTGATATCGTATCTTATATTTATGAGCGGAGAATATCAGAGTTGGTCGTTTATATGGCTTTTGGAAATAGTTATAGCTTCGTTCCTGCGTAAAGGAAATAAGCCTTTGACAAATCGCGTAATAATTTCTATTGCAATGCTGATATCTGTTTTTGCATGGTGGTCAAGGCCGTTTGCAAAATCTCCCGATCCTATTTCGGTTGAAATAAATGTTATTCCTGTACTTTTGTATGTTGCGGCTTTAAGATTACTGAAATGGGATAAAAAGCATATTGATTCGCTTACATTTATAACATATCTAATAGTATTTGTTATTTTGTTTTTTAATGCTCTTAACGGAGCCTTGGTAAATTCGATCATCATGATGGTAAGTGCATTCATTATGTTGGTTATATCCTTCTTTGTACGCATAAAGAGATGGTTTGTTCTTGGTGCAACGGTTATTACAACTTCGGCGATTTTTTTAAGTATAAAGCAGTGGGGAAGTCCTGCATGGTGGGTATATTTGCTTGCGGCAGGTGTTATTCTTATTGCAATCGGAGCATTTAATGAAAGAAAAAAGAACTCTGTAAAGGGTGAGTTTACCGAAAAAATTACACGTTTTATGTCTGAATGGACTTGGTGAAAACATTTATTTGTTAAAAATGCATAATAAAATCCCTAAAAAATTTATGCATAGAATTCAAAAATTCTATTGATATTAAACGTTTAATATGGTAAAATTGTATCAATGGTAACCTTTTGCGGTTATTATGTAAAATATTATCAAGTGAGGTTAGATGAATGAAATACGGCTTTTATGACGACAAAAATAAGGAATATGTCATCAATTCACCAAAAACTCCATATCCATGGATAAATTATCTTGGAACACAGGATTTCTTTGGTCTTATTTCCAATACTGCAGGCGGATATGACTTCTATAAGGACGCTCGTCTTGCAAGAATTACACGTTATCGTTACAATAATGTACCAGCTGATGCAGGCGGACGTTATTTCTACATTAACGACAATGGTACAATCTGGAATCCTGGTTGGGCTCCTGTAAAAACGGATCTTGATTCCTATGAGTGCCGTCATGGTATGGGTTATACAAAAATCACAGGTAAGAAGAATGGACTTTCTGCAGAGGTAACTTTCTTTGTTCCACAGAATTTTACAGGTGAAATTCAGAAGGTTGTTCTTAAGAATGAAAGTGGTGTTGCAAAGTCCTTTAAGCTTTTCTCATTTGTTGAATGGTGTCTTTGGGACGCTAATGACGATAGCACAAATTTCCAGCGTAACTTCAATACAGGTGAGGTTGAGCTTGAAAAGAATGGTTCAGTTATTTATCATAAGACTGAATATAAGGAAAGAAGAAATCATTTTGCATTTTATGCTGTAAATGATACTGTTGACGGCTATGATACAGACCGTGAAACCTTTATGGGAAGTATTTATAATGATTTCCATAATCCTCAGACAGTTGTTGATGGCACTCCTAAAAATTCCGTTGCTGATGGTTGGTCACCTGTTGCATCACATTATAAGGAGATTACACTTGCCGCAGGTGAGGAGAAGACCCTTGTATTTATTCTCGGTTATGTTGAAAACCCATACGATCAGAAATTTAATGCTGATGGTTCAATGAATAAGTCAAAGGCTTATGAAATGATGTCTAAGTTTGACACAGCTGAAAAAGTTGATGCGGCATTTGCAGAGCTTGCTAAGACTTGGGAAGATCTTCTTGCTAAATACAGTCTCCGTTCTGATGATGAAAAGCTTAACAGACAGGTTAATATCTGGAATCAGTATCAGTGTATGGTTACATTTAACCTTTCACGCTCTGCTTCATATTTTGAGAGTGGTATCGGCAGAGGCATGGGCTTCCGTGATTCAAATCAGGATATTCTTGGTTTCGTTCATCAGATTCCTGAACGTGCAAGAGAAAGAATCCTTGATATTGCCGCAACTCAGCTTGAGGACGGCGGTAACTACCACCAGTATCAGCCCCTTACTAAGAAGGGCAATGACGCTGCAGGCACAAACTTCAACGATGATCCTCTTTGGATGATTCTTTCTACAGCTGCATATATCAAGGAAACAGGCGATCTTGGTATACTTGATGAAATGGTTGACTATAAGAACGACCCTGCACTTGCACAGCCGCTTCTTGATCACCTTAAGAGATCCTTCTATCATGTTGTAAATAATAAGGGACCTCACGGGCTTCCTCTTATCGGACGTGCTGACTGGAATGATTGTCTTAACCTTAACTGCTTCTCAAGAGTACCCGGTGAAAGCTTCCAGAATACTGCTTCAAATATTGCTAAGGAGGTTAATCCTGAAACAGGAGAACCTCTTAACGAGCAGACAGCTGAATCTGTTATGATTGCAGGTATGTTTACATATATCGGACCTGAATATGAGAAGCTTTGCCGTCTTAAGGGTCAGATTGAAGAAGCTGATAAGGCAAAGGCTGAAATCGAAAAGATGAAGCAGGCTATTGTTGAATACGGCTGGGATGGCGACTGGTTTATCCGTGCTTATGACGCTTACGGCAAGAAGGTTGGTTCAAACGAAAATGAAGAAGGCAAGATTTTCATTGAACCACAGGGCTTCTGCGTAATGTCTGATATCGGCGGCAAGGAATTTACTGAAAAAACAATGGATAGCATAGATAAGTATCTTGGCACAAAGCATGGTCTTGTTCTTAATAATCCTGCGTTCACAAAGTATGTTGTTGAATACGGCGAGATTTCTACTTATCCAGGTGGATATAAGGAGAATGCAGGTATTTTCTGCCATAATAATGCTTGGATTATGTGTGCTGCGGCTTATGCTGGTATGGGAGACAGAGCATTTGATTATTATACAAGAATTGCTCCTGCATATCAGGAAGATGAGCAGCTTCACAGAACGGAACCATATGTATATGCACAGATGGTTGCAGGTAAGGATGCTAAGCGTTTCGGTGAGGCTAAGAACAGCTGGCTCACAGGTACTGCTGCATGGAATTTTGTTGCGATTTCACAGTATATTCTTGGTATTATCCCTGATTACAGCGGTCTTAAGATTGATCCATCTATTCCTAAGGATTGGAATGGTTATGAGGTTTCAAGAACCTTCAGAAATGCTGTATATAATGTAAAGATTGAGAATCCTAATCACGTTTCCAAGGGTATTGTATCCGTTACAGTTGACGGAAAAGCTATTGAAGGAAATGTACTCCCTGTATTTGTAGACGGCACACACGAAGTTGTCGCTGTAATGGGTTAAAAATTAGCGTAGGACAAATTTAATATACACCCCTTTTGTTAGACAATGTGGTAATAAGTATACCGATATTGCGACTAACGAAAGGGGTGCATTTTTGTGCCTAAAAGAGATCAAAATAAAAGGTAAAAACCCAGGCTTTTATCAAAAGTACCCGTCAAATCGACCACCGACTTTACCTCACTTAAACCATATGCTAAAATAATCTCAAGTATGGCTTTTGATCGCTATTCCACATTACATTCATATTCAAGGCATAATTGTCCATATTGATTATTAAATGCGTCTTAAAAATTTTTAGCTTTTTGAATAAAATTTCTCACCGATATATGTTCAACTTTCAACCATAAATCGATGAATTATCCTATTACTCCACCAATTAACTATTGAAGATTTATGCGAAGAACCGCAACCGAAAGCCTAGGAAGAAAACCTTGAAATATGCAGATATTTCAAGGTTTTCTGATGACGGATTTCGGTTGCGGGGCAAGCAGAAAATTCAGAAGTTAATTGGGGGAGCAATACATTACTGCATGCCATAAATATTCATCTATCTGTTCAAATGTATATCCTAAATTTTCCAATAAAGTTATTTCCATCTCATAAGCAGTCCATTTAGATGGAAGATTATCATAAAAAATTTTATTTTTCCAATTACATCACACTTTTTAATGTTACATTAGAAGTATTTAATGCATATAGTTACACTTTACTTTGTGCAATTTTCGACATACTCTAATCAAAAATCATATATAGTATATATAACCAAAAATATTGATTAAGTGTAAAAAAACTCATTATCCAATATAATACCTGATATGCTTTATTATTGAACGGAAACCATTTTTTTTAAATTAAATAATGAATAAACAATGCAACAGCATATATCGCAATTATAATTTGAACATCAAGCCACTTTCTAAAATCAATTTCAGGACCTGCTATAATGTCATATTCAAATAAACATACACAAAAACACACAACAAAATCAACAAGCCCTGATATTGGCATTTTTATAATTAATTTAACAAAATCATTACGAATTTGCAAAGCCAAGCACCTCCGTTAATATATCGAATACTCTGTTCCCATCACGGTATTTAAGGCAACACCACCCAAACACCTGCTTGCGGGCACACTTTACAAAGCCGTCAGAAATTTTCTGTCAGCCAGATAGAGGTTTACCAGTGCAAACATAATATTCAGTTTGGGCGGTATTGCCTTAACTTGATATTCTATTTACAGACATAAAACTATATAGCAAAAGCGATCAAGGTTGATTCTTAGTCGCTTTTGCATAAATTTTCTTTTCAAATTTTGAGTCGATTCAATTAAAGAAAGCGATTTCTTTATTGTTTTAAACTTCCTCTGGGATATCCTTACGGGTCTTAGCTATAATCTTCTTTTCATCAATAACAAGAATATCATCATTAACACGGCTGTTCCTTGCTACTCCTGTAAAAAATGGTGATGAAAAAATTCTTTCCATGTTCGCTCTGCCGCTTACAGGTGTTATTTTATCAACAGCAAGTACCTTATCAACAACGATTGCTGTATTACCCATATCAGAGTTAAATGTAACCATTGTTTCACGAAAAAATGATTTGTAACGACGTTTTGATTCGTCCATGATATTTACAATTTCTGGAACGTATTGGTCGAAAACTGTATTCATCAATTCGTTGAGTTTATGATTCTTTTCAGCTGAATCAGGCTGTTTTCTGACAAGAGCTATCTCATCGGCAATTTTGTGAAGAGATTCATGTGGTGCTTCAATTTTATGAAGAGCATAATCTGCATTATGGGGATTTTTCTTAAAATCATCAAACCATATTCCAAACTGACATTTGTGAGGGTCAGTGGTGAGCTTGAAATCCTCGTTAGCTTCAACAGAACGTTTAAGTTCGTTTGCCCAATTAATGTGATCCCTTTCACGTTCTTCAAGCATAGTGGTGAAATCTTCACATTCCTTATCAAGTGTGGGATATCCGAAAAGCTTACGCATATCAATGATAGGATAAACCTCGCCTCTGATGTTAGTTATGCCTCTGTATTCCTGCGGGGCATTCGGAACGGATGTAAGATTATTGGGTGGAACAAGTATTCCTGTAACAAATTCGGTATTTATTGCGTATGTAAAGCCGCAAAGCGAAAAAATAAGCCAAGGAAGCTCATTCTTAAGAATTTTATCATTTTCTTGCATTTTTATCCTCCTGAAGTTTTTTTATTAAATTATAGCACAAAACTTGCCCAATATGCAATTATTTATAGCTTTGTTTACAATTTATTAACAATCTTTCAAACTTTTATTATTTAATTTTTTTATGATAATGAAAAAATAATTTTTTGGTTGCAAAAATAGACTTGATATGGTATAATAAATGGGTGTTTTTCGTATTTTACGAAATAAAGTATTAATAATAGGTTCTTTAGATTGGAAGTTTATTGAATGGAAGAAAAACAGGACATTGTTGTTGAAGGCTCTGTCGAAAGAATATTGTTTTCAAATCCGTCTAATGGATATGCTGTTGTTGTCCTGTCAGGAAAAGGGGAGGAAATCACAGCGACGGGGGAGCTTGGAAATATCGAAGAAGGTGAGTTGCTTTCTTTGACTGGTAAATACATAAATCACCCTCGATATGGAACGCAGTTCAGTGCAAAATTGTGTGAAAGAAAGCTTCCAAGGACTACGGCTGAAATATTGAAATATCTTTCTTCTGGAGTAATTAAAGGTGTAGGTCCGACCCTTGCAAAAAGAATAGTTGATAAATTTGGCGAAAAAACCTTTGATATATTTGAATTTGAACCAGAAAGGCTCAATGAAGTCAAGGGGTTTACGGCAAAGAAAGCCGAAGAATGTGCAATGGAATATAAGCGTGTGAACGGTATAAGGACGCTTATGATTTTTCTTTCACAATACAGCGTAAGTCCGATGTATGCTGTAAAGGCTTGGAAACGCTGGGGACAGTATGCAATAGATGTTATAAAGGAAAATCCATATGTACTTTGCGAGCGCGATATTGAGCTTGATTTTGTTAAGGCTGATAAAATTGCCAATGAAATGAATATTCCTACCGACAGCGATGGCAGGATAAGAGCCGCTGTTTTTTATATTCTTACAGAAAATACCTATCTTGGTCATACCTGTCTGCCCTATAAATATCTTATAGAAACAACAGCGAATTATTTAAATGTAAAGGAAGAACAGGTTGACAGTATCCTTGACGCTGAAATAGATGAAAACAGGCTTAATGTCTATAGCAGTGAGCAAAATGATTATGATTATATTTATATACACGATTATTATGTGGCAGAGGATTATATTGCAGGTAGGCTGAATGTACTTAATTCCTTTATGAAGGATACGCAGGTCGATTATTCCAAAATAATAGCTATGGAGGAAAAATCAAAGGGTATTACCTATGCAGAGCTTCAGAAAAAGGCTATTTCGCTTGCTTTATCAAAGGGCTTTATTATACTTACAGGCGGCCCTGGAACAGGTAAGACAACTACTCTTAAAGCTATTATTTCACTGTATGAACAGCGTGGAATGAAGGTGCAGATTGCCGCGCCGACTGGAAAAGCAGCAAAAAGAATATCCGATTTGACAGGCTATGAAGCGAAAACGATCCATAGATTGCTTGAAGTTTCATTTGATAATTCGGGCAGGCTTCATTTTAAGCATGACGATAAAGAGCCGCTTTCATGCGATGTTATGATAATTGATGAAATGTCAATGGTTGACTGTCTGCTGTTTGAATCGCTTTTGAGAGCTTTGAAGCTTTCCTGTCGGTTGATAATGGTAGGCGACTGCGATCAGTTACCCTCGGTCGGAGCAGGAAACATTCTCAGAGATATGATAGACAGCGGTGTGCTTTCCGTAATACAGCTCAATGAAATTTTTCGACAAGCACAGCAAAGCTCCATTATTATGAATGCACATAAAATAGTTAAAGGTGAAAGCATTGACCTTACAAAAACGGATAATGACTTTTTCTTTATACAGAAGCTTGATATGCAGGATGCGGAGGAAACGGTTGTTGAACTTTGTACTAAGCGTCTACCAAAGGCTTATGGATATTCTCCGACCGATGATATTCAGGTACTTTGTCCATCAAGAAAGGGTATTCTTGGCGTTGTTGAGCTTAATAATGCCTTGCAATTTGCAATAAATCCGCCTGCTCGTGGAAAAAATGAAGTCAAGGGCAGTAGTTATACTTTTCGTGAAAATGATAAGGTTATGCAGATAAAAAATAACTATGATATAATCTGGACAAAGGGAAAGGAAAGCGGTTCGGGGATTTTTAACGGAGATATTGGTACGATATTAAAAGTTTCAAAGCGTGAAATGAAGCTTGTTATTGATTTTGACGGACGTGTAGTATCATATTCAACAGAAATGCTGGATCAGCTTGAGCTTGCATATGCTGTCACGGTGCATAAAAGTCAAGGCAGTGAGTTTAATGTTGTAATTCTTCCGCTCATTGGTAATTATGATAAGCTTTATTTCAGGAATCTTTTGTATACGGCTGTAACAAGAGCGAAAAAGATGCTTATAATAGTTGGTTCAAAGCGAACTGTTGATTTTATGATAGAAAATAACAGGCGAACCAACCGTCACAGCTGTCTTAGAGAAATGATAGATAGGGAGATGAAGCATAATGACAGTTGATTTCAAGCAAGTGAGAGCTTTTCTTACAGATCTAATTTTTCCGAACAGATGCCCATTTTGCGGCAAGGTGATAAATTGGAGGATTGATTATTGTCAGTCTTGTTTTGATGATCTTGATTATGTCGGAGATGAATTATGCAGACGTTGCAGTAAACCAAAAGAAGAATGTTTATGCGGAAGAGATAATGAAAATCTTTATTCGTTCTGTTATCCTGCTTTTTATTATAAATCAAGTGCCAAGGGTGGAGTGATTTATCTTAAAAATACAAAGAATAATATTTTTCCCAGTATTGCAATGGGAAAGGTGGCGGCGGATATGCAGAAGGATAATATTAAGGCTGACTGCATTGTTCCTGTTCCGATGGCAAGGCTGAAGCTAAGGAAACGAGGCTTTAATCAGGCAGAGGTGCTTGCAGACGCTTTAAGTGAACGGCTTGACATACCTGTATATAATGATCTGATAAATAAAAGTGAATCCGTTGTTGCACAGCATAAGCTTACTGCGAATAAGCGTAAAGTAAATGCAGACAATCTTTATTCATTAGGAAAAGGAGAAAATATTATAACAGATAAAACGGTAATTATCGTTGATGATGTTATGACAACGGGTTCTACTATCAATTCCTGTGCAAGAATACTTCTTGAACTGGGTGCGGCATCGGTGATAGCAGTAGCTGCCGCAAAAACAAAATAAGATTTATTATTCAGAAAGGAAATGACGCTTTATGGATATTGGAATAGATTTAGGTACGGCTAACGTTATCATTACTATGGGTAATGAAGGAATAGCTCTTGATGAAGCTTCAATAGTTGCATTTAATACAAAAACTGAAAAGGTAATAGCAGTTGGTACAGAAGCTTATAAAATGCTTGGAAAAGCACCTGAGCATATAATAGTTGTTCAGCCGCTTTCTGATGGGGTTATCTCCGATCATAAAATGACGGAATATATGGTAACTGCGTTTATAGAAAAAATAACTGGTCAGAAGCTACTTATGCCTAATATTGTTATGTGTGTTCCGTCGTCTATAACAGATGTTGAGAGTAGGGCAGTTGTTGAAGCGGCAAAGGCGGCAGGTGCAAAAAAGGTTTATCTGCTTGAAGAACCTATTGCTGCATTGCTCGGAGCTGGTGTTGATATTTCTACTCCAAATGGTAATATGGTAGTTGATATAGGTGGAGGTACAACGGATATTGCAATTATATCAATGAATGGTATCGTATCAAAGGCTTCGATAAAGATTGCAGGAAATAAGTTTGATAAGGAAATTGTTAAATATATAAGCAACAGATATCGTGTGCTTATCGGTGAAAAAACTGCGGAAACAGCAAAACTTTCAGCGGCAAATGTTTTCGATCCAAGTGGAAGCAGGACTGTAATTGTAAAGGGACGTCATCTGATAAGGGGACTTCCTGAATGCATTGAGATAAGTGATTACGATATCTATGAGGCAATAATTGAGAGCGTCAATGAAATTGTTGCCAGCATAAAAAGCGTTTTCGAAAATACACCGCCTGAGCTTGTTGGAGATATATGCAAAAATGGGATATACCTTACAGGTGGAGGAGCGTTGCTGAACGGATTTGACAAGCTGATTTCAAGCGAAATAAAGGTTCCTTGTGTTGTTGCTGATGATCCTCTGTACTGTGTTGCAAAGGGAGCACAGCTCTCGTTCAAATATATAGATAAGCTGCTTGACGGCTTTCAGAACGTTTCACTTTATAATACAAAATTTTAAGATAGGTTTACAATATAAGTGCAACAGAACTCTTCATACTGTTATTTTATCCTTCATTTGTTCATATTTTTTATCGCCAATGCCCTTGACATTTTTTATTTCATCAATTGACTTAAAGCCTATTGTTCTGGCATAATCAATGATTCTTTTAGCTATAACATCTCCGACGCCGTTAAGCTGTTTGAGTTCCTCAATTCCTGCTTTATTTATATTGATAAGACCGTTTTGCTCGGTTGATTCTGTAGTTGTTGATTCTGATAAGTTTGCTTCAACCGTTGTAATTTCGGTTGTTGTTACAGCTGTTGTACTCTCGGTAGTTACCGTACTTTCAGCTGATGGCACAATTTCATCTGTTGTTGTTGAGACAATTTCCGATGAGGTTATTATTGCATCAGAAATATCGGATTCTGTATCTGTTGATTCTTCTTCCCACATACTATCGAGCGGAATTAATGTTTCAGCTTGAGAATAATCAATAAAGGGTTTTGTGAAGGCTTCTGAATCATATAGAGAAATCGAACCAATTACAGCAATTATAACTAAGGAAGTCAAAAGAGCTTTGATATAATGTTTTTTTATATTTACCACCGCTTACTTTTTGAATTTTATTATATTTTACTACATTTATTGACATTTTTCAATAGTATAAAAATATGATAAGATTTTTTGTGAATTATGTAAGAAACGACGTGCATAAAATTGTTGCATATTATCACTTGTATCAATAGCTGTTTTATGTTATAATCTTTTTGGGGACGGCACCCATAACAAAAAACAGCATTAATATATCTATGGCAAAGGGGAGGACACCCATGGAAAAAAACATAATTGTCATTGATAAAGACGATAATGAAATTGGTCTGACTTACCCTAAAAGGGCAAGAGGACTTGTAAAACATGGTCGGGCAGAGTTTGTCGCTGACTGTAAAATACGTCTTTTGTATGATAATGCGGATTACTCTGCTCCGATCAACACGGAGGAAAATATAATGAGTAATGTTATAAATTTTAATGCAAGAGAGTTTAAGCTTGATAAATCCTGTGATAAAAATGTAGGTGTCAGAGCTTTTATTACCACATCTTTCGGTAATACCGAGGTTTACGAAATCGGTGATTGGTGTTGGAGTTGGTCACAGATATACTGTGAAAAAAAGCTCGAAAAAAATACGGATTATGTATTCCGCTTTGCAATGACAGGCGGATATAATGATACCTACGATGCAGTATCATTAGCTGAAATATATGCACTTGACGGATACGAAAATCAAGCCGATGCGTGGGAAAACAGATTCAGCTATGCTTTACAAAAAAGCAGATTTGAGCCTGCGGTTAGTAAGCGTGATAAAAAGAATGGACTTTTGCGAGTTTTCGAAATACCATTTAATTCAGGTGAATCTGAAAATTGGAGATTCGTTTTGATTGCACAGCATGCCGTTGCTTGCTTTTTTGCTCCAAGAGATATATCCGAATATGATACGCTTGAGGATTTCACATATGAACAGTGGAGATCGGAACGTGAAAATGTAAAACCAAAGCCGGAATGGTTGTGTCAATCAGTTGGAAAATCTCAAAACGAAAATAACTGTGTAAGCTCCTGGGAAGGTTGCGAGTATACAGATCAGCAGTTTGCGGTGCTTTTGAGTAGCTTTTCAGACGGTCAGATAATGAATTTTTCCACTATAACAATTTTCTCGGATGGTTGTGATGACTTTTACGATATAGGCGAGACGATCGACGGATTCATAATTAGCTTTGAGAATATTACGATTACCGCAAAGGCTTTTTCAATGCTTATCAATAAGCTTGGAGATGGTTGCGTAGTAAATATTGAGAATGCTACCATTACAGACGAAGGAAAGATGTATTCTGTCAGAGAAAAAGCAGACGGAATGGTTATTGCTATGAACAATGTGACAATGCCTAAGCGTGTTTCTGATTTGATTTATAAAAAGCAGGGTGACGGTTGCGTTGTAAATTTTAGTAATATATCATATGAAAGCATAAAATAAGGTGCCTAGATAAGCTAGATAAATAACTCTCTTGAATATTGCTCTGAAATCAATCAAGCCTGTGCGGATATTTCGCACAGGCTTGATTTTTTATAAACTCTAATAAAAGAATACCTTACTTGGGTTATAGATACCTTGAATTATACCATAGTACATAATCCTGAAATGAATCTTTAAATTCTGATAAATATTTTCTACCTATCTGTGCTCGTTCTCCATTATCGAAGAGTATTTCCTTATTTGTATAATTTTCTACATGAAACAGAGCTACGATATATGCTCTTTGACATCGACAGAATTTATTCGATGGAAGTCTTGCTTCTATTCCTTTCAGACTGCTATGTAATTCAAAAGTCCTTTTGGTTGTTCGGATAATTGTATTCTTTCCTGTAGCCTCAGCATAGATTATTTCAGATAGCCTAATTTTCCATGTGCCTTCATGTGTATTAATGATAAAAAATTCATCATTTTTTGTGGAACAAAGGTATTCATTAATCTTGTTAAAAAGATCCTGCTTGTCTATTGGCTTTTTTATGAAATGAAAGATATTTGCTTTACAATATTCTGTTGTGTTATTTATGTCATCACTTATAAGAATTACAGCACAACAATATTTTTGTTCTTTTATGAGATGTGCAGCCTTTGTTCCGTCCATATCATTCATCTCATTATTCAAAAATATAATATCATAATTTTTGTTTTTTAAGGAATTCAATAAATCATAACCATTTTCGAATTTATCAATTGAAATATTAATTCTTCTGATCTGGCTATATTCATTGATCATTTCTTCAAGTGTGTTTAGCGATATTCTGTCGTCACAACATATTGCAATTTTCATAAATTATCATCCCTCTTGTTATTATAATTATTTCCCTTTTGGGGATTGGGATATGCTGGAAAAAAGTGAAAGAATTGTTCTTTTCATCTTTCTTGTATATTATTCTACCACAAAATCACACACATTTCAACAATTTTAAAGAAAAAATCTTTGTTTTAGTGTAATTTTTCTAATTATTACAAATTTTGTGCGTAATAACACCAAAAACTTGTCGTAATTGATAAAAAATATGTGAAATTGTTTAATAAAGGGTAAAAAAATACATGAAAAATACTTTTTATAAGGAATAGCTGATTTATTTGTTTAACCTTTTGATGACGAAAAGAACGCTTGTCTATAGTCAGCATATTCCTAAAAACATTTTTACTTATAATAATTGTGCTTTTTCTTTTTATTTGATTTATTTGATATTCTGAATCTCAATCTCAGATTATCTGTTATTAAAGCTATGAATTCGGAATTTGTTGGTTTATCACGTCCGCAACTAACTGTGTTTCCAAACATTTTTATCAGATAGTCAACATCTCCTCTATCCCAAGATGTTTCTATTGCATGACGAATTGCTCTTTCAACTCTTGATGGTGATGTTTCATACATTTCTGCAATCGTTGGATATAAAAGCTTTGTCACACTTTCAAGCATTTCAGAATTAGCAAGTGAAAGCATAATTGCTTCACGCAGATAATTATAGCCTTTTATATGTGCAGGAATTCCAAGCATATGAATAACGTCTGTGACAACAATTTCTATTTGAGCAGAATCAGAATCATAATCATTGCCATTGATATTATAATCACGATCTTCAAATTCAAAATTTAAAGCATCGTTTGGTACAATATGCTCTGCAAAGCTTATCATATTTTCAATTTCAAATGGCTTGATGAAAACATAAGCATTTTTGTAGCTCATAATTATACGTTCAGCGTAAGCATTTCGATAGGGGAGTGTTACCAAGAAGAATGGCCTTTTCGCAGTACTTCCGTTAATTCGATGAATAACATCCTGTGCATCTGCCGAAGGCATAAGACCCTCGCAGATTACAATATCAGGCTTTGAGGTGCGTATTGCTTCAATAATCGCACTACCGTCGCTTTCGCATTCATTTACCCAAAAATTCTTTGCGTTGAACGCAGAAGCAACACGTTTGCTGAAATCTGCTGAATTATCAGCAATTAAAACAGTAATTTTATCAGACATATTGACCCCTCCATATTAATAAATAGTTATTATTACATTTTTCGACATAACAGACAACACTAATATGTACTATTTACAATCGTAAAAATGAATTAATTATATTATACACATTTTGAATAATAAATCAATAGGAATCTGACGAAATGCATTATTTTGGGAACGAAATGAAATATTTTGTCAAAACGCACTAAATTTAAGTATATAATATCAATAATTGTTGTATAAATAATGTTTTATTGATGTTATATTAATTAACGTTGTATCACTATTTTTGAATACAACGCTTTTTTTGAGGTGAGGTATAAGATGCTTTGACAGCCTTTTTGTTTTAACTTTGCAAAACTTATACCAACGTGATTATCGTACTCATTTTGCCTTTTTCAACATCTGAACATTGTACACAAGCTATTGCACATTCCTTTGTTGCTCTGACTATTAAACCATAGCAGGGGCAAATGTGTGATATTATGGCAAAAATAGTCCTGCCCGAATAGCGGCAAATACAAGATATAATCAAAAATCATATGACGATATGAAGTTAAGAGTAAAAAAGGAGATAGGAAAAAAATCAAAGCTTATGATGAACAACAGGGAAACGCACAGCAGGAAACAACACAAACCCGATTAAAACAGTCAGCAGAAACATCTCCAGACCGCAGTGAGCCTTTTACAGCTGATAATTCGTATGGTATGGAAACCTCTGTGCAGTCT